>NZ_JBSFRM010000008.1:89796-118538 GCF_053589235.1 Gordonia sp. NPDC003376 | reverse complement strand
CTATCCGAGGTGGGCTGCGGAGATTTCGACTCGGGTCCTCGCTTTGCTCGGTCCCGGCTCAATCAGCAGTGGGTGCTCCTGTTCACTCAGCGGGGGCTCCCTGCTCAATCGCCAAGTTAGGGTTGGTGGTTGAGCCGATGAGGAGCGGAGCGACGAGGCATGTCGAAACCTCCGCCGCCGAACCTGCCGACGTAACCACGGTATTCGGTTGCGGTCAGAGGGGCTCGGGGGAGCGCCTGGCAGGCGGCCGTGGCGCGACGCCGACGTCAGAAGATGCTGTGGTAGATCGCCTCGATCTCCTCGGCCGTGGGTATCACGGGGTTGTTCTGCGGCGATCCCGAGGCGAGGGCCTGCTCGGCCATCGTCGACAGCAACCCGGTCCACCGATCCGGGTCGATCGACAGGTCGTTCGGCGCGGGCACTTCGAGCTCGTGGTTGATCTGGCGCAGCTCGGCGACGAACAGCGCTGCGGCGACCTCGTCGGAGTCGTGGTCGTCGGCCACGCCGTAGGCGCGGGCGCAGTCGGCGTACCGGGCGGTGGCGGCGCCGATGGAGAACTCGGTGACCGCCGGGAAGAGCATGGCATTGGACATGCCGTGACTGATGTGGAAGTGCGAGCCGAGTGGTCGGCTCATGCCGTGTACCAGCGCCACACTGGAATTGGAGAATGCGATACCTGCCTGGGTGGCCGCGAGCATCATGTGTTCCCGCGCTTGGGTATCCGAGCCGTTGGCGAAGGCCCGCCGCAGGTACCGGCCGATCGTCGAGATTGCGGTCAGCGCGAAGGAATCGCTGAACGGGTTGGCCTTGGTGCTGACGTAGGCCTCCACCGCATGGGTGAGGGCGTCGATGCCGGTGTCGGCGGTGAGCCGCGGTGGCATGGACGTGGTCAACGTGTGGTCGACGATGGCCGCGGTGGGCAGGAACGCCAGACCCGGACACAGCATCTTCTCGCCGGACTCCGAGTCGGTGATGACGGTGAAACGGGTCGCCTCCGATCCGCTGCCCGCGGTGGTCGGAATCGCGATGATCGGCAGCAGGGGCTCGTCGGTGAGCGTCGGGGCCTTGAACTCGCGCATCGGTCGGTCGGTGGTGGCCAGCAGGGCGACCGCCTTGGCCGTGTCCATCGAACTCCCGCCGCCGAAGCCGATCACGGCGTCACACCGCTCGGCCCGGACCAGGTCGGCAGCCGGTTCGAGCGAATCGGTGGTGGGATCGGGGACCACGTCACCGAACACCGCGAACTCGATGCCGGCGGCCCGGAGTCCCTCGGTCATCCGGGTGACCGCGCCGGTGGAGACGAGGTGGTCGTCGGTGACGATCAGTGGGCGTCGACACCCGAGATCACCGAGGACGGCCGGGAGATCGGTGAGGGCATCGGCGCCGATCCGCAGAATTCTGGGCAGGGCGATGAGAGTGGACATCGGGTGTGGGCCTCTGTTCGGATGTCGTTGCGGGATATCGCTGTTCGGATATTCCGGTCCGGGAGTTGGGTCGACAGTGACTCTGCGTCACCGACCGGTATCCGGCAATGCCCAGATGCACACAGTCGTGTGCAGGGCTGCACGGCCGTGCTGCCACATCACCCGGATGGGGCCCTCGCACCGGTGTCGATGCGCGGGTGCGCCGAGGTGGTCACCAACGAGCGCACCCGGCGATCGCGACCCTAGACGATGATCCCGTATTCCTTGATGTGGTGGTACAGCGTGCTACGGCTGATGCCCAGATAGTCGGCGGCATGTGCCTTGTTGCCGTGGGAGATCTCCATCGCCCGCATGATCGCGTCGCAACTGGCCTGCTGCCACGGTGTCAGCGTCTTGACCGTGGACTTCATCCGTAACTCGATGGGCAGATCGGCCGCGTCGATCAGCGTGCCGCGGGACCGTGCGAGCGAGCGCAACACCGACGCCAGCTCCCGGTGATTACCCGGCCACGAATAGGACTCGAGCACTCTGGTGGCCTGCGGGGTGAAGCGATACCGAACGCCCGGACCGGCCAGCTCGTCCAATGTGGCAAGCAGTTCGGAGCGTTGATCGCGCAGCGCCGGCAGGTCCAGTCGGTTCTCGAACAGGTGCAACAGGCGCGTGGCGCCCACGTCGGCGGGATCGGGAATCCCGGTGCCGGCGAGCACCCGGTGACGCCCCGAGACGAGGATCTCCTCGACGATGCCCATCGGTCCCGCGGGCAGTCGGTCGAGGTCGTCGATGGTCAGGAGCCGATCGCCGGGCTGCTCGGCGAAGGCCCGTAGCCGGCGCTCGGCCTCGGCCTCGTACAGAGCGCGGCCGTCGATCGCGCAGCGCGCGAGGTCGCCGGTCGCGTCGGCCAGCGCGGTGCTGCGGCCGCTACCGGATTCGCCGACGATCACGCCCGATCCCGCGCTGCCGGGGAAATCCTCGATCCACTGCCGTACCCGGCTCGAGCTGCGCAACCTCTCGGCGGTGCGAGGGACCATCGGCCGTTGCCGCGTGTGGGCGCGCACCAGCACGCCGTCGGAGTTGTCGACCGGCTCCAGCTCCACCCGGGCGGTGTGCCCGTTGCCCAAGGTCACCTCGACGGTCGTCGACGCCCGCAGGTCGTGGGCGAGTTGCTGCAACAACGCGATGTCGGTGGGGGACAGTACCCGAGCGGCGGCCGAGCTCTGCAGCATCACCGAGCGCGAGATCGCCACCACGATCGCGGCCGGGTGTCGGGCCGCCTCCTCGAAGGCGCGGATCACCGAGCGGGTGCGGTTGCCGACGCTCTGCCGGATGTTGCGTTCGATCTCGACGATCGCGGCGTCGACGAACGGTCGCATCAACGCGGATTCGGCGCCGGCGTCACTCATGATGTCCAGCACGCCGAGGAGCCGGCCGGTCATCGGGTCGAAGATCGGCCGGCCGTAGCAGCTGTAGTCGTGCAGCCCCTCGACGTAGTGCTCCCGGCCGCGCACGAACAACGGCTTGCGGGTCTCGAACGGGGTGGCCAGGGCGTTGGTGCCGGTGGTGTCCTCCCGCCAGAGCGCACCCGGGGTGGCGCCGATGCGTTCGACCACCGCATCGATCGGCCGGCAACCGTTCACCGTCGTCAGCATCTCGGCCTGCGCACCGACGAGCATCACCGAGTAGCGCTCACCGTCGATCTCGTCGCGTACGCGTTCCAACACCGGTGTGGCCGCACGGAAGAGGCGGCTCCCGGTGTCCACACCACCGGCGGTGGGTGGGTCCATCGGTTTGGCCGGGTCCAGGCCCGATTGTCGGGAGCGGGTCCAGGAGGCCTGGAGGACACGACCCGACCGGCTCGCCGACATCGTCGCGACCGTCGCTGTGGAGTTGTCGATCATCGTCACGGACCTCTCGTCTTTCCCTGCAGCAGGCGATTCCCCGACGGGCGCCAGACGCGCCACACGAACCTGCCCGAATGTGAATGAAGTCACCCGCAGTGCGAACCACCGTAGCGGACTCGGCGGCGGGTCGACCCCCGATCGGCGGGTGTGCAGATCTCGAACAAATAGCTGTGACGCAGATCGCAAGACTGAAATCCGTCGATCCCCGGCCCGCACCGCAGTCGATCGGGAGCCGCGATTCGACATTCCCACCCGACCTTTCCCAGTGCCGTCGGCACTCGCTTCGAGAGGAACTCGATGACCTCACTTCTCACCCCGACTCCCCGGCTGGGATTCGACCCGGGGACCAAGCGGTTCGGCCAGTTGATCGAGGGCCGCCTGGTCGATGGCGCCACCCGGATCGAGGTGGTGGATCCCGGTACCGCCGAACGGATCGCCGATGCACCTGCCGCCTCGTCCGAGCAACTCGACCTCGCCGTCGAAGCGGCACGGCGCGCACTGCCGGGATGGTCGGCGCTCCAGGTCGCCGAGCGCGGCCGGATTCTGCATGCGGTGGCCGACGTCCTCGCCGCCCACCACGAGGAGCTCGCCCAGCTGACCACCCTGGAACAGGGCAAGCCGATCACCCAGGCCCGCGACGACGTGAGCTGGTCGATCGACTTCACCCGCTACTTCGCCGAGTACCGGCTCGAGACCGAGGTGCTGCGCGACGACGACGCCAACCGGGTCGAATTGCGCCGCCGCCCGGTCGGTGTGGTGGGTGCGATCACGCCGTGGAACTTCCCGCTCTTCCAGGCCCTGTACAAGCTCGCGCCGGCCCTGATCGTCGGCAACACCATGGTGCTCAAACCGTCGCCCACCACACCGCTGGCGACCCTGTACTTCGGCGAGCTGATCCGTGAGGTCATCCCGGCCGGCGTGTTCAACATCGTCGGTGACAGCGGCGATCTGGGCCGCCGGCTCACCGCCCATCCGGGCATCGACAAGGTCTCGTTCACCGGGTCCACGGTCACCGGACGTCACGTGATGGCGGCGTGTGCACCCACCCTCAAACGTCTGACACTCGAACTGGGCGGCAACGACGCGGCCGTCGTGCTCGACGACGCCGACATCGAGAAGACCGCAGAAGGACTGTGCACCTGGGCCTATGCGAATGCGGGCCAGGTGTGCGTGTCGATCAAGCGGATCTATGTCCCGTCGTCGAGGTACGAGGCGATGGTCGAGGCACTGTCCCGGCGGATCGAGGCACTGACCGTCGGACACGGGCTGGACGAGCAGACCCAGGTGGGTCCGGTGCAGAACGCGGTCCAGTACCGCAAGGCGCGCGAGCACCTGGCGGTGGCCCGACGGGACGGCCGGATCGTGGCCGGTGGTGACGCGCTCGACCGCCCGGGCTACTACATCGCCCCGACGCTAGTGTGCGACATCGACGAGAGCAGTCCGCTGGTCGCCGAGGAGACCTTCGCCCCGATCCGCTCGGTGTTGCCCTACGACGAGCTCGACGATGCGATCGCCCGCGCCAACGCCACACCGTACGGGCTCGGTGCGTCGGTGTGGGGCACCGACATCGAGAACGCGATGGATGTGGCCGGTCGCCTCGACGCCGGCACCACCTGGATCAACCACCACTTCCAGCTGACCCCCGACGTCCCGTTCGGCGGGATCAAGCAGTCGGGGCTGGGCGCCGAGTTCGGTCGCACAGGCGTCGAGGAGTTCACCGACGTCCACGTCGTCAATCTCAAGCACGGCTGAGACCACCCGCTGTTCCTCGGTGGCTCACATCTGGTGAAACAGCAAGAACCACAGTAATTCCCACCGATCTACCACACGTGATCTCCGCTATCCGGGCGGAATCGACCAACCGAAGGAAGACACCATGAAGACCCAAGCCGCAGTCGTCGTCGAACCGGGCAAGCCGATCGAGATCGAGGAACTCACCCTCGACAAGCCCGGCCCCAACGAGGTGCTCATCCAGTACCTCTACGGCGGTCTGTGCCATTCCGACGTGCACATCTCCATCGGCGACACCATCGCGCGACTGCCGATGGTCCTCGGTCACGAGGGTGCCGGGATCATCCAGGAGGTCGGCCCGGGTGTCACGCGCGTCAAGCCGGGTGATCACGTGATCTGTTCGTTCACGCCCACATGCGGACGGTGCAAGTACTGTGCCACCGGCCGTCAGTCGGTGTGCGACATGAACGCCGCGATGCTCGAAGGGCACCTCGAGGGCCCGCGATGGCCGATCAGCGGACCGCGCGGCCAGTACGGCGCGATGTGCACGCTCGGCACCTTCAGCCAGTACAACGTGATCAACGAGTACTCCGTCGTCGTGGTGGACGACGACATCCCGCTCGACAAGGCGGTCCTGGTCGGTTGTGGCGTGCCCACCGGCTGGGGATCGGCGGTATATGCCGCCGACACCAAGCCCGGTGACATGGTGGTCATCTTCGGTATCGGTGGCATCGGCATCAACGCGGTGCAGGGCGCCAAGCACGCCGGTGCCGAGCACATCATCGTGATCGATCCGCTGCAGAACAAGCGGGACAAGGCAATCGAGCTCGGCGCAACCCTGGCCTTCGACAACGCCGCCGACGCGAAGGCCGCTGTCGACGACCTCACCAACGGTCAGGGTGCGGATTCGGCGATCATCACCACCGACCTGATCACCGCCGAGCAGGTGAGTGCCGGCTTCTCGATGATCGGCCGTGGCGGGATCATGGTGCTGACCGCCCTCAACCGGATCGACGAGATCACCGTCAAGCTGCCGAGCACCGAGATGAGCTACTTCCGCAAGACCGTCAAGGGATCGCTGTTCGGCGACTGCAATCCGACCTATGACATCCCCAACCTGGTGCGGATGTATGCCGACGGCAAGCTCAAGCTCGACGAGCTGATCACCAAGGAGTACAGCCTCGAGCAGGTCAACGAGGGATACGACGACCTGTTGGCCGGCAAGAACATCCGCGGTGTGATCAGGCACCAGCACTGATCCACCCCCGCTCGACGCTGTTCGCGCGGCGACGACACCCTCATCCTCAGGGTCTGTCGTCGCCGCGTGAACCGTTCTTTCCCAACGGAATACGACGCAAAGGACTTTCCATGACGCTCACCGTGAGCGAGTTGGTCGGCGCCGCCGGTGGTGGCGCACTGGGGGCGGCGTTGGGTGCGCTCGCCGCGTTCTCCCTGATGGGGGTGATCGTCGTGGTCGCCACCCTGCTGGCGACCCTCGGCCCCGACACCCCGCTGGTGGGAGACCTGGCCTTCGGGCCGGTGTTCGGTCCCCATGTGCTGTTCGCCGGCGGTGCGGCCGCGGCGGCGTATGCCGCCCACATCCGTGCCCACGCCTCCGGCCGTGACATCGCCCAGCCGCTGATCTCCTACAACCGCATGTCCGTCCTCGCGGTGGGCGCGGCATTCGGTGTGCTCGGCCAGATCCTGGCCCGGGCGGTCGCCCAGATCCCCGTTGTGCACACCTCCGTCGGTGCCGAGGTCCGGGTGATCGACGCGCTCGCGGTCAGCGTCGTCCTCACCGCGCTGGTGGCCGCCGCGCTGTGGGCGCGGACCCCGACCACCGAACGTGCGCCATGGGTTCCGTGGCAGCACGATCCCGCCGCGGTGATCACCATCGGGCTGATGGGCGGTGCGGTCGCCGGATCGGTGTACCTGGCGTTCCCACCGGACGCCCGGGCGATGGCGCCGCTCTTCCTCTACGGCATGTCCGCGGTGACCCTGCTGGCCCTGGTGTTCGGCAAGGCGGTGCCGGTGACCCACCACATCACCCTGCCCGCCGGACTGGCCGCGGGGATCATCGCCGCCCACACCGACCGTGCGATCTGGATTCTGGTGGCCGCCGTCGTGGCGGGCCTGGTATCCGCTGTCGTCGCCGAGGGCTGGGCGCGACTGATGTTGGAGCGCTGCCGGATGCACCTGGATCCGCCTGCCGTGGCGATCGCGATCATGGCGCCGCTGCTGGCACTGGTCCAGCTCGGGGCGGGCTGATGAGCCCCGATCGGCCACTGCACACCACGGTGAGTGCCGAGGATCTGCTGATCCTGTTGGCCGTGGCACGCAGTGGCACCGTCACCGGGGCGGCGTCGCGGCTCGGCGTCGACCACTCCACCGTGAGCCGGCACGTGGCCCGCATGGAGAAACGGGTCGGCCGGCGCCTGTTCGACCGGTCCACCACCGGTTGGCAGCTCACCGAGACGGGCCGTCGCCTCCGGCGGATCGGGGAGCGGATCCAGCGCGACCTCGACGAGGCCGAGCGCGCCGTCGCCCGTGACGACGAGGACGGTGTCCGCGGTTCCGTCCGCCTGCTCACCCCGGACGCGTTCGGCACCTACCTGGCGCCACAGGCCCTCGCCCCGGCTCTCGCCCGGCACCGGTCCCTGCGTATCGAATTGCTGACCTCCACACGGCATGTGGATCTGCGTGCAGGCGAGTACGACATCGCGGTGTCGCTGGAACCGCCGCCGTCGCGGGCCGTCGTCGCCACGCGACTGTGCACCTACTCACTGGCCCTGTTCGCCTCGGCCGACCACCTCGCCGATCACGCCCCGATCACCTGTGTCGAGGACCTTCGGGAACACCCGCTGGTCTACTACCTCGACGGATGCCTCGACATCGCCCCGCTGCGCGTCCTCGACGATCTGCTCCCCGGGGCCTGCGCCACGGTGCAGTCCAACAGTGTCAGCGCGCAGATCCAGGCGGTGCTCGCCGGCCACGGCGTCGGTCTGCTGCCCGCGTATGCGACCGCCTTCCACGACGGTCTGGTGCCGGTACTGCCCGCCGAGGTGGACGTCGGCGGCCAGTACTGGGTGGTGGTGCCGTCGGCCGTGCGACGCGCCCCACACATCAGGGCCGTCGTCGATGCGCTGACGAGCCGGCTCGCCGGTCACCTCGAACCCCCCACCGTCCGCAACCCCTCACCGACAACCCAAGGAAACCCGAGAACCGATGTCCTCCTCTGACACCCTCACGCTCACCGTCGACGACGACGGTGTGGCCCAGCTGACCCTGAACCGACCGACCGCACTCAACGCCCTGAACACGACGATGATGACCGAGTTCTCCGTGGCACTGCGTCAGGTCACCGACAGCGGTGCGCGGGCACTGGTTCTCACCGGTGCCGGCCGCGCCTTCGCCGCCGGCGCCGACATCGCCGAGATGCGTGACCGTACTTTCGGCGACATGACGGACGCGAATCATCTTGCGGCGTGGGAACAACTGGCCGACCTGCGCATCCCCACCATCGGTGCGGTCAACGGGTTCGCGCTCGGCGGCGGATGCGAGATCGCGATGATGTGCGACATCCTGATCGCCGGCGAGGGTGCGTCCTTCGGCCAGCCGGAGATCGGTCTGGGGATCATCCCGGGTATCGGTGGCACGCAACGGCTCACGCGCCTGGTCGGCAAGGCCCGGGCGATGGACCTGATCCTGACCGGTCGCCGGGTGGATGCCGCCGAGGCGCTCCGCATCGGTCTGGTCAGCCGCGTCGTCCCCGACGACGACGTGCTCGGCCAGGCGCTGGTGGTGGCCCGGCAGATCGCCGGCTTCTCCGGACGCGCGGTCCGTGCGGCCAAGGAGTGCGTCCTGCGCGCCGACCAGACGACCCTGGCCGAGGGGCTGCTCTTCGAACGGCGGTGGTTCCATTCGCTGTTCGCCTTCGACGACCAGACCGAGGGCATGACCGCGTTCCTGGACAAGCGGCCGGCGAGGTTCACCGATGGCTGAGCGCACGCAGAGCACGGAGCGGTCCGAGGTGCCGATGGACGCCCATGCCGTCGCCTCGGCCGTCGCCGAGCGTGATCCGGGTCGGTTCTGGCTCGACGCCGCCCGCGCCGTCACATGGGTCGACCCACCGCGATCGGCGTACGTCGACACCACGCACGGCTTGGCGGACTGGTTTCCCGGGGCCACCCTGAACACCGCCCACAACGCCCTGGACCGGCATGTGGCGGCAGGCCTCGGCGATCAGTCCGCGGTGGTGTACGTGTCGGCGACGACGGGTCGCGAGCGCACCTACAGTTACCGGGAACTGCTCGACGAGGTGCGCCGGGCCGCGGGGGCGCTGCGCGATCTCGGTGTGGGACGCGGGGATCGCGTGCTGATCTATCTGCCGATGATCCCGGAGGCGGTGGTGGGCATGCTCGCCTGCGCCCGGCTGGGGGCGGTGCACGCGGTGGTGTTCGGCGGCTTCGGTGCGGCCGAACTCGCCGCACGCATCGACGATGCGCGGCCGGCGGTGATCGTGACCGCCACCGGGGGACTCGAACCCGGCCGTGCGGTGCCCTACCTGCCGCTGCTCGATGCCGCCCTCGCGGAGGCGGATTGGCGACCCGGGCACGTCGTCGTCGTCGACCGCCCAGAGGTGCCGGAACCGGCCGGTCGCACGGTCGGGTGGCCGGAACATCGCTGGGACGCCCTGATCGCCGACGTCGAGCCCGCCGACGGTGTGCCGGTGGCCGCCACCGATCCGCTGTACATCCTCTACACGTCCGGGACCACCGGTGCCCCGAAGGGCATCGTCCGTGACAACGGCGGGCATGCGGTGGCGATGGCGTGGTGTATGCCGCATGTGTACGGCATCGAGGCCGGGGACGTGGTGTTCGCGGCCAGCGACATCGGCTGGGTGGTGGGGCACTCGTTCATCGTCTACGGGCCACTGCTCGCGGGGGCCACCACCGTGCTGTTCGAGGGTAAACCCGTGGGCACCCCCGACGCGGGGGCGTTCTGGGACATCGTCGAACGTCACCGGGTGAGCGTGCTGCTCACCGCGCCCACCGCGATGCGGGCCATCCGTCGCGAGGATCCGCGGGCGGAGCTGCTCACCGGGTACGACCTGACCTCGCTGCGGGGGATCTTCCTGGCCGGTGAGCGTCTCGACCCGGACACACAGCAATGGCTCTGCGACGTGCAACCGGCACCCGTGGTGAACAACTGGTGGCAGACCGAGACGGGGTGGCCGGTCATCTCGAACTTCCTCGGCCTGACGTACTTCCCACCCAGACCTGGTTCCTCGACGAAGCCGGTCCCGGGATTCACCGTGGCGATCCTCGGCCACGACGGGAAACCCGTCGCGCCAGGACAGGAAGGCGATGTCTGTCTGGGGCTGCCGCTCCCGCCCGGGGCGCTGACCCGCGTGTGGGGCGACGACGACCGATTGGCACGGTCGTACCTGACCGAACACCCCGGTTACTACTCTTCCGGTGACGGTGGATATGTCGACGACGACGGGTACGTGTACATCCTCGGCCGCACCGACGACGTGATGAACGTCGCCGGGCACCGGATGTCGTCGGGTCAGATCGAGACGGCCATCGCCGAACACTCCGGGGTCTCCGAATGCGCCGTCGTCGGGGCACGCGACGACCTCAAAGGGCAACGGCCCTATGCGATCGTCGTACCCGAGGTCGCCTACGCCGAGCGTGTGGCCGAGCTGGCCACGGAGATCGGCGATCTCGTGCGCCGACGGGTCGGGCCGATCGCCGCGCTCGGTGGCGTGAGCGTGGTCCCGGCGTTGCCCAAGACCCGCTCGGGCAAGATCGTGCGCCGCTGTCTGCGCCAGATCCTCGACGGCGATGATCCCGATGTGCCCCCGACCATCGAGAACCCCGCGGTCGTCACCGACCTGACCACCCGGCTGGCCCCCGATTCGCCGACGCGGCCCCCAGCGTGAACTCACCCAGCCCGAACACCACCGACTCAAGGAGTAAGTACCGCATGACCACCTATCGTTCACTCACCGCCGTCCGTCACGACGACGAGATCCGTCCCGAGGTGATCGAGCGTGACCGAGCTGCGCTCGGCGCCGGCGAGCTGCGCATCCGGGTGACCCATTCGAGCGTCAACTTCAAGGACGCACTGGCCTTCACCCCCGGTGGCGGTGTGGTCCGCGACTATCCGATCGTGCCCGGCATCGACGTCGCGGGGACCGTGATCGAATCTGCGTCACCGGACTTCGCTGTGGGCGCCGAGGTGATCGCACACGGCTACGAGATCGGCACCGCCCGCGACGGCGGCTATGCGCAGGAAGCGGTGGTGCCGGCCGACTGGACCGTCGCCCTCGCCGACCTCACGCCGCGCGAGGCGGCCACCATCGGGACCGCGGGCTTCACCGCGGCGATGAGTGTCGCGGCGATCCTCGACTGGGGTGTGACCCCCGAGTCGGGTCCGATCATCGTCACCGGTGCCACCGGTGGTGTCGGCTCCGCGGCCATCGATCTGTTGGCGGCCAAGGGATTCGAGGTGGTGGCCTCGTCGGGGAAGCCGGCGGCGACCGACCGTCTGCACGACCTCGGGGCCGCCGAGGTGATCGGCCGGCTGCCGCTCGACCCGGATGCCAGGCCGCGTGCGCTGGGGCGTGCCCGCTGGGCTGCGGCCGTCGACTGTGTCGGCGGCGCGGCGCTGGCCGACATCCTGAGCACCACCCGGTACGGGGGAGTGGTGACCGCCAGCGGTCTGACCGGGGGCAGCGGCCTGGCGACCACCGTCATGCCGTTCATCCTGCGCGGGGTGGGATTGCTCGGGATCGATTCCGTGCAGATGCCGATCGAGGCCCGGCGCGCGTTGTGGAAGCGGATCGAGGATGATCTGAGGCCCCGGAAGCTGGATCAGATCGGTGTCCACTTCCCGGTCGGCGAGATCCCCACCGTCGTCGATGCGTTGCGACGCGGCGAGTTCACCGGTCGTGCGGTGATCGACATGGACGAAGGCTGGTCGTGACCGCTTCCCTCGACCCGACCGGGCAGGGTCGGGTCGGACGACGCATTCGGGTGCGAGCGGCCGGAGCCGGTGAACTCCTCGGCGGCACGGGCCCGCTGGCCTGGCACGTCGGCCAGGACGACGGTGTGGACCTGGTGCATCGCTTCACCCCCGCCGACATCTGTGACGACGCGTTGGTGGGTTCGTTGACGTCGCTGGTGGACATCGGCGTGCTGATCGGGCGGGACGACTTCGAGACCGCCTTCGTGCGCATCGTCGAGACGTCCGCCCCGACCGTCACTCGGGCCTGGGAGGCGTTCTACGACAACACTCTTCGTTCGCTTGATGAGGGTGGGTCGGCGTTCGCGCCGATCCACCGTCTGGCCCGATCCCTGATCGAGGGACGGTCGGTGCTCGAGGTGGGCAGCTGCTTCGGCTTCCTCGCCCTGCAACTGGCCCGGGAGGGCAAGGAGGTGTCGGCGTGCGACGTGGACCCGGGTGCGGTGGCCATGCTCCGGCGGGCGGCACGTCGACGCAGGCTGTCCGTACAGGCCGACCTCGGCGACGCCACTGCGCTGGGATATCCGGACAGCTCGGTCGACACCGTCACACTGGTCCACCTCCTGGAACACCTGGACGACCACCAGGCGGTGACGGCGATCGAGGAAGCGTTGCGCGTGGCCCGGCGCCGGGTGATCGTGGCCGTGCCGTTCGAGGAACAGCCCGGTGAACACTTCGGACACGTGCAGGCACTGACCACCGATGACCTGCGATCGTGGGCAGGTCGTGTCCGCCATGCGGGTGCGAGGGTGTTCGTCGACCACGGCGGTTGGCTGGTGCTGCGTCCTCGGGTGGTGGGCGAACGCCTCTCGGCCCGGGCTCTGGAGGGCGGTCGTGAATGTCCACAGTTCCGGAGGTCCGCAAGGATGTGACGGTGCGCCTGCATGAATCTCTTTCAAACGACACAGCGGGCGCACACCGCCCGGAGGGCGGCAAGGTTGTCACGGTGCCCCCGGCTGGACTCGAACCAGCAACCACCGGATTAGAAGGCCGATGCTCTATCCATTGAGCTACGGAGGCGTGCCGGGACCTGGTGTGGTTCTCGGCCTCGCGAGTATATCCGCCGACATGTGGCGGGTTGTCACGGGATCGGTGTCCGTCCCCTCAGCGGCACCGATCCCGTGCCCACCCAGCATGGACCATCGTCGGGCCCATGCGGAGGCGTCGACGGCATCTGTGGACAACTCGGCGATCGGTGGTGGGTCCAGAGTCGGTGCGGCATATGGGCGACGACGCCTGACGCAGTGGCTGCGGGATCGGCCGGGCCTACGCGTGGGGAGGGGTCGAACGGCGGTCGCCGAGATGGGGGACCGGCGGGTGTTGTGATGCGGGCGAGTGCGGCCCCGGTTGAATGGGGCCGCACTCGGATGTCGTACGGGCGGAGGGTCTCTCAGCGCAGAACGGCAGTGGTGACGGCGAACCCCGCGATGTACTCGCGGATCGGCCGGTAGAACTCGTAGGTGACGTCGTACTCGCCGCAGGCGCTCAGCGCGGAGTACGCGGCCACCCAGGTGCGCACCTCGTGGGAGGAGTGCCCGGCGGTGGCGTCCATGTCGTCGGCGGTGTAGGCGTCGAAGCCCTCCACCTTGCCCGACGAGCACACCTTCAGGAACGCCCGGTCCCAGTCGGGGTTGAGGTCCATGATGTCGGCCTCGCCTGCGGCGAACTTGCGTGCGGTCTCGATGGTGTTGGCCTGACGCCGGGCCCGGAACTCCGCCGACGGATGCCTTCCGGCGGTGAGGAACTCACGCTGGGCGTCGTCGGCGGTGGCGAACTGCGGCACCGGCGGGTCGTGGGAGAGGCCGCCCGAGCCGAGGAACAGCACGCGCTTGTCCTGTCCCGCGAAGAACTCGCCGACGGCCTGGCCGAACTTGCGCACCCGGGACACCGGGACAAACGGCCGCGCAACGGAATTGACGAAGATCGGCAGTACCGGTCGGGCGGCGGCGTTGCCGCCGTGGAGGATCTCCATCGGCTGGACCGCGCCGTGGTCGACCTCCATCCGGCGGGAGATCGCCAGATCGATCTCACGGTCGATCACGAACTGTGCGAGGTCCTCGGCGAGTTGCTCGGGGACGTCGAGGTCACCGGCGAAGGAGTCGTAGTCGCCGGTCCCGTGAGCGCGATAGCCCACGCAGAACGGTGGCATCAGGTCGTAGAAGAACCCGTTGTAGTGATCGGGTCCGAAGTTCACGACCAGTTCGGGATCGAAGTCACGCACAAAGGTGCGCGCCTGATCGAACGAGGCCTGCACGGCGGCGACGACCTCGGCAGGCGGGTCGGCGTGGTCGAGCAACGGGCTGTGTGACATGCACAGGAGTGCCTGGGTCATGACGGGACTCCTTCGACCTCAGCGGTTTCCGGCGTGCCGCGCGAGGTAGCTGCCGATGACCTCGTTGAACTCCGCGGACCGCTCGACCTGCGACCAGTGACCGCACTGACTGAAGATGTGCGCGTCCGCGTGGGGGATCACGTTGAGCAGTTCCCAGGTCCGTGACACCGGGATCACGACGTCCTGCACACCGTGGATCAGCAGCACCGGGATATCCAAGCGTGCAAGGACATCGAAGTCCAGCGGCAGGTCGTAGCGATCGCGGTCGCGGGCGGCGACGACGTCGGCGAGCCGGTCGGAGGCGGTGTCGTTGAGCGCCGACTGGTAGCGCAGCGAGACCAGCTCGTCGGTCACCAGGCTCTTGTCGACGACGAACATCTCCAGTGTCTTGCGGATGCCCTCCTCGGTGAGCGTCGGGTTGGAGTGACCCTTGAGGGCGCCGGTCAGCTTGGCACCGCCGGTGCCCATCGAGATGATGCCGAGCAGGCGCTCGGGGAAGTCGATGGCGAACTGGAATGCGAGCCAGCCGCCGAGGGAGTTGCCGACGATCCAGGTCTTCTCGATGCCCAGGGCGTCGAGGACGCGCACCGCGTGGCGCACCCATTCCTTGATGCCGTAGGCGGTGCCGTCGGCGACGACCGACTGGCCGTAGCCGATCGAGTCGATCGCGATGCAGCGGCCGTGGGCGCTCAGCGCGGGCAGGTTGAGCCACCAGTTCGCGGCCGCGGTCACGCCGGTGCCGGAGCCGTGCAGGAACAGGATCGGGGTGCCCTCACCGAGTTCGTGGTAGTGGGTCAGCTCGCCGTCGGCGGTCTGCAGCCACTTGTCCTCGAGACCGAAGAACGCATCGGTCGCGTACTCGGGGATGGGGGTGGTGATGGAGGCGGACATGTGGGATCTCCTTCAGTGGGCGAGGGCGGGCTCGGCGGGGGCGATCGCGGGCCGGCCGGTGAACGACATGGCCCGGAGGATCGCGTCCAGGGTGGCCGGACCGTGCTGGTTCAGGCAGGCGCCGGCGACGAAGCGGTCGGGGCGCAGGAAGATCATCGGGGTGGGCCGGTCGTCGAACCACTTCTTGACCTGTCCGGTGAAATCACCGAGGACCAGCACATCGTCGGCCATGTGCTGCTGCGCCCACTCCCGCTGGGTCTCCGGGACGACCGCGACCAGACGTGCACCGAGCGCGGCGAGCTTGTCGAGCGAGGACTGCGGCAGCACGTCGGTGGGGTCGTTGCCCCAGACGATCACCGACCACCAGTTGCCGATCGCGTCGTCGAGCAGCACGTTCTCGGCGGCAGGGGTGTTGACCCGCGGCTGCGGGAACTGCACCCCCACCGGGGAGACGGTGGTGTTGGCGGTGCGCACCGGGATGATCCGGCTGGTGATCGACGCCGCGGCGCTGCCGGACACCTGGGTGGTGGGATCGGCGAGCACCCCGCGGGTGTAGCGGGGCATCGGCTTGAAGCGCATGTCTGCGAAGTAGCTCTTGACCTGCGGGAACAGGTTGAGGACCGACGACGCGGCATCGCGGGCCGCGGCGACGACCGGATTGGTGACCTTGATGAACCGGCCGAAGGTGAGCGACAGGTCGACCATCGCCTTCGAGTGTTCCCTGCGCTCGTCGGTGTAGGTGTCGAGCAGGGCGTCGCCGGCCTGACCGGACAGCACCGCGGCGAGCTTCCAGCCGAGGTTGGTGGCATCACGCATGCCGGAGTTCCAGCCCTGACCCATCCACACCGGCATCAGGTGCGCGGCGTCGCCGGCGACGATCTGACGTCCCTTGCGGAAGTTCGAGGCCACCCGGCCGTGGTGGGTGAACACTCGCCGCCGGATGAACTCGAGGCCGGCGGGGTCCGGAACATGATCCGCGAGAAGCTTGTTGACGAAGACCGGATCGGTGACCTGCTCCTCGGTCTCGTCGTCGTGGAGCATGAACTCCCACCGGCGCACCGCGTGTGGCAGACCGATGGAGACGTAGGGGCGTTTGGGATCCGCACCGAGGAACACGTTGGGGGTTCCCAGCGGATCGTTGTTGACGTCGACGACCAGCCATCGGGTCGAGGGGGATTCGCCCTCGAACGTCACACCCAGCCGCTTGCGGGTGGGGGACTTGCCGCCCTCGCATCCGACCAGGTAGCGGGCGCGGAAGCGCTCCTCGGTGATCTGGCCGTCGGCGCCGCTGACCAGTGCGACGGCGGTCACCGAGCCGGCGTCCTCCACGACGTCCTCGACCCGGTGTCCGAACAGTACCCGGACGTTCCCGAAGCGGGCGAGACCGTCGAACAGTGCCCGGTCGACCTCGGGCTGGATGAAGCCGTGCTTGCGCTCCCAGCCGAACTCGAGGGTCTGCGGATTGTTGACCAGGATGACCTTGCCGGCGCCGTTGACCAGCCTCATGATTTGCTGCGGATTGGTATGGGGGCGAACGGTTTCCACCAGTCCGACGGTCTGGATGGTGCGGAAGGACTCGTCGTCGAGCCCCACGCCGCGCGGGTAGTCGATGAGGTCATCGAGTGCCTCGAGCAGGGTGACCGAATGCCCGTACATGCCGAGGATGTTCGCGAGCATCAGGCCGACCGGGCCTGCGCCGACGATGATGACGTCGCTGTCGTGGGTGGTGCTCATGGGTTCCTAACTCCTGAAACCGAACGTGCGAGCTCGTCGACCGCCCCGTGGCCGTACGGACTCGGTGGTCCCTTCCGTCGCTGTGTTCACATAGTGAGCTGGTGTGATCGGTAGTTGCACGCCTACCACCACTATGTGAACACGAACACACCCCTTCCTGTCAAGCCCGCCGGATGTGAAAAAGTGCGCGCAAACGCGTGCGACCCGCACCGGCCGAGGGGCGGTGCGGGTCGCACGCGGAGGGGGTGTGTGGCCGAGATGCGCCGTATCGACGCAGGTCAGGGCTTCGTCAGTGGGTGTAGCGGCTGATCTCGGCTGCGGTGGCGAGGGTGGCGTCGACGCAGGTGTCGATCAGTTCGCGTGACGGGCTGATGATCGTCAGGCAGGCCGGTGGTTCGTTCTCGGCGTGGGCCAGGGGGACCCCGAGTCCCCAGTAGCCCGGCATCACCTCTCCGTAGCTGATCACGTATCCGGTGCGGCGCCCCTCGGTGACCCGGGGATCTTCGCGTGGGCGCGATGGCAGTGCCGTGAGCAGCGCGTATCCGGCCGCGCCGTGATCGAGTGGGTGGCGCCCACCCTCGCGGAACGAGACGCGGACCGCAGCGTTGGTCGGTTCGGTGACCGCCACGGCGACCGCATCCTCGGTCTCGGCGACGAAGAGGGCGACGCTCGCGTCGATCGTGTCGGCGAGATCTTGCATCGGGGCTGCGGCGACCTCGCGCAGACCCGCATACACGGTGCGGGCCAGCGCCGCGAGCCCGCCGCCGGCCCGGAAACGGCCGTCCGGGCCGCGACTGATCAGGCGGAAGTCGGCGATCGTCGCCAGCAGTCGGGTGGCGATGCTGCGGTGCACCCCGAGTCGTTCGGCCACATCTTGAATCGTCAGGCCCGCAGGGGAATTCGCCACCAACTCCAGCGCGGTGAGGCCGCGCGCGAGCGTCTGGGTGCCGGCTGCCCGCGCTGGGGTCGCGGGGGTCGGTGGGGGCGTATCGCCCGGCGTCGTATCGAGGGAGGCCACGGCCACAGCTTAGGGTGGCCGTGTGCACAATGTGCACACGACGCGCGATTGCGCACGTGGTGTCGTGAGCCGGGTGGTTGTTGACATACTCCGTGAGCGCTGTCACTCTTGTGCATCACGAGCGCATCGAAGCCCCGTCGGCGCCTCGTCTCTCACCTCGTCCACCTCAGATGTCCGGAGTTCACGCCCGGTCTCCACGGTGACGATCCCGTTCATGCGTGACCCTCCTCATGCGCACTCGTGATGTCCGGTTCTTGCGATCTGGACGCGCGGGGCGGAGTCGCCCTCATCGAGGGTGCCGGAGAACGCCTGTGCTGTGAAAGGCAACCCCCTCATGGATATTCGCGAAGCGATTCGCACCCAGCCGATGCGCCCGTATCAGATCCGGACCATCGCGATCTGCTTTCTGCTGTGCATGGTCGACGGATTCGAGATCCTCATCATGGCGTTCGTCGCGCCGCACCTCAGTGACGACTGGAACCTGTCGTCGGTGGAGGTCGGCTACCTGCTCAGCGCCGGGCTGATCGGCACCGCGGTGGGCGCCTTCGCCCTCTCGCCGCTCGCCGACCGGTACGGCCGCCGGCCGATGACGATCGCCTGCCTCGTCGTGATCACCATCGGCATGGCACTGTCGACGATCGCCGCGGGCCCCGGCCAGCTCATCGCGTTCCGTGCGTTCGCCGGTCTCGGAATCGGTGGTCTAGTCGCCAACCTCAACATCCTGGTGTCAGAGAACAGCAGTGACCGTCGGCGCGGCCTGGCCCTCGGGCTCTACGGCGCCGGTCTGCCCGGCGGTGTGGCGCTCGGTGGCGCGATCTCCGGTGTGCTGATCTCGCACTTCGGCTGGCGCTCGGCGTTCGTGTTCGGCACCGTCGTCACCGCGATCCTGCTCGTCGTGGTCATCCGCGCACTGCCCGAATCCATCGAGTTCCTCGTCGACAAGCGGCCCAAGAATGCCCTGACGAAGTACAACGCGATCGCGGCGAAGCTCGGATACGCGCCCGCGCAACAGCTTCCGGAACCGGTTGCGGCCGCGCACGTCCGCGGTGTGAAAGGCGGACTGTTCTCCGGGATCATGGGGCGCCGCACCGTCATGCTGTGGATCGGCTACTCGTGCCTGATGGCGGCCTTCTACTTCGCCAACACCTGGACCCCCAAGCTGCTGACCGACGCCACCGGCGACTCCGGCATGGGTACCACCGCCGGTGTGCTGATCAACGTCGGCGGTGTGATCGGTGCGCTGATCTTCGCCTCGCTGACGCTGGTGCTGCGGCCCCGCATCGTCAACACCCTGCTGCTGCTCGGCGGTGCGGTCGTCTTTGTCGCCTACGCCAACGGATTCGAGATCGTCGCGCTGGGCATGGTGCTCGCGGTGTTCGTCGGACTGACCGCCAACGGTGGTGTCGCCGGCTTCTACGCGATCAGCCCGTCGGTGTACCCGGCCGCCGTCCGCGGGACCGGCGTGGGCCTGATGATCGGTATCGGTCGACTCGTGTCGATCGTGGCGCCGATCGTCACCGGCTACCTCCTCGGTGCCGGCTGGACCCCGCAGGGCCTCTATGCGCTGTTCGGTGCGGTGCTCGTCGTCGCGGCAGTGTTCATGTTCGGTCTCGACCGCAGCTACCGCGGGCGCAGCGAGAACCCGGAGACACCCGACGCCCCGGCCGGAGCGGTGATCGAGACGCCGGTGTCGATGCCGGCGCCGGCCGACCGCCGGGTCGCCGACGGCGTGATCGGCAACGGTGTGATCGCCAACGGTGGGGCCGGGTCGGGGGAGAGTGCCCCGGTCTGAGGTGGCCCGGATGTGACGCCCGCCGATCGTCCGGCGCAGGGGTCCGGCATGATGCCGGCCCCCTGCTCGTTGCCGGTGTTCTTTCCGATGGTGTCCTGGCCGATGTGGCGTCCGCGTCGTGGGTGGGCGGCTCCACCGTTGTCGGACATGCGGGCACAGGGTCGACATGGGCGCGCAGGGTCGACATGCGGGCACAGGGCGGTCCTCGGCAGAACTGTCGGGGGCACTAGGCTGGACGGTCGAACGTTCACGAGCCGTGCCCCGGAGCCGACGGGGCTGCCCGTGAGCCGCCTACGAAACACGTCCGCTGCAGGTCAGGAGTGCAAACATGGCCGAATTCATCTACACCATGAAGAAGGTGCGCAAGGCGCACGGCGACAAGGTCATCCTCGACGACGTCACCATGTCCTTCTTCCCGGGCGCCAAGATCGGCGTCGTGGGTCCCAACGGCGCCGGCAAGTCCTCGATCCTGAAGATCATGGCGGGCCTCGACCAGCCGTCCAACGGTGAGGCGTTCCTCGACCCCGAGGCCACCGTCGGGATCCTGCTGCAGGAGCCGCCGCTCAACGAGGAGAAGACGGTCAAGCAGAACGTCGAGGAGGGCCTCGGCGAGGTGAAGGTCAAGCTCGACCGGTTCAACGAGATCGCCGAGCTGATGGCCACCGACTACTCCGACGAGCTGATGGAGGAGATGGGCAAGCTCCAGGAAGAGCTCGACCACGCCGACGCCTGGGACCTCGACAGCCAGCTCGAGCAGGCGATGGACGCGCTGCGTTGCCCGCCCGCCGACTCCCCGGTGACCCACCTGTCCGGTGGTGAGCGTCGCCGCGTCGCCCTGTGCAAGCTGCTGCTGAGCAAACCCGACCTGCTGCTCCTCGACGAGCCCACCAACCACCTCGACGCCGAGAGCGTGCTGTGGCTCGAGCAGTTCCTCGCGAGCTACCCGGGTGCCGTCCTCGCCGTCACCCACGACCGGTACTTCCTCGACCACGTCGCCGAGTGGATCTGTGAGGTCGACCGCGGCAAGCTGCACCCGTACGAGGGCAACTACTCCACCTACCTGGAGAAGAAGGCCGAGCGCCTCGAGGTGCAGGGCAAAAAGGACCAGAAGCTGCAGAAGCGCCTCAAGGAGGAGCTCGCCTGGGTCCGTTCGGGCGCCAAGGCCCGCCAGACCAAGAACAAGGCCCGACTGGCGCGGTACGAGGAGATGGCGATCGAGGCGGAGAAGACCCGCAAGCTCGACTTCGAGGAGATCCAGATCCCCACGCCGCCGCGTCTGGGCGACATCGTGGTGGAGGTCTCACACCTCGACAAGGGCTTCGAGGGCCGCGTCCTGATCAAGGACCTGTCGTTCACGCTGCCGCGCAACGGTATCGTCGGCGTGATCGGCCCGAACGGTGTCGGTAAGACCACGCTGTTCAAGACCATCGTCGGCCTCGAGCAGCCCGACTCCGGGTCGGTCAAGGTCGGCGACACGGTGAAGCTGAGCTACGTCGACCAGTCCCGTGCCAACATCGATCCCAAGAAGACGGTGTGGGAGGTCGTCTCCGACGGGCTCGACTACATCGAGGTCGGCCAGAACGAGATGCCGTCACGGGCCTACGTGTCGGCCTTCGGGTTCAAGGGCCCGGATCAGCAGAAGCGGTCGGAGGTGCTCTCCGGTGGTGAGCGCAACCGCCTCAACCTGGCGCTCACCCTCAAGGAGGGCGGCAACCTGATCCTGCTCGACGAGCCGACCAACGACCTCGACGTCGAGACCCTCGGCTCGCTGGAGAACGCGCTGGAGAAGTTCCCCGGTTGTGCCGTCGTGATCTCCCACGACCGCTGGTTCCTCGACCGCACCTGTACCCACATCCTGGCGTGGGAGGGCAACGTCGAAGAAGGACAGTGGTTCTGGTTCGAGGGCAACTTCGAGGCCTACGAGGCCAACAAGGTCGAGCGGCTCGGCGCCGATGCGGCCCGTCCGCACCGGGTGACCCACCGCAAGCTCACCCGCGACTGACCTGACGAGTCGTACCCGACGGCCCCGACGCACATGTGCGCCGGGGCCGTCGGCGTCGTGTGGTCGACCGGTGTCGCGCGATGCAGACGGCCGATGTGCACGGTCGGTGTTCACGGTGAGGATAGTCCGACTATCCCGGGTGAGTCGCGGCCCGGACGCTCGGAAGGGGCTAGGCTCGCGAGTGAGGCCGCACGTTCCGGTCGCGGCGCCACCGGTTGTCCGTGAGAGGATGATTCTTCGTTGTCCGACGTGATTTCGCTTCTGCCACAGGTCATTCCGAACTATCTTGCCGCGTCGGTCGGCGCGGTCGGTGATACCGGCCACCCTGGTCGGGACGCGATCGACCCGGAGACCCTCGATACCGTCGCGGTGCAGCGGATCCGTCACCATCTGGAGATCGCCCGGGTACGTGAGCCCGGGCAGTCGATCGTCGATGTCACCACCGCGTCGTCCGGTGGCACCGAGATCGTCGTGGTCAACGACGACATGCCACTGCTGGTCGAGGCGGTGCTCGCGACCCTCGAGGGGCACGGGCTCAGCGCGGTGCGGATCGATCACCCGATCCTGTCGGTGACCCGCGACGCGGGTGGGGTGCTCACCGACGTGTCCGGAGTCCGCAGTGGAACCCTCGAATCATGGATCTCGGTGTCGGCGCTGGTCACTCACGGTCGGATCGACGACGCACGGCTCCGGGACGACCTCCTCGACGTGATCGGCCGGGTCTCCGACGTCGACGAGGACGCCGCCTCGATGCGGGCCGCGCTCGGTGGGTGCGCGTCGGCATGCGGGGCCGGCCTGCCCGACGAGGTCGCCGGTCTCACGGCCGACGAGCGGGCCGAATACGCCCGGCTGCTCGAGTGGTTCGCAGGCAACCACTTCGTGCCGCTCGGCAGCGCACGGATCGACGCCGCCGGTCATCCCGACGCCCGGCGGGGAATCTACCGGCCCGGCGGGGTGGAGCCCGCCTTCCCGCTGGTCACCGACGCGCCGCTGGCACCCCGGATCACCCGGGTCCACCTCGAGACCGGAATCCAGCGTTCGGACTTCCCGATCCTGCTGCAGGTCCCCACCTTCGACGCCGGCGGCACCCACACCGGCGAGTTCCGCTTCCTGGGCACCTTCACCCCGTCCGGGCTGCACCAGACGGTCCAGGACGTACCGGTCCTGCGCCGCAAGGTCGACGAGGTGATCGCCTACGCCGGGGTCGACGACGACTCGTTCGCCGGGCAGTCGATGATCGAGCTGTTGCAGAACTATCCGCTGGTCGAGATGTTCGAGTCCAGCGCCGCCCAGCTGCATCGTCGACTCGAGGAGATGCTCGACGCGGTCGCCACCCGGTCGTTGCGGGTCTTCCTGCGGATCAACCCCGACGGCGAGGCGGCCACCGCACTGATCTACCTGCCGCGCGACCGGTACAACACCGTGGTCCGGCTGGCCCTCCAGGATGCCGTGACGAAAGCCCTGCACGGGTCGGCGCTGGAATACTCCGCCCGGGTCAGCGAGATGCCCCTCGCCCAACTCCAGGTGATGGTGCGTGTCGACGCCGACCTCGCGCGCTCGTGGGGTCCGGGCGACATCGGTACGCCCCTGCACCGGGAACTGCAGGCGAGCCTGTCCGAGGCCATCCGCAGCTGGGACGAGCGGGTCCGCGAGCTGATCGGCACCGCCGGCGACGGAATGGTCACCATGCCGCGCGGCGGTGCCGACGCGATGCTGCGTCTCGTCGGATCACTGCCCTCGGACTACAAGGACCAGCGCGACCCGGCCGCCGCCGTCGGTGATCTGGCGCAGGTCGCCGGGCTACGACCGGGTGACCTGGCCGTCGCCCTGCGGCAACCGGACGACGCCCGTGCCGACGACAAGGGGGCATGGGACTTCGCCCTGTACCTCTGCGGGGAGTCGGCCACCCTGACCGACGTCCTGCCGGTGCTGCACAGCCTCGGTCTCGACGTCATCGACGAACACCCGTACACGCTGGTGCGGCCGGACGGAGAGTCCTGCCACGTCTACGAGTTCGCCGTCGCACTCGCCCCCGGGATGTCGGTGTACGCCGCCGGACCCGACGACCTACCGCAACGCTTCACCCAGGCGTTCAGCCAGGTGTGGCGCGGACGCGCAGAGGTCGACCGCTACAACGAACTCGTCATGCGCTGTGGGCTGGACTGGCGGTCGGCGGCGATGCTGCGCGCCTACGGTGGCTACCTGCGGCAGTGCGGATTCCCCTACAGTGCCGACCATGTCGCGTCCACGCTGGGCCGCCATGTGGACGTGACCCGCGGACTCGTCGCCCTGTTCAACGCGTCGCTCAGCCCGGCCCTCGCCGATGTGGCACGCCGTGAGTGGGTTCTCGCGCGGCTGCGCACCGACGTCGGCGCGGTGATCAGCCTCGACGCCGACCGCATCGTGTCGGCGTTCACCGCACTCGTCATCGCCACCGACCGCACCAACTTCTTCGTCACCGACGGCGATGACGCCGGTCCGGCGATCTGCGGCGACGACGGCAACGGGCACCGACCGGTGATGTCGTTCAAACTGCGTCCGCGTGACATCCCGCAGGCACCGGAACCCCGTCCGTTGCATGAGATCTATGTCTACTCGCCGCGGGTGCAGGGTGTGCACCTGCGGTTCGGCGACGTGGCCCGCGGTGGGCTGCGGTGGTCGGACCGCCGGGAGGACTTCCGCACCGAGATCCTGGGCCTGGTCAAGGCGCAGGCGGTCAAGAATGCCGTGATCGTCCCGGTCGGGGCGAAAGGCGGATTCGTCCTGACCCACCCGCCGGCCCCCACCGGAGACACCGCCACCGACCGGGAGGCGTTGCGGGCCGAGGGAATCGAGTGCTACCGGATGTTCATCTCCGGGCTGCTCGACGTCACCGACAACATCGACCGCGCCACCGGCACGATCATCCCCGCACGGTCGGTGATCCGCCGCGACGCCGACGACCCCTATCTCGTCGTCGCCGCCGACAAGGGCACCGCGTCGTTCTCCGACATCGCCAACGACGTCGCCCGGCACTATGGCTTCTGGCTGGGCGATGCGTTCGCGTCGGGCGGTTCGGCCGGCTACGACCACAAGGCGATGGGCATCACCGCCCGCGGCGCCTGGGAATCGGTCAAACGGCACTTCCGCGAGATCGGTGTGGACACCCAGACCAGGGACTTCACCGTCGTCGGCATCGGTGACATGAGCGGCGACGTGTTCGGCAACGGCATGCTGCTCAGCCGCCACATCCGGCTCGTCGCCGCCTTCGACCACCGCCACGTCTTCATCGACCCGACCCCCGACGCGGCCCTGTCCCATGCCGAGCGGGCCCGGCTGTTCGCGTTGCCCCGGTCGTCGTGGGCCGACTATGACCCGGCCCTGATCAGCGCCGGTGGTGGCGTGTGGTCGCGGGAACGCAAGTCCATCCCCATCGGCGAACAGATCCGCGCCGCACTGGGTCTGGCCGACGACGTCACCGAACTGTCACCGCCGGAACTGATCCGGGCGGTTCTGTTGGCGCCGGTCGACCTGCTCTGGAACGGCGGGATCGGTACCTATGTTCGGGCGAGTACCGAGTCCGATGCGGAGGTGGGCGACAAGGCCAACGATGCGATCCGCGTGACCGGAGACGAATTGCGGGTCACCGTGATCGGGGAGGGCGGCAACCTCGGCGTGACCGAACGCGGCCGCATCGAGTTCGATCTCACCGGCGGGCGGGTCAACACCGACGCGATGGACAACTCGGCCGGCGTGGACTGCTCCGACCACGAGGTGAACATCAAGATCCTGCTCGACGCCGCGGTGTCTGCGGGGGCGCTGGCGGCGGACGACCGCACTCCGCTGCTCGAGTCGATGACCGACGAGGTCGCCGGGCTGGTGCTCGCCGACAACATCTCGCAGAACTCCGAACTCGGCTTCTGCCGCGCCTTCTCCGGGGTCCGGGTGGATGTGCACTGCCGGATGCTCGACGCGCTGGCCCAGCGCGGCGTCGACCTCCAACTGGAGGCGCTGCCGGATTCGGTTCAGCTGCGGAAGCGGATCGGTTCGGAGGTCGGACGAGGTCTGACCTCCCCGGAGCTCGCCACCCTGATGGCGCACGTCAAACTGGCCACCAAGTCCGACCTGCTGGCCACCGACCTGCCCGACAACGACGCCTTCGACGACCGGTTGCACGCGTATTTCCCGGTGCCACTGCGAGATCGGTTCACCAACGCCATCCACGGACACCGGCTCCGCCGGGAGATCGTGACCACGGTCGTGGTCAACCACGTCATCGATCGCGCCGGGGTCACGCACCTCTTCCGTCTCGGCGAGGCCACCGGTGCCACCACCGACGAGGCGGTGCGCGCCTTCGTCGTCGCCGAGCGTGTGTTCGGGATGCCCGATCTGCTCGAGCGGGTGCAATCGTCGGCGGCGTCGATCGAGGCGGTCGACGAGATGATGCTGTATGCGCGTCGCCTCGTGTTCCGGGCGTCGCGGTGGCTCTTGGCGTTCCGGCCGCAACCACTGGCGCTGAACGCGGAGGTCACGCGCTACGCCGAGTACGTCGGTGAGCTGACGGCCCTGCTCGACAGCTGGTTCGGCAAGGGCTCGGCCCACGATGTCGACACGCGCGTGGAGCACTACCAGACACAGGGCGTGCCACCGGATCTCGCGCACGATGTGGCGATCAGCCTGCACCGCTTCTGTCTACTGGACATCATCGACACCGCGGAGATCTCCGACCGGGATCCGGTGGAGGCCGGCGAACTGTACTTCGCGGTGATGGAACACTTCGGTCTCGAAGAACTGCTCACCGCGGTGTCCGAACTCGAACACGGTGACCGCTGGCATGCATTGGCGCGGTTGGCGCTTCGCGACGACATGCACGGTGCGCTGCGTGCCCTGACCTTGGCGATCCTGGCGCACAGCGAGCCCGACGAGCCGGCGTCGGAGAAGATCGCCGAGTGGGAGGCGTCCAACTCCGGCCGGCTGGCCCGCGTACGGGCAATGCTCGCCGAGATCGAGACGTCGGGGAACCTCGACCTCGCCACCCTGTCGGTGGCCGCGCGGCAACTCCGTAGTGTTATCCGTTGACCGGATGTGATCCCGGCCCGGTGACCGGCCGGTCCGCGACGAAGGGAACCGTGTGCTCTACGAGGACGAGGGAACGACGACCGAGCGTGGATATGTCGTCAAGGTGCCGGTCCGATGGTCGGATATGGATGTGTTCGCCCACATCAACCACGCCCGGATGGTGACCCTGCTGGAGGAGGCACGGATCCCGTGGCTGTTCTATGACCAGCGCCCGACCGCGGAACTCCGGCACGGGTGTGTCGTGTCCGATCTCCATGTCCGGTACCAGCAGCAGGTCCGTCACGACGAGGGGCCGATCTCGGTCACGATGTTCGTGGAGAAGGTACGGGCGGTGGACTTCACGGTCGGCTACGAGGTGCGGCCCGACGGTGCCGCACCCGACGCCAAACCCTGTGTGGTGGCCACCACACAGCTCGTCGCCTTCGACGTCGATGCGCAGCGACTGCGGCGCCTGACCCCCGAGGAACGGGGCTATCTCGAACGATTCGTGCGGCCATGACCGGTCCGGAGCGGTTCATCGCGGTCGACGGTGACGGCGACCGTGCCGATGCGCTGGCGTTTCTGGCGCGGGTGTCGGCGCTCGACGACGCCGCGGTGATCCGGGTGACGCAGCGCCCCGACGGTCTGATCGGGCTGTGGTCGAACACCGGTTTCGACGTGCTCGCCACGCGCGCCGTGTTCGGCCGGATGGCACCACAGGATCTGGTGTGCGACGCGGCCATCCTGCGGTCGGCGTTGGCCGCGACCGGTCCCGGTGGCGCTGTCGACCCGGGAATGCCCTTCGACTCCGCCTGGCGCGGGGCGCTACCCCTGCTCACCGGCTTCCAGCAGGTCGACGACGTGCCGGCGCGCGCGGTGGTGAGCCTGGCCCGCGACGGTGCCCGGCTGGCGCGAGAGGAGGGGAGTGCACACGGTCCGGCGACCGGCGTCCTCGACCAGGAGGTCCTCGAGGTGGTCTCCGACGACGGTCGTCTGCGCGCCGGGGTGATCATGCGATCGCTGTTCGCCCTCACTGCCATGGGTTTCATCCGGGACCGTGATGGGCGTGCGATCACCGCCGACGCCGACGCCGACACGATCGACGCCGATGAGCCGGTACGAATCCGGATGTCGGCGGCCTGGATTCGCGTTGACGCTCGATTCGGCACCGTCTACCAGCGACGCCACCGGGATCTCAGCGTGTCGGTGTTGCCGTCATCATGAGCGTATCGAGACCTCCTGTGCGGTGGCAGCATTTGGGTGGTTGCGTTCCGGGTTCGGTCGGCGGAGGTTTCGACACGTCTCGTCGCTTCGCTCCTCGTCGGCTCAACCAACAACTGCAGCAGCAGCTTTGGGTGGTTGAGCGAGGGTCGGAATTGAACATGCCCACTTATCGTCGGCTCAACCATCCGTGGTGGCAACTGAATTCGGTGGTTGAGCCGGGGCCGAGTATCGCGAGGTCCCGTGTCGAAACCTTGGTGGGTTTTCTCGGGTGGTGACCGCCTCGGATGTGGTGGTTGTGTTCCGGGTTCGGCCGTCTGAGGTTTCGACGCGTCTCGTCGCTTCGCTCCTCGTCGGCTCAACCAACAACTGCAGCAGCAGCTTTGGGTGGTTGAGCGAGGGTCGGAATTGAACATGCCCACTTATCGTCGGCTCAACCATCGGTGGTGGCAACTGAATTCGGTGGTTGAGCCGGGGCCGAGTATCGCGAGGTCCCGTGTCGAAACCTTGGTGGGTTTTCTCGGGTGGTGACCGCCTCGGATGTGGTGGTTGTGTTCCGGGTTCGGCCGTCTGAGGTTTCGACGCGTCTCGTCGCTTCGCTCCTCGTCGGCTCAACCAACAACTGCAGCA
>NZ_JBSFRM010000008.1:0-89698 GCF_053589235.1 Gordonia sp. NPDC003376 | reverse complement strand
CTCCTCGTCGGCTCAACCAACAACTGCAGCAGCAGCTTTGGGTGGTTGAGCGAGGGTCGGAATTGAACATGCCCACTTATCGTCGGCTCAACCATCGATGGTGGCAACTGAATTCGGTGGTTGAGCCGGGACCGAGCATCGCGAGGACCCGTGTCGAAACCTGGTGACCCGACAGCATCGGGGAGCGGCTCGAGGCGCGGGATGTGTTCCGAGTTCGGCTCGACCGAATGCTTCTCAGACCAGCCAGGCGGCGGCGTCGGGTGCGAGGTGGCCGTCGACGAGCGGAGCGCTCAGCAGCAGCAACTCGCCCGGCGGCAGGGGCACCGGGGAATCGCTCGTGTTGAGCGCGCAGATCAGCTGGCCATCAGAACGGCGAAAGGCCAGGCAGCCCTCCGGGGCGCCATACCAGTCGACCTGCGCGCCGGCGAACTCCGGTCGTTCCGACCGCAGTTCGATCGCCTGCCGGTACAGCGACAGTGTCGACGCGATGTCCTCGAGCTCGTTCTCGACGGTGAACCGTGACCACGACGCGGGGAGCGGCAGCCAGCTGTGCGACGACGAACTGAACCCGAAGGGGGGCTCGGTGCCCTCCCAGGGAATCGGCACCCGGCATCCGTCGCGGCCTCGCTCGGTGTGTCCGGACCGCTCCCACACCGGATCCTGCAGCACCTCGTCGGGCAGGTCCACGTTCGGCAGACCGAGTTCGGCACCGTTGTAGATGAACACCGAGCCCGGCAGGGCCAGCTCGACGAGCGCCATCGCGCGGGCGCGGGCGACACCGAGCTCGAGGTCGGGTGCGGACTCGGTGTCACCGACCGGACGGCCGTAGCGGGTGACCTCGCGCTCGACGTCGTGATTGCTCAACGTCCACGTCGGCGTACCGGCGACCGACACCACGGCGTCCAGGGAGTTCTCGATCGCGGTGCGGATCTCGTCGGCGTCGAAACCGGCTTTGGCGAGCCGGAAGTTGAAGCCGAGATGCAGTTCGTCGGGACGCAGGTACTCGGCGAATCGCTCGTTGTTCTCGACCCAGATCTCGCCGACGTTGGCCGCGCCCGGGTACTCGTCGAGCACGGCGCGGATCTTGCGGTGGATGTCGTGCACCGCATAGTTGTTGAACCGCGGATCGTCGTCGTTGTTCTGGAGCAGACGGGTGGACGCGAGGTCCATGTCGGGAAGATCCTCGGGCTTGGCCATGCCGTGTGCCACGTCGATCCGGAAGCCGTCGACACCGCGATCGAGCCAGAAGCGCAGGGTGCGCTCGAGATCGTCCCAGACCTCGGGGTTCTCCCAGTTCAGATCCGGCTGCTCGGCGGCGAAGATGTGGAGATACCACTGACCGGGAGTGCCGTCGGATTCGATGACACGCGTCCATGCCGGACCACCGAAGACGCTGTGCCAGTTGTTCGGTGGCTCGTCTCCGTTGTCGCCGAGTCCGTCGCGGAAGATGTATCGGGCGCGCTCGGGACTTCCGGGACCTGCCGCGAGAGCCCCGGTGAACCACTCGTGCTGATCACTGGTGTGATTGGGCACCAGATCCATCGTCACTCGGATGTCACGATCGTGCGCCTCGGCGATCAGATCGTCGAAGTCCTCGAGATCGCCGAACAACGGGTCGATGTCACGGGGGTCGGAGACGTCGTAGCCGTGGTCGGCCATCGGTGACCGCATGATCGGCGACAGCCAGATCGCGTCCACGCCGAGCAACTCCAGATAGCCCAGCTTGTCGATGACACCGGCCAGATCGCCGACCCCGTCGCCGTCGAGATCGGAGAACGACCGCGGGTAGATCTGGTAGAAGATCGCCGACCGCCACCAGGTGTCGTCGGTGGAGTCGAGCTGGGGGACAGACGGGGTGGGTGCCTCCGCGATCTGTCCAGGGGTGACCTGCCCGGGCGTGTTCTGTTCGGGGGCGACCTCTTCGGCGACGTGCTCTTCGGCGACGACCTCTTCGGCGACGACCACTTCGGGCGCCTCGACCTGCTCGGGCTCGTCGCCGGAGACCGGCTCGTGGCCCGCGACCGCTTCGTCATCGGCGACCGGTTCGTCATCGGCGGTCAGCCCAGGGGTCGGGGTGTCGTCGGAGACCTTCTCTGTGGTCTCCTCCGCCGCGGCCACGTCGGCAGCCGATTCATCAACCGGCTCGTCGGCGGGGGCACCACCTGCAACCGGCTGTTCGGCCGGTTCGTGATTCGCGACGATCTCGTCGTCGGGTCGGCCGGCGGCAGGGTCGGACCGGCCCTCATCGGTCACCGGCGAGTCGGCGGTGAGGGAGGCCTCGGGGTCGGCGTCACCCGGCGTGCCGGGGTGATCGTCGTCGGGACCTGCGACGGGGCCTTCGCTCGGTGTCTCGGAACTCACGTCGCAATTCTCTACCACCTGAACCACGGGTTGAGGAATCCAGGGGGATACGGCGGGTCGCACATCGGCATCGGGCTGCCCGGTCAGACCGCCGAGTTCATCATCGACTGCGCGGCCATCTCCATGTAGTCGACCAGTGCGCGACGGTGGTCGTCGTCGAGGGTGTCTGCGTCGATCGACGCGATCGCGATGTGCATGCACCGCAGCCAGGCATCCCGCTCGATCGGGCCAATCGTGAACGGCATGTGCCGCATCCGCAACCTCGGGTGGCCGCGCTCGTCGGAGTAGGTGCGCGGTCCGCCCCAGTACTGCTCGAGAAACATGCGCATGCGGCGCTCGGCGGGTCCGAGGTCGGCCTCGGGGTACAAAGGGCGGACCACCTCGTCATTCGCCACCTCGGCATAGAACGCACGGGTCAACCGCACAAAGGTGTCGTGACCGCCCACCTCGTCATAGAACGAGCGTGGGGTCGGCTGGTCTGCAGGCCGCGCGTGCGGGGGCTGTCCACTCACATTCCACATTGTCCTCCAGTGTCGACGACCCGTTCAAACCGCGACCTGCGAACGAGGTCTGCCTGTCGCCATGTGACCGCGCGGCCACGAGCTGTTCACACAAACGACCAGCGTCGACACCCAGAATTGTCGTGCACACCCGGCCGCGGCGTGTTCCACTTGACCAGTCCGGTGGACGTACACGGGAGGCTGGATGTCACGCAGAGGCCAACGGCATGTCGGTGAGGTCACGACGCTGCGTGGAGTGCGTCACACCGATCCGCCGATCCTCGACGCGCCCACCGAGCCACGTGACTCGTCCTCACTCTGGGGCAGACGTCGTGTGCTGTTGCTCAATGCGACCTTCGAACCGCTCACCGCGGTCTCGCTGCGGCGCGCGATCATCCTGGTCCTGCGTGACCGGGCAGAGGTGATCCACTCGGCCGGCCCCGGAATGGCCGTCCACTCCGCCGACACCGTGGTCCCGGTACCGTCGGTGATCCGACTCCGCAGCTACGTCCGCGTGCCCTATCGCGCGGTGATCCCCATGACGCGGGCCGCGCTGATGCACCGCGACCGCTTCCGCTGCGGCTACTGCGGTGCCAAGGCCACCACCATCGATCACGTCCAGCCCCGCAGTCGCGGCGGCACCCACTCGTGGGACAACTGTGTGGCGTGTTGCGCGAGCTGCAACCACAAGAAGGCAGACCATCTGCTCAGCGAGATCGGATGGACGTTGCACACCCCGCTGACCGCGCCCAAGGGTCGGCATTGGCGGTTGCTCGCGACGATCAAGGAGATCGACCCGGCCTGGGCGCAGTATCTCGACGCCGGTGCGGCCTGAAGGGCCGGCGGCGACCACCCGAACCGCCCCGAAATTGTCTACGACGCTCTGTAGGCCCCACTGGGACGCAGCGGCGTCGGTGGGATAGATTGTTCACACGGCCTGCCGGCGCGGGTGCAGTCCATGGGCAGTGACCTGGGCAGATCCGCCGATTGCGGGCGCTGATTCGAAAGGACGTTATGGACAGCTCGATGGTCGGCATCGGAGTCGCCGTCACGGTCATCTGCGTCGTGTTCGTCATCGCTTGTGTGGTCTCGATGGCGTTCTCGTTCGGCGTGAAGTACCCGAAGGTGCAGGAGTACAAGCTCGATCAGCCCTGGACGCACAAGCCGTTGCTGTTCAGTGCCGTCGACATCGAGCCGATGACGCTCCCGCGGCACGCAGAACCGACCGATGTGGATGGAGGCTCGGCCAGTGGCAAGTGGTGACGTAACTCAGGTTCAGACCGCGGGCGAGGTCAAGCTCTCCCCGGTCACGGCGCTGCCGATGGGCACGGTGATCACCAACAGTGGTCGCGTCTCGGCCGCCCGCTTCCCGGGACAGACCCCCGACACCCCGCCGTTCTCGCAGTCCGAGCTCATCGCGCTCGACGACGCCCTCAAGGCGGCCAGCGAGAAGGCGCTCGTCCGGTTCTCGGTCTACATCGGCGACCTCGGAACCGATCCGGTGGATGAGGCCCGCAAGGTTCTCGCCAAGGCACCCGAGCCCGCCAACGGCGCGCTCATCGCCGTCGCGCCGAACAGTCACGACGTCGTCGTGGTCTCCGGTGAGAAGGTTGCCGACCGGGTCAACGACCGGGTCGCCCAGCTCGGTGTGACCGCTGCGATCGGCAGCTTCCGCACCGGCCATCTGATCGACGGTTTGATCGCGGCCCTGCACGTGGTCGCGACCGCAGCCGCGTCGAACTGAACGCGAGCCCGATACAGGTCTTTACCGAGCTTCGGCCGCCATCCCCGACGGGATGGCGGCCGAAGTCGTCTCGGCCGCCCGGCGTCAGGCGCCGGCGTCGAAGACGCGGGCCCGCTGCGAGCGGGCCACCGAATCCCGGCCTTCCGAGATCAGGCGCTTGAGGGCCGGCGGATGGTCGGCGGCGAGGAACTCGTCGGCCGCAGCGATCGCCTCGTCGGTCATCGCCCACGACGGGTACAGGCCCACCACCACGGTCTGGGCGACCTCACTCGACCGCCGCGACCACACCTCCGGGACCGCCTCGAAGTACTTCGTGACGTAGGCGTCGAGCAGATCCGACTGTCCCGGACGGGCGAAGCCCTCGATCATCGTGCGGGTGTAGATGTTCGACAGCGAGTCGTCGTCGATCGCCTGGGCCCACGCGGCGGCCTTCGCCTCGGGGAGCGGACGCGACGAGCGTGCTGCCGCGGCCTGCCGGGCCCCGGCAGCGGTGTTGTCGCGCTCGGCCTCGGCGTCGATCACCGGGGTCGACGACGGATCGGTGTCGATGCCCCCGGCGGTGGCCAGTGCGCGCACCAGCTTCCAGCGCAGATCGGCGTCGACGGTCAGCCCGGACAGACCGTGCGCGGCCGGATCGTCGCCGTCGAGCAGCCCCTTGGCCACCGGGACCTGATCGTCGTCGAGCCGACCGGCGAGCAGCGTGTTGACGAAGGCCAGCTGGTGATCGGAGCCGGCGTCGGCGCCCCGTGCCAGCTCGAGCAGCCGTGCGGAGAAGCCTGGTCGACCGGTCTGCGCCGCCCACTGCGGGTCGGCGTACGCCTCGATCGCGGTGGTGGCCTGCAGCAACACCCGCTGCACCACACCGATCTCGGTCTCGGCGGCGATACCGCGTTGCACCAGCTCGACGAAGTCGCGTGCGCGCATCTCGGCCTGGCGGGTCATCTCCCACGCCGCCGACCACACCAGGGTGCGTGGCATCGAGTCGGTGATGTCACCGATGCGGGTGGTCGCCGTCGCCAGGGACTCCGGATCGAGCCGCACCGACGCATAGGTGAGGTCGTCGTCGTTGATCAGCACCAGCTTGCCGCGGGGGACTCCGACCAACTCGGTCACGTCGGTGCGCTCACCGTCGACGTCGAGCTCGACGCTGTGCGTGCGCTCCAGCGTGCCGTCGGCGGTGTCGTCGTAGACACCCACCCGTAGGCGGTGTGCGCGACGCTCACCGGCGCCCGGTGCGGCACCGTCCTGCACGACGGTGAAACGGGTGAAGGCGCCGTCGGCGTCGAGCTCGAAATCGGGGCGCATCACGTTGATACCGGTGGTCTTGAGCCACTGGCCACCCCAGTCCGAGAGATCCCTTCCGGACGACTTCTCCAGTGCGGCAAGAAGATCGGCGAACGTGGCGTTGCCGAAACGGTGACTGGCGAAGTAGTCGCGCAGACCGGCCAGGAACGGCTCGAGGCCCACGTACGACACCAGCTGCTTGAGTACCGATGCACCCTTGGCATAGGTGATGCCGTCGAAGTTGACCTCCACCGCGGCGAGGTCGGGGATGTCGGCTGCCACGGGATGGGTGGAGGGCAGCTGGTCCTGGCGGTAGGCCCACGACTTCTCGACATTCGCGAAGGTCGTCCAGGCACTGGTGTACTCGGTCGCCTCGGCCTGACACAGCACCGAGGCGAAGGTGGCGAAGGACTCGTTGAGCCACAGGTCGTCCCACCACTGCATGGTGACCAGGTCGCCGAACCACATGTGCGCCATCTCGTGCAGCACGGTCTCGGCGCGACGCTCGTAGAGGTACTTGGTGACGCGTGACCGGAAGACGTAGTCCTCCAGGAAGGTCACCGCGCCGGCGTTCTCCATGGCACCTGCGTTGAACTCCGGGACGAACAGCTGGTCGTACTTGCCGAATGCATACGGCGTGCCGAAGTTCTTGTGGTAGAAAGCGAATCCCTGCTTGGTCTCGATGAACAGGCGGTGGGCGTCCATGAACTCGGCCAGCGATCCGCGGCAGTAGATGCCCAGCGGGATGGTGCCGTGCTCGTCGGTGTAGGTGTCGGTCCACTCGGCGTACGGACCGGCGATCAGGGCGACGAGGTAGGTGCTCATCACCGCGGTCTCGCGGAACCGGAACTCGCCCGGGGTGGCCGCGACGGTCTGCACCGGTGCCGCGTTGGAGATGACCTTCCAGTCCTGGGGTGCGGTGACCGTCAGGGTGTAGGTGGCCTTGAGATCCGGCTGATCGAAACAGGCGAACATGCGCTTGGCGTCGGCGGTCTCGAACTGGGTGTACAGGTACACCGACGAGTCGGTGGGGTCGACGAAGCGGTGCAGCCCCTCGCCGGTGTTGGAGTAGGCGCAGTCGGCGACCACGGTGAGCTCGTTGTCGGCGGCCAGGTCCGGCAGCGTGATGCCGACCGACTCGTCGAATCCGGAGACGTCGAGGGCGACGCCGTTGAGCGTCGCCGACAGCAGGTTCGGGGCCACCAGGTCGATGAACGTCGACGACCCGGCGGTTGCGGTGAAGGCCACCGTGGTGGTGGACCGGAACGTGTCGACGCCGGGTCTGCCGTTGCCGTCGGTCAGGTCGAGATCGATGGTGTACGTCGAGACGTCGAGGATGGCGGCGCGCTCGCGGGCCTGGTCGCGGGTGAGATTCGGGGCAGTCACGACGGCCAGCTTAGTCCCGGGCGGCCCTCATGGGTCGGAATGTGCGGGGCCGTGAGCTGCCGAAGTGTCGTGTACTGGCGGGGTTTCGCGGCGAGCGGAATCCCGGGACGCCGCGCGGGGTTGAACCGACACAGCGGGTTGAATCGACACCGCAGGGTTGGAACACGGCGGGGTTGAACCGATGCCGCCCTGCTCGGCCGACACCGTGACCGACGAAGCGAAATGATGAAGGGACCGATGGGGATGTCATCGAAGGATCGTGTGGATTTCTGGTTCGACCCGCTGTGTCCGTGGTGCTGGATCACCTCACGATGGATTCTCGAGGTGGAGAAGGTTCGCGACATCGACGTGAACTTCCACATCATGAGCCTGGCCGTGCTCAACGAGGGCAAGGACATCCCGGAGGCCTACCGGGAGGGTCTCAAGCACGCGTGGCGCCCGGTCCGGGTGATCGCCGCGGCGGCGGCCCGGCACGGTGACGAGATCCTCGCGCCGCTGTACGCCGCGATGGGAACGCGCCTGCACAACAAACAGATCAAGGACTTCGACGTGGTGATCGCCGAGTCACTCACCGAGCTGGACCTCGACCCCGCGCTCGCCGCCGCCGCCGACTCGACCGACTTCGACGATGCCATCCGCAGCAGCCACCACGAGGGCATGGACAAGGTGGGCGACGACGTGGGCACCCCCACGATCCACATCAACGGCAGCGCGTTCTTCGGTCCGGTGCTCTCGCGCATCCCCCGCGGGGAGACCGCAGGCACGGTGTGGGACGGTGCGGTCGCCCTGGCGTCGTATCCACACTTCTTCGAGCTCAAGCGAACCCGCACCGAGGATCCGGCCTTCGATTGACCCCTCCGGCGCACCGCCGCACCGTACAGAACCCGCCCGGGGCCACTCGGGTGGGTTCTCGGCGGTGCGGACGGGGCGCCGTTCTATAGTTGCCGCATGCGCGTTTACCTCGGTGGAGACCATGCCGGATTCGAGCTCAAGACGGCGATCGCCGACCATCTGACCAAGGCGGGACACGAGGTGATCGACTGCGGCGCCCACGTCTACGACGCCCTCGACGACTACCCCGCGTTCTGTATCGACGCCGCCACGAAGGTCGTCGCCGACCCGGGCAGCCTGGGCATCGTGCTCGGCGGCAGCGGCAACGGCGAGCAGATCGCGGCCAACAAGGTGCCCGGCGCGCGGTGCGCGCTCGCCTGGAGCGTGGAGACCGCTCAGCTCGCCCGCCAGCACAACAACGCGCAGCTGATGGGTATCGGCGGACGCATGCACACCACCGAGGAGGCGCTGGCCATCGTCGACGCCTTCCTGGCGGCCGAGTGGTCGGAGGAGCCGCGCCACCAGCGCCGCATCGACATCCTCGCCGAGTACGAGAAGACCGGTGTCGCCCCGGCGGTTCCGCAGGCCTGATCGGCCTCCGTGCCCGAGGGGCACACGCTGCACCGGCCGCCGGCAGTAGAGGATCTTCGGGGGTAGCCGCGTTCGGGTGAGGAGCCCGCAGGGGACATTCGCCGCCGGCGCGGCCGTCGTCGACGGGATGGAGTTCGTCAGAGTCCGGGCCTGGGGCAACATCTGATCCAGTACCACCGGGATGGACGTCGTACCCAGATGGTGCACGTCCATCTCGGTCTGTACGGGTCCGTCACCGAGAGCGCGGCCCCGATGAAGGCCCGGGGTCGGCGACGTCTACCGCGCCGAGATCCCGTTCCGTGCCGGTGTCGACCCGCTGGAACGCGGTAAGTCCTTGTGGCGCAGTGATTTCGATGCGATGTGGGCCGATCTGGTGGCACTGACGGCGATCGGGGTGCACCGGGGACGGGTACACCTGGTGCGTCCCGAAGACCATCGCGACCCGGCGTCCTGGGCCCCGGACCGTCCCCGGTCCTTCGTCTACCGGCGAACGGGGGAGCGGCGCCGGATCTGCCGCACCGCGGCGTCGATGAGTGGGCTCGACGGACGAAACCTGTACTGGTGCAGCAACTGTCGGCACCAGAAGCTCATCGTGACAATGTCGACCGGATGCGGGGGTGCACACGACTGCGTCCCGTCGACCACGGAGGGTGGTCGGCGGGACGGGGTGTCGGCGGGATCAGCGCGTCTCGAGGCGCTGGGCCATCACCAGGAGCTCATCGCGCTGGGCGTCTCCGGCGACCTCGTGGATGCGATCGTAGAGACGACGGCTGGTGGCCTCGGTGGGCCGAATGCTCTGGGGGGACAGAAAACGTTCACGCAGGCGTGCGAACGACATGGGTACCGCTTCTTTCGCAATTCTCGATAGTGTGCAATCTTTTCTTTCTGCTATCCATTGTCCGTGTAACAATTGTGTTACGCAACCGGATTCGACGTGATCTCCCTTACCTTCCGCCGCAGTTCAGGGAGGTTCTCAGCAGACATTCAGCGCACATGACGTGCGCTCTCATGGACTGCGGCCGACCATGGACCCATGTCCTTCGACCTGATCGAGACCGAACGCGGCCGGTGGTCGCGTGCGTCCGCAGGACCGATCTCGGTGCTCGTGGTGGGTGGGACCGGTGAGTCGTACCCGGGGGATGCCCGAACCCGGGTGACCGGACTGCTCGCGGCCGTCACCGACGTCCTCGACAACCGGTTCCGGGCCCGATGGGTGGGCTACCCGGCGAGCTACGGTCCGGCTCCCACATTGCGCGGGATGTGCTACGAGGAGAGCGTGGCGCTGGGTATCGAAGCGCTCACCGAGGCGCTCCGCGAGCCCGACGGGCCGATCGTGCTGATCGGATATTCGCAAGGCGCAGTGGTGATCAGACGGGTTCTCGCGACATTGTGGGACGGGTCGTCGCCGACGGGATCGCAGATCCGACGACGGATTCTCGCGGTCGGGCTCGTCGCCGACCCGCACCAGCCGCCCGGCGTGGTCCCCGGCTGCGAGGGGTGGGGTGTGGCCGGTCCGGGGCCGGCGATCCCCGACGATCTCGCGATCTGGTGGGTCGGTGCCGCCGACGACATGATCTGCAACGCCACATCGGACTCGCTGTTTCGCGACGTCGCGGATCTGACCCGCGCCCTGGCCTTGCCCACGACCCGACGCTGGGTCACGGAGATGTGGAAGTCCTTGCGATCCAATGCCTTCCAAAATGCCGAGCGAACCCGGTTCGGTCCTCGGCAGTGGCGCCGCGACGTCGGGCGCCTCGCGTCGGCGCGCCGCGAGGTGCTCGGATACCTGCCGCCGGTGATCGCCGTCCCCGGGGTACGGTTGCGCAACGCGCGCGGCGGGCGGCACACATCGTATGCCGACGAGCCGTACCGGCGTGCACCGCTGACCGATCCGCACACCACGGGCTGCCAGGCCCTGGCGGGCTGGTTGCAGGTGCAGGCGACGTTCGCCGGGGCGCAGGTGGCCTCGTCGGATCCGCTCGAGTCGAGGGATCGGCCGGGGTGCGCGACACTGTGATCCGGGACGAATCGCGCCCAACCTCGATCGGACTCGAGCGGAGCATCCACGGTGGATCACTACGACGTCGTCGTCATCGGATCAGGCCCGGCAGGGCAGAAGGCGGCCATCGCCGCCGCAAAACTGGGTAAACGCGCCGCGATCGTCGAGCGGCGCCACATGGTCGGCGGGGTGTGCATCAACACCGGCACCATCCCGTCCAAGACCCTCCGGGAGGCGGTCCTCTACCTCACCGGGGTCAATCAGCGTGAACTGTACGGGGAGTCGTACCGACTCAAGTCCGACATCACCGTCGGAGACCTGGCCGCCCGCACCATGCACGTCGTCGGCAAGGAGATCGACGTCATCTCCAACCAGCTGGCCCGCAACTCGGTGACGATGCTGATCGGCAACGCGCACTTCACCGGCCCCCACGAGATCGCGATCGAGGACGCGACCGGCGATCACAAGCACGTGACGGCCGATCACTTCATCGTCGCGGTGGGCACCCGCCCGGCCCGCCCGGCGTCGGTGGAGTTCGACGGCGACACCGTCGTCGACTCCGACCAGATCCTCACCATCGACCGCGTCCCCAACTCGATGGTGGTGGTCGGGGCCGGGGTGATCGGCATCGAGTACGCCTCGATGTTCGCCGCGCTGGGTACCAAGGTCACCGTCATCGAGCAGCGGCCGGCGATGCTGGACTTCTGCGACCGCGAGATCGTCGAGGCCCTGCAGTACCAACTCCGCGAACGCGGGGTGACCTTCCGCTTCGGCGAGCAGGTCAAGGAGGTCGAGACCCATCCGTCGGGAACGCTGACGATCCTGGCGTCGGGCAAGCAGATCCCCGCCGACACCGTCCTGTACTCGGCGGGCCGGCAGGGGGTCTCCGACGAACTGCGGGTCGATGCCGCCGGTCTCACCGCCGATGCGCGGGGGCGACTCACCGTCGACGAGAACTACCGCACCGAGGTCGATCACATCTACGCCGTCGGCGACGTCATCGGCTTCCCGGCACTCGCCGCGACGTCGATGGAGCAGGGGAGACGCGCCGCCTATCACGCCTTCGGGGAGCCGGTCGGGGTGAGTGTCGCCGAACTGCAGCCGATCGGGATCTATGCCATCCCGGAGATCAGCTTCGTCGGACGCACCGAGGACCAGCTCACCGCGGCGAACATCCCGTTCGAGGTGGGGGTCGCCCGCTACCGTGAACTCGCCCGCGGCGCCATCATGGGTGACTCCTACGGGCTGCTCAAACTGCTGGTGCACGCCGAGGAGGGAACGCTGCTCGGCGTGCACGCCTTCGGCACCAACGCCTCCGAACTCGTGCACATCGGCCAGACCGTGATGGGACTCGGCGGCACGGTCGACTACCTCGTCGACGCCGTCTTCAACTATCCGACACTGGCCGAGGGGTACAAGGTGGCCGCGCTCGACGCGTCCAACAAGATGCGGGCGATCGCCCGGGTGCGTTCGGAAGGGCGCAAGATGGATCTCGCCCTCGAGGTCGAGGCGCCCGTCTGACACCGGGACCGACCCGCCCGGACATGCACGAAGGCCCGGTCCCCTTTCGGGGGCCGGGCCTTCGTGACCGGGAAACCTGTGCCGATCGGGCGCGCGGGGCGTGATCGGGACTCGGGGTGGATCAGTCGCCGGTGTACTGACCGCCGATGGTGCCGCGGACGACGATCGGGGTGCCACGCGGGACGTTGTCGTAGACCCACTTGCCGTTCTCGGTGCTGACGTTGATGCAGCCGTGGCTCACGTTGCTCACACCCTGCTGGGCCAGTGACCACGGTGCGGCGTGGATGAAGATGCCGTCCCAGGACATGCGGGTCGCGTACTCGACGTAGGTGCGGTATCCCTCGGCGGAATCGACCGGCACACCGTAGGTGGAGGAGTCCATGTACATGTCACGGTACTTCTCCTTGGTGTGGTAGACACCGTTGGGAGTCGGATGTGCATTCGAACCCATCGAGATCGGCATGGTCTTGACGACCGCGCCGTCCTTCCACCAGGTGATGGTGTGGGTCGCGTCATCGGCCAGCGCGATGTAGCCGGTGGTGGTCTTGACCTTGGGCTGCACCGGACCGGTCGGTGTGCTCGGCGCAGTGGTGGTGCTCGTGGTCGGGGGCTCCGGGGTGGTGCTCTTGGGTGTCGGCGGGGTGGGCACGCCCGGGATGTCGGGGACCTCGACCGGCGGGAGACCCGGGATGACGGTCACGGGAGCGGCCTGCGCCAGCCCCGGCAGGGCGAGCGCGACGGCCAGGACGCCGACGACGATCGCGACCAGACGGCTCAGGCCGCGGCCACTACGGTGTGAAGGTTTGCTGTTCGGCACTCTCGTTGAACCTTTGCATTCGGGAATTACCAGGCACGGTGCGTGACTCCATCGTTACACAACCGTTGTGGGCGGGCCAAAGCCCTGTACTACGGACAGAGGAGTACAGACGGACTTTGCCGACCCGCATCAGGAAAACTCAAGGTGAGCGAGATGACGATCCGCCTGTGTGATTGCCCTCACAGTGCGGAGGAAGATCGCCGACAATGTCCGCTTCGCCGTTTCTTCAACTGCAATTGTCCGGCGCCGGAACATCATTGAATCGATCGCTCAGGTACGAGAAGGCGGCCGGAAGGCCGATCACCGCGGCGCTCATGTGATCCGGTGACGGCGTCGAGAACTGCTCCACGCGGGCACCCGCCCGACAGTACCGACGGATCGTCTGGTCGATCGCGGCCACCGGGATGAGGGAATCGGTGGGGCTGTGCCATTCGAAGATCGGTGCCTTCGGCACACCGGGATGGTCGACGAGGCTGTTGTCGACGACCACTTGTCGTGCCGTGGGGTTCTCGAAGATCTGCTCACCGCCGATGCTCACCTGCTGTGCGGAATGGCCGGCGCCGAGTCGCAGGATGTCGTTGGTGCACGCATTGCGCATTTCGGAGTACATCTGCTGGCCGGTCGGCGACAGGTACTTCTGCATCGGGATCTGCTGCGGGTACTCGCGGGAGAGTCCGATCGCCGCGGCGAAGGCCAGACCGAACGCCGGATGCGGGCTGGAGTAGCCGAGACCCTCGGCCATCCGGACGAGGTCCATCGGCACGCCGCCATATGCCGCGCCGACGATCGGCAGGTCGGGGGCGTAGGCCGGGGCGAGCGCGGCCGCCCACGCCGTGGCCATCCCGCCGCCCGAGTATCCGGCCAGTCCCACCTTCGATCGGGCGACACCCGCCGGGGCGAAGCCCTGCACCGCGCGGATGCCGTCGAGGGTGATCTGGCCGCCCAGCCTGGCTGCGCCGTAGGCGCTGCGGGGCCCGAGGTGATCGGGGATCGCCACGGTCCATCCGCGTCGCAACGCCACGTTGAGCCCGGGGGCCTCGCGGATCGTGAGGTTCGGGTCCTGGGTCCACAGCGCCTGGGACGGTGCGCACTCGAGTCCGACCGCGTTGATGATGTGCTGGAACGACAGCAGCGGGCCGTCGGCCTGCTTGGTGGTGGGGATCAGCACCGTGGTGACCGCGGCGATGGGATGTCCCTGGCTGTCGGTCGAGCGGAATCGGAGCTGGAAGGTCCGGACGTCGAAGAACCCGGGCGGAGCGGGTCGTGGGCGCGCCGAGATCACGTCGCCGTCGTGATAGTGGTCGAGGTCGGCGGGCTGCGTATAGAAGGGGTCTGGCAACGGGGTCGGTAGCGCGACATCGTCGGCGTGTGCGGGTGCGGCCGAGAGCGTCCCGGCGGTCACCGCACCGAGTGTGACGACGGCCACGGCGGCGAGGACGAGACCCGTTCGTCCGGCTGTGACCCGTCGGACCTGCTGATCGGGCGGTCGGTGTGTCCGAGCGTGCGCGGCACGTGGCCGGACGGCTGGACGACGAAGAGCTCGGAACCCGACACGGGTTCCGAGGACGAGAGTCGGCACGACGTTCCCCCTGGATGGATATCCGATGTCTCACGCGGCGTCGATGCCGCGCCGGAATCCCCGACCTCGAACAGGTTGCGGGGCGGGTGGGGGGAAGTCAACACTTTTGCCTGCTAACGACCAGGCAGGGTGGGGTGTGAGGGGGTGTGGATCACGCGGGTTGCAGCAGTTCGGTGCCGAGATGGCGTGCCGGCTCGGTGCAGGATTCGTCGCGGCACACCAGCATGGTGTCGACGCGGCGCATGCCGTTGTCGGTCTCGGTGACGTCCTTGCGGACGTAGAGGTTGGCACCACAGGACGGACATTTGCGTTGGCTCTTGACGTGACTGGAAGACATGCCCCCACCGTACGCCCGACTATGACGTAAATCACAGGTCCCGCGGAACGAGTGGTGGCCCCCTGACATGCACAAACCCCGCACCGGGGTTGCCGGTACGGGGTGTATACGAGCGGGTGACGGGAATCGAACCCGCGTAGCTAGTTTGGAAGACTAGGGCTCTACCATTGAGCTACACCCGCGTGCCGCCTCGACCTGGCCTTTCGGTTGCGGTCGCTCGTGCGGATCAGACTGTACCTGCTCGATGTGTCGGAACCGAAATCGGCCGCCGACGGGGATGTCCGGACGTCGGGTTCCGCCGTCGGGTCGGGGGAGTCGGGGGGTCGGGTTTTCATGAGTGGGAGCCGGACCCGTAAGATATCCAGTCGGCCCTGCATGTGCGGGTGCGTCCAGGTGACGTAGCGCGACGGCGGGCCACGGGATGTGGCGCAGCTTGGTAGCGCATCCGCTTTGGGAGCGGAGGGTCGCAGGTTCAAATCCTGTCATCCCGACAGAGATCAGGGCAGGGACGCGACCACCAGGGCGTCCGCAACACAGAGATCGTCCGCAACGCAGAAATAAGGAGCATGCGCAGCGTGAAGAGCACCGTCGAGCAGCTGAATCCCACCCGGGTGAAGCTCAACGTGGAAGTGCCGTTCGAGGAGCTCTCGGGCGACTTCGACCGGGCCTACAAGGCCCTTGCCCAGCAGATCCGGATTCCCGGTTTCCGCCCGGGCAAGGCGCCGGCCAAGCTGATCGAGGCCCGCGTGGGCCGCGACGCGATCCTGGAGCAGGTCGTCAACGACGCCCTGCCCGGCAAGTACTCGCAGGCCGTGGCCGAGACCGAGACCAAGGCGATCGGTCAACCCGACATCGACGTCGCCGAGCTCAAGTACGGCGAGTCGATCACCTTCACCGCCGAGGTCGACGTCCGCCCCGAGCTCACCCTGCCCGACTACTCGACCCTCGCGGTCGAGGTCGACGCGCTGAAGTCCGATGAGGACGCCGTCGCCGAGCAGCTCGAGAACCTGCGCGCCCGCTTCGGCACCCTCGCCGGTGTCGATCGCGCGGCCCAGGACGGCGACATGGTCTCCATCGACCTGTCTGCCACCGTCGACGGCGAGACCGTCGAGGAGGCGTCCACCGAGGGCCTGTCCCACGAGGTCGGCTCCGGAGAGCTGATCGACGGTCTCGACGAGGCCCTCGTCGGCCTGAAGACCGGCGAGTCCAAGGTCTTCACCACCACGCTGGTCGCCGGCGATCACTCCGGTGAGGAGGCCGAGGTCACCGTCACCGTCAACTCCGTCAAGGAGCGCGAGCTGCCGGAACTCGACGACGAGTTCGCCCAGATGGCCAGCGAGTTCGACACCGTCGACGAGCTGCGCGAGTCCCTCGCCGAGCGCGCCGCGCAGTCGCAGAAGCTCGGGCAGGCCGACGCGATCCGCGAGGCCGTCCTCGAGCGCCTGCTCGAGACCGTCGAGATCCCGCTGCCGGAGAACGTCGTGCAGGCCGAGGTCGACGGACAGCTCGAGCAGGTGCTGCACAGCATCGGGCACGACGAGGCGATCTTCGCCCAGCTGCTCGAGGCGCAGGGCACCACCCGGGAGGCCTTCGAGGCCGATGCCCGCGAAGGTGCCGAGAAGTCGGTGCGCACCCAGCTGCTGCTGGACGCGATCGCCGACCAGCAGGACACCGAGGTCAGCCAGGACGAGCTGACCCAGCAGATCCTGTTCACCGCGCAGCGCTACGGCATGCAGCCGGCCGAGTTCATCCAGCAACTCACCCAGGCCAATCAGGTCGGCCAGGTGTACGCCGACGTCCGTCGCGGCAAGGCGCTCGCGGCCGTCGTCCCGGACATCGCCGTGACCGACTCCGAGGGCGCCAGCGTCGACACCTCCGAGTTCTTCGCCAAGGACGACGCCGACGACGCGGCAGAGGCCGAGGACTGATCCTCCACTGCTCCGAACAGCCGGGTACCCGATACGGGTGCCCGGCTGTCGGCGTCTGCACGCAATGTGTGACCGGTGCCCACAGGTGAGCAGGGGATGAACGGATACCGTTCTGCTCTCAGCGAATAGGGGTGTCCGAGGGAGTGCCGGTGCCCCGCGATTGGTTAGTGTCGGTGACGACGCCGGAGGGCACCGGAAGACGTGAGACAGACGTGTGGGTCGCCGACCGGCACGAGGTTACGACAGGCAAAGGTAGGAACCGTGAGCAAGCCGACCATCCACACCCCTTCGATGAGCTCGGGCGTCGCCGGGCTCAACCTCACCGACTCGGTGTTCGAGCGGCTGCTGCGTGAGCGCATCATCTTCCTCGGCACCCAGGTCGACGACGACATCGCCAACCGGCTGTGCGCGCAGATCCTGCTGCTGGCCGCGGAGGACCCGACGCGCGACATCCATCTCTACATCAACTCGCCCGGTGGTTCGGTCACCGCGGGTATGGCCATCTTCGACACCATGCAGCTCGCCGAGTGCGACGTCGCGACCTACGCGATGGGTATGGCCGCGTCGATGGGCCAGTTCCTGCTCGCCGCCGGTGCCAAGGGCAAGCGTCACGCGCTGCCGCACGCGCGGATCATGATGCACCAGCCGTCGGCGGGTATCGGTGGTACCGCCGCCGACATCGCCATCCAGGCCGAGCAGTTCGCCGCCACCAAGCGCGAGATGAACCGTCTCAACGCCGAGTTCAGCGGGCAGCCGCTGGAGAAGATCGAGGCCGACGCGGACCGTGACAAGTGGTTCACCGCCGAGGAGGCCAAGGAGTACGGATTGGTCGATCACGTGATCGCCCGGGCAACCGCCATCAAGCCCTGAGTGTGACGCAGCACCGACACCGCCGACCTCTCAACCCCACGGAGCAGACCATGACCAACATCTCCCATCTCGATTCGCTGCCGGCCGATGTGGCCGCCGGAATCCCCGCCTCGGCACTGGCACTCAAGTCCATCGAGGCGCGCTACATCCTGCCGCAGTTCATCGAGCACACCCCCAACGGGCAGCGCCAGTACGACCCGTACGCCAAGCTGTTCGAGGAGCGCATCGTCTTCGTCGGTACGCCGATCGACCAGACCGTCGCCAACGACGTGATGGCACAGCTTCTGGTGCTCGAGTCGCAGGACCCCGACCGCGACATCACGATGTACATCAACTCGCCCGGTGGCAGCGTGCCGGACATGCTCGCGATCTACGACACCATGCAGTACGTGCACTGCGACATCGTCACGGTGTGCCTGGGTGAGGCGGCCTCGGCCGCGGCGATCCTGCTGGCCGGTGGTACCCCCGGCAAGCGTGCCGCGTTGCCCAACGCCACCATCCTGATCCATCAGCCGCGCACGGGCGGCGCCTATCAGGGCCAGGTCTCCGACCTCGAGATCCAGGCCGCCGAGATCGAGCGGATCCGCAACCGCCTCGACGAGATCCTGTCGCGTCACACCGGTCAGCCGGCCGACAAGATCCGTAAGGACACCGACCGCGACAACATCCTCACCGCCGACGCCGCCAAGGAATACGGCATCGTGGACGAGGTGTTCGAGTACCGGAAGAAGTCCTTCAAGAAGTGACGCGGTCGGGTCGACGGCGCCGCCGAGCCGATGGTCCGGCGCCGTCGACCACGATTTTCTCCCGCGACATTTACGTCAAGCGGTCGAAGTAATCCGGGTACGCGGGTACCGTCGTAACAGCGGAGATGTCACGGTCTACCCATGACGCGCCGCGCCCGCCGGCCTCCCGCCGCCGATCCGGTGGCGGCACCATCGAGACAACTGGCAGTCCGGCCACATCGAGGAAGTAGGTACAGCACGAGATGGCACGAATCGGAGACGGTGGCGATCTGCTGAAGTGCTCCTTCTGCGGCAAGAGCCAGAAACAGGTGAAGAAGCTCATCGCAGGACCGGGCGTCTACATCTGTGACGAGTGCATCGACCTGTGCAACGAGATCATCGAGGAGGAGCTCGCCGAGAACGGCGACGTGAAACTCGACGACCTGCCCAAGCCGGCCGAGATCAAGGACTTCCTGGAGAACTACGTCATCGGTCAGGACACTGCCAAGCGCACCCTGGCCGTGGCGGTGTACAACCACTACAAGCGCATCCAGGCCGGTGAGAAGAAGGACGCCCGCAGCGGCGAGACCGTCGAGTTGATGAAGTCGAACATCCTGATGCTCGGCCCCACCGGTTGCGGCAAGACCTACCTCGCTCAGACACTGGCGAAGATGCTGAACGTTCCGTTCGCCATCGCCGACGCGACCGCGCTCACCGAGGCCGGATATGTGGGTGAGGATGTCGAGAACATCCTGCTGAAGCTGATCCAGGCCGCCGACTACGACGTCAAGCGCGCCGAGACCGGCATCATCTACATCGACGAGGTCGACAAGATCGCCCGCAAGAGCGAGAACCCGTCGATCACCCGGGACGTCTCCGGTGAGGGTGTCCAGCAGGCCCTGCTGAAGATCCTGGAGGGAACCCAGGCGTCGGTGCCACCTCAGGGCGGACGCAAGCACCCGCACCAGGAGTTCATCCAGATCGACACCACCAACGTGCTGTTCATCGTGGCCGGTGCCTTCGCGGGGCTGGAGAAGGTGATAGCCGAACGAATCGGCAAGCGCGGCATCGGTTTCGGCAACGAGGTCGCGAGTAAGAACGAGGTAGACATCACCGACCACTTCGCCGAGGTCATGCCCGAGGACCTGATCAAGTTCGGCCTGATCCCCGAATTCATCGGCCGACTGCCGATCATCGCCTCGGTGACCAACCTGGACAAGGAATCGCTCGTCTCGATCCTGTCCGAGCCGAAGAACGCTCTGGTGAAGCAGTACACCAAGCTCTTCGAGATGGACAATGTCGAGCTGGAGTTCACCCCGGATGCCCTCGAGGCCGTCGCCGATCAGGCCATCCACCGCGGCACCGGCGCTCGTGGTCTGCGCGCGATCATGGAGGAGGTGCTGCTCCCGGTCATGTACGACATCCCGAGCCGCACCGACGTGGGCAAGGTCGTGGTGACCGCCGAGACCGTCAACGACAACGTGTTGCCGACCATCGTGCCGCGCACCGCCGACGACGACGAGCGGCGCGACAAGAGTGCCTGAGCGGATTCGCACGCGTCGCTGACACAGCGCTCAGATCCGCAGGAAGCCGGGTTCCAGCCGGAACCCGGCTTCCCGTGTGTTTCTGCTCGTTGCCGGCGGTTGCCCGTTGCGGGTCGCCGGCAGGACGACACCGGGCGGAACACCCTGTCCGCCCGGCGCAGCCCTCTCGGCACCGCGGCGCAGCCCTCTCGGCACCGCGGCGCCGATCAGTTCATCCGCGCGGCTCCAGGCGCACCACCACGGCCTTGGAGACCGGGGTGTTTGACTCTGCGGCCACCGACAGGAGCGGGATCAGCGGGTTGGTCTCGGGGTAGTAGGCGGCGGCGTTGCCGCGCGGCGTGTCGTAGGCGACCAGCTCGAAGTCGGTGACCCGGCGCTCCTCGAGGCCGTCGGGTCCGTCGAACTCCGACACCACGTCGACGTGATCGCCCGGGTGCAGGCCGAGTGCGGTGATGTCGTCGGGATGCACGAGCACGACATCCCGGTTGCCGCTGACACCGCGATAGCGGTCGTCGTGACCGTAGATGGTGGTGTTGTACTGGTCGTGGCTGCGCATCGTCTGCAGGATCAGCCGGCCCGCCGGTACCGACACCCATTCGAGTGGGTACGCCGCGAAGTTCGCACGCCCGGTGGATGTCTCGAACTTGCGGGCGTCACGCGGGGGATGGGGGAGGACGAATCCGTCCTTGGCCCGCACCCGCGCGTTGAAGTCCACGAACCCGGGGATGACCCGTGCGATGCGATCGCGGATGAGGTCGTAGTCGTGCTTCAGCGCTGACCAGCCCACCGGGTGGTCGGCGCCCAGGGTTGCCTCGGCGAGGTCGCAGACGATGGCCACCTCCGAGTGCAGCAACTCCGACGCCGGTTTCAGCGAGCCGCGCGACAGGTGCACCACCGACATCGAGTCCTCCACCGAGACCTGTTGTGGCACTCCGGCAATCACGTCCTTGTCGGTCCGGCCCAGAGTGGGCAGGATCAGTGCGGCACGGCCGGTGGCCACGTGGGACTCGTTGAGCTTGGTGCTCACCTGAACGGTCAGCCGACACCGGGCCAGGGCGGCCTCGGTGGCCCGGGTGTCGGGCGCCGCGGAGACGAAGTTGCCGCCCATCGCCATGAACACCCGCACCTGCCCGCGCGTCATCGCGTCGATCGCCGCGACGGTGTCGAATCCGTGGTTGCGGGGGCTGGTGATGCCGAACTCGTGGTCGACCGCGGAGAGGAACGCCTCCGGCATCTTCTCGTAGATGCCCATGGTGCGGTCGCCCTGCACGTTGGAGTGTCCGCGCACCGGGCAGAGTCCGGCGCCGGGCTTGCCGATCATCCCGCGCAGCAACAGCAGGTTGGTGCCCTCGGCGATGGTGGCCACTCCGTGTCGCTGCTGGGTGAGGCCCATCGCCCAGCACAGTACGACGCGGTCGGCGTGGATCACCGCATCCGCGAGATCGCGGATCTGTGCCTCGGACAGCCCGGTCGCGGTGAGTACGTCGGCGAAGTCGAGATCCTCGAGGAGGGCGAGATAGTCGTCGACGCCGGCGCAGTGCTCGTCGAGGAACTCCCGGTCGAACACGGTGCCGGGGGCGGCGCGCTCGGCGTCGAGCACGAGCCGCGCCACACCGCGGAACAGCGCCATGTCGCCGCCGATGCGGACCTGCAGGAAGTCGTCGGCGAGTTTGCTGCCCGCGCCGATCACCCCACCCACCTTCTGCGGATCCTTGAACCGCATCAGACCGGCCTCGGGTAGGGGGTTGATCGCGACGATCCGCGCGCCGTTCTCCTTGGCGTTGGCCAGGGTGCCGAGCATCCGGGGATGGTTGGTCCCAGGGTTCTGGCCGGCGATCAGGATCAGGTCGGCGTGCTCGAGGTCGGGGACGCTGACCGACCCCTTGCCGATGCCGATCGATGAGGTGAGCGCGGTGCCGGACGACTCGTGACACATGTTGGAGCAATCCGGCAGATTGTTGGTGCCGAGGCTGCGCGCGAACAGCTGGTAGACGAACGCGGCCTCGTTGCTGGTGCGGCCCGACGTGTAGAAGACCGCCTCGTCGGGGGTGGTCATCGCGGCGAACTCGTCGGCGACGATCCGGTTGGCCTCGTCCCAGTCGACCGGCCGGTAGTGGGTGTCGTCGGGGGCGAGGTACATCGGATGGGTCAGCCGTCCCTGCTGGGACAGCCAATACCCCGACCTGGTCGCCAGATCGGCCACCGAATGCCGGGCGAAGAAGTCCGGACCGACCTGCCGTCGGGTGGCCTCCTCGGCGACCGCCTTGGCCCCGTTCTCACAGAACTCGGCGTGCTTGCGGTGCCCGGGGGTCTCCGGCCAGGCGCAGCCCGGGCAATCGAAACCGTTGCGCTGGTTGAGTTTCGCCAGTGTGCGGGCGGTACGGACCGGACCCATCTGCTCCACCCCGCGCTGCAGGGCGACCGCTACGGCGGGCACCCCGGCCGCGTAGTGCTTGACGTGGGAGACGTGCACCGCGTCGGGCTCGTCGACAGTGACGTCGGTGTCGGTGTCCGGGTGGTGAATATGGGCCATTCGTTCATCTTGCCCCCTTGTGGGCCCGATGTCCCACAGACTGTTCGCATGACCAACGCAACCGGGATGCACCTGGCAGGTCTCGTCCTCGCGGGCGGACGTTCGCGACGGATGGGACACAACAAGGCGGCGATGGACTGGGCGGGGCAGCCGATGCTCGCGCGGATCGTCGAGATCGTCGACCGGCGCTGTCCGGCCGGGGTGTTCATCGCGGCCACCACCGCATCCCCGGCGTATCAGGACCTCCATGGGACCGGGGGGCCGCCGGCGACCTGGGTCACCGGTGAGGAACCCGGCACCGGACCGCTCGGTGGGCTGGCCGCCGGGCTGTCGGCGGCCGCCGCGGCAGGTGCCGACCTGGCCTTCGTCTGCGCCACCGACATGCCGCTGATCGAGACCGCACTGATCGACGAACTGCTCGGCGGGCTCACCGAATCCGCCGACGCCGTCGTCGCCAGCGACACCCAGCGCGACCACCCGATGGCGGGTATCTACCGGGTGCGCGCGGCGTCGGTGATCAAGGGTCTGGTGGACTCGGGTGAGCGAAGGATGACCGCCGCGCTCGATGCCCTGGTCACCCATCGCGTGACCGTGAGCGACGCCACATGGCTGACCAACGTGAACGCGCCCGACGACCTGCATCGCCTGCGCACCTCGGTCGGCGGCGGGGGCCTCGGCGGCGTTTCCTAAGATTGTGGGGTGAGCACACCCGATTCCTCCCGCGAGCTGCCGAAGACCTGGGACCCCGCCGAGCACGAGGCCCGGCTCTACCAGGCGTGGGTGGACGCGGGCTACTTCACCGCCGACGCGAGTTCGGACAAGCCCGCGTTCTCCATCGTCATCCCGCCGCCCAACGTCAACGGCTCCCTGCACATGGGCCACGCCTACGAGCACGTCCTGATGGACGCGCTGTCCCGGCGGCGCCGCATGCAGGGCTACGAGGTGCTGTGGCTGCCGGGTATGGACCACGCCGCGATCGCGATGCAGACCATGGTCGAGCGCAAGCTCGCCGCCGAGGGCAAGACCCGCGACGACCTGGGCCGCGAGAAGTTCATCGAGCGCGTCTGGACCGAGAAGGCCGAGATCGGCGGCAACATCGGTGAGCAGATGCGTCGCCTCGGCGACAGTGTCGACTGGTCCCGCGAGCGCTTCACCATGGACGAGGGCCTGTCCCGCGCGGTGCACACCGTGTTCAAGAAGATGTACGACGACGGACTGATCTACCAGGCCGAGCGGCTGGTCAACTGGTCGCCGGTGCTCAAGACCGCGGTCAGTGACATCGAGGTGAGCTACGCCGACGTCGAGGGCGAGCTGGTCAGCTTCCGGTACGGATCGCTCGACGACTCCCAGCCGCACATCGTGGTGGCCACCACCCGTCTGGAGACCATGCTCGGCGACACCGCGATCGCCGTGCACCCCGACGACGAGCGCTATCGCCATCTGGTGGGCACCGAACTCGCCCATCCCTTCCTCGACCGCACCATCCCGGTGGTCGCCGACGACTACGTCGACCCCGAGTTCGGCAGCGGCGCGGTCAAGATCACCCCCGCGCACGACCCCAACGACTTCGAGCTCGGCCTGCGGCACGACCTGCCGATGCCGACGATCATGGACGAAGAGGCCCGGATCGCGGGCACCGGAACGCAATTCGACGGCATGGACCGGTTCGAGGCGCGCGTCAAGGTGCGTGAGGCCCTCGCCGAGCAGGGACGCATCGTCAAGGAGGTCCGTCCCTACCTGCACAGCGTCGGCCACTCCGAGCGCACCGGCGAGCCCATCGAGCCGCGCCTGTCGATGCAGTGGTGGATCAAGGTGGAGTCGCTGGCCGAGGCCGCCGGCGACGCCGTCCGCGACGGGTCCACCGTGATCCATCCGGCGTCGATGGAACCGCGCTGGTTCGGCTGGGTCGACAACATGCACGACTGGTGTATCTCGCGTCAGCTGTGGTGGGGCCACCGCATCCCGATCTGGTACGGCCCCGACGGCGACGTCGTGTGCGTGGGCCCCGACGAGGAGGCACCCGCCGGGTACACCCAGGAGACCGACGTGCTCGACACGTGGTTCTCCTCGGGTCTGTGGCCGTTCTCCACGCTCGGCTGGCCGGACAAGACCGACGATCTCGAGAAGTTCTATCCCACTTCGGTTCTCGTCACCGGCTACGACATCCTGTTCTTCTGGGTCGCCCGCATGATGATGTTCGGCACCTACGTCGGCAAGGAACTCGGCCCCGACAAGGCCGTCCCGTTCGGCAATCTGTTCCTGCACGGCCTGGTCCGTGACGAACACGGCCGCAAGATGTCGAAGTCCAAGGGCAACGGCATCGATCCGCTCGACTGGGTGGAGCGGTTCGGCGCCGACGCGCTGCGCTTCACCCTCGCCCGTGGCGCCAACCCGGGCAGCGACATCTCGGTGGGTGAAGACCATGCGCAGTCGTCGCGCAACTTCGCCACCAAGCTGTACAACGCCACCAAGTTCGCCATGATGAACGGCGCGACCGTGCCCGACGCCGGGTTGCCGGCCGACCTCACCGTCGCCGACCGCTGGATCCTGGGCCGCCTCGACGAGGTGCTGACCGAGGTCGACGCCGGTTTCGAGGCCTACGAGTTCTCCAAGGCCTGCGAGGCGCTGTATCACTTCGCGTGGGACGAGTTCTGCGACTGGTACCTCGAACTGGCCAAGGTGCAGTTCGCCGAGGACGACGAGAAGCGTTCGGAGGCAACACGACTGGTCCTCGGTGCGGTCCTCGACCGGCTGTTGCGGGCGCTCTCGCCGGTGATGCCGTTCGTCACCGAGGTGCTCTGGACCACGCTCACCGGCCGGCAGTCGCTGGTCATCGCGGACTGGCCGACCCGGGTCGGCGCCGGTGACGGCGCCGAGGCGGCCGTCACCATCGACGATCTGCAGAAGCTGATCACCGAGGTGCGTCGTTTCCGCAGCGATCAGGGCCTCAAGCCCGGTCAGAAGGTGCCGGTGCGGTTCACCGCGCTCGCCGAGTCGGGTCTGGAACCGGCCGTGGCCTACATCGCGTCGCTGGCCCGCCTCGAGGACCCGGCCGACGGATTCGCCGCCACCGCAACCCTCGAGGTGCGTTTGAGCCGTGCGACCGTGGGCGTCGAGATCGACACCTCGGGCACCGTCGACGTCGAGGCCGAACGCAAACGCCTGACCAAGGACCTGGCCGCCGCCGAGAAGGAGCTGGCGCAGACCACCGCGAAGCTCGGCAACGAGCAGTTCCTGTCCAAGGCCCCGGATGCGGTGGTCGCCAAGATCCGCGGGCGTCGTGAGATCGCCGTCGAAGAGGTCGAGCGCCTGCAGGCCAAGCTCGCCTCGCTGGGAGGATCGTGAGCCGCGACGACCGTCATCCCGATGACGCCGACCCCGACGGCCCCCAGCCCGGCGACGACGAGGGGCCCATCTTCACCGCTGCCGACTTCGCCGGATGGGAGGACGCCGGTGACATCGAACCCGATCCGATGGCGCTGGGATCACTGCTGGCCGACGACGAGGGAGAGGTGCGCGGCGACGCCGGATATCCGGGCGACGACGACGCACCGGTGATCGCCACCGACAGCGAGGCCGACCTCGCCGAACTCGCCGAGGTCGAAGCCGACCTGGACACCCGGTGGCCCGAGACCAAGATCGAGCCCTCGCTGACCCGGATCTCGACGCTGATGGACCTGCTCGGTTCACCCCAGCACGCGTACCCGGCGATCCACGTGGCCGGCACCAACGGCAAGACCTCGGTCACCCGGATGATCGACTCCCTGCTGGTGGCGCTGCACCGGCGCACCGGCCGGATCATCAGCCCTCACCTGCAGCGGGTCACCGAGCGGATCGCGATCGACGGGCGACCGATCCCGGCACGCACCTACATCGACACCTACCGCGACCTCGAGCCGTACATCACGATGGTCGACGACTCGTCGACGGCCGCCGACGGCCCGCGGATGAGCAAGTTCGAGGTGCTCACCGCGATTGCTTATGCATGTTTCGCCGAGGCGCCGATCGACGTCGCGGTGGTCGAGACCGGGATGGGCGGCCGGTGGGATGCCACCAACGTCGTCGACGCCACGGTCGCGGTGATCACCCCGATCGCGATGGACCACGCCGACTACCTCGGTGACACCCTCGCGGCGATCGCGGGGGAGAAGGCCGGGATCATCAAGCGCGGCAAGGACGATCTGGTGCAGATCGACCCGGTCACGGTGATCGCCCCGCAGGCCCCCGACGTGATGGACGTGCTGCTGCGCGAGAGCGTGGAGAAGGGCACGGTGGTGGCCCGGCAGGACTCCGAGTTCGCGGTGCTCGAATCGGCCACCGCGGTCGGTGGACAGTTGTTGCGCATCCAAGGTCTCGGTGGCGTGTACGAGGAGATCTTCCTACCGTTGCACGGCGCGCACCAGGCGGCCAACGCCGCCCTGGCACTCGCCGCGGTGGAGGCCTTCTTCGGCGCCGGCCCGGACCGTCAGCTCGACGTCGACGCCGTGCGTGCCGGCTTCGCTTCCGTGTCCGGTCCCGGCCGGCTCGAGCGAGTCCGCAGCGCGCCGACGGTGTTCGTCGACGCCGCCCACAATCCGCACGGTGCACAGGCACTGGCCCGGGCACTGACCGACGAGTTCGACTTCCGTCGCCTCATCGGCGTGATCGGCATGCTCGGCGACAAGGATGCCGAGGGCGTCCTGGCCGCCCTCGAGCCGATCCTCGACGAGGTGGTGATCACCAACAACGGCTCGCCCCGTGCCCGTGACGCCGAGGATCTCGCCGAGACCGCACGGGAGGTGTTCGGCGAGGACCGTGTCGTCGTCGAACCCTTCCTGCCCGATGCGGTCGCCACGGCGATCGGCTTGGCCGAGGAGTCCGATGGTGAACCCGTGTCCGGTGCGGGGGTGATCATCACCGGGTCGGTGGTGACCGCCGGCGCCGGCCGCACCCTGTTCGGTAAGGAACCGTCATGAGCGAGCATCCCGGCTTCACCGCCCCGGCCACCGACCCGTGGAAGGGCTTGCGCGGCGTGATGGCCGGCACGCTCGTCCTCGAGGTGATCGTGATGATCCTGACCTTCCCGGTCGTCGCCCAGCTCGGCGGGGGACTCACCTGGGTGTCAGGGACCTATCTGGCGGTCATCACCGTCCTGTTGGTCCTGGCCTGCGGGATGCAGAGGCGGGCCCGTGCGCTCGAAATGGACATCGGCCTGCAGTTCCTGGTGATCATCGGCGGCCTGTTCCACTGGTCGATCGCGGTGATCGGGCTGATCTTCCTGTTCGTGTGGCTCTACATCCGCTACATCCGCGCCGACGTGGCGCGGCGGATGCGTGAGGGACGACTCGCCGGGCAGCGGCCGATCGGCGCCGACGGTCCGAGCGCCGAGGACTGAACGCCGGGATCCGAGCGCAAGGGTCCGAACGCAAGGGACCGAATGCCGGGGGACTGCACGCCGGCTGGCGAGGATCACAGAGCGCGCGCAGGGGCGAGCGTGAACAGAGCCGGTGCGGGGTATGACCGCATGATCGCGACCGAATCGTGACCTCCTCGCAATCATCGGGGTGACATGGGGCTGTGATACTTGCGCGAAAGTTCGCCGAGTACGGCGCCCGTCGACCCGAGGAGTTGTGTGATCATCGCCCGTCCCCGCACCCATACCGCCGTGTCGCGCAGGGTTCGGTCCCACTGGAGACGGGGAGTGCCTGCACTGCTCGCCGCAGTGGCCGCGATGCTCGCAATGGTCATCGGCACCGCGGAGGCGCAGGCGGCTCCTGCGACGGACCCGCCGGCAGCGAACCCGGGATCGTCCGAACCGCGGACCCCGGCACCGGAATCGGTGTCCCCGGTCCCGAAGTCGGAAGAACCGGAATTTCCCACGGCCAGTTCTCCGATGCCCGTGCCCGCCGGATCGTATGGCTACCTCGCCACGCACGGATTCACCAGGCAGCTCTCACGGATGAAGGCCCCCGACGCGCTCGCGGCCCTGCCGGTTCCGTCTGCATACCGCCTGGCCAACCTCGGATTCGCGCAGCAGTTCGACCTCGCGCTGAAGGGCGCCCTCGCCGACCCCAAGGGGTGCCTGCAACTCATCGTCGATCCCGACACCGCACCGGGCAATCTGTTCGACTACGGGTTCTACGCCGTGTCGGGACCGTACTGCTCCTGAGCGTCCATCCGGCCGTAACCCGATCTGGCACGGTGACGGATCGGTCTCGCCGCTAAGGTGTGGGCGTGACTGAACGGACACTGGTACTGATCAAGCCCGACGGCGTCGCCCGTTCCCTGGTCGGCGACATCATCGCCCGCATCGAGCGCAAGGGACTGACCCTCGTCGCGCTCGAACTGAAGACGGTCGACGACGAGCTGGCGCGCAGGCACTACGCCGAGCACGAGGGCAAACCCTTCTTTCCCGCACTCCTGGAGTTCATCACGTCGGCGCCGCTCGTCGCGGCCGTCGTCGAGGGTCCGCGCGCCGTGGCGGCGTGGCGTCAGATCGCCGGTGGTACCGACCCGGTGGAGAAGGCCGTGCCCGGCACCATCCGCGGTGACTATGCCCTGAGCACCCAGAACAACCTGGTCCACGGCTCGGATTCGCCCGAATCCGCGGAGCGTGAGATCGCGATCTGGTTCCCCGAAATCGACTCCTGACCCCGCCCTGACACGCGGGTCGACGCGCGCTGTGCACGTAGTGTGCGGGCGTCGACCCGCAGTGTGGGATACTTGGGGGGTTATCGCGGACACACTTTGTCCGAGACGACACCGATGATGTTCGGAACCGGGACGGACCAGCACGCAACGATCAGTGCCCGCCCACCCGTCCTCCCCATCGAGGTCGGCCACCGATGGTGACCGATCGGCGGGCCACAGCCGGCCGACGATGGCGTGGAGAACGGTCCGATACGCATCGACCCGCAAGAGCGCCCACCGGCCCCGATCGGAGCCGACGGGCGCGGAGACCACACAACACCGGCAGACGCCGGGACACAGGACAGGCCCTCGCGTGGCCGCGTCGTGATGACGCGCCCGGGGGTTCGAGGAGAACGAGTGACCGACAACGGGTCACCGGCTGACGCGAACGCAGCGTCGGATCCGGTGGAAGAAGAATTCCCCAACAAGCTTCGTGTGCATGCGCTGGCCCGAGCCCTCGGGCTGACCAGCCGACAGGTGATCGCCCACCTGGCCGAACTCGGATGGCATCTGCGCAGCCCACAATCGAGCGTCGAGCGTGCCCAGGCCAACGCCGTCGCCAAACTGGTTCGCGAGCCGGCACCAGAGACCGCCGAGGTCGCGGCTCCCACCGAGGTGGGCGAGCCGGAAACCCAGGCGCCGGTCGAACCCGAGGCGTCCACCGAGGTCGCACCGGGCAGCGGTGACGCCCCGGCCCCGGCCGAGACTGTTCCGGCCGAGCCCACTCCGGCCGAGCCCGTCCAGGACACTGTCGAGGAGACCGTCGTCGCCCAGACCGTGATCGAGCAGGTCGACGATCACGCCCCGGCCACCGAGACCCCGGTGCAGGAGGCTCCTGCAGAAGAAGCCCCCGCAGCAGCGGCCCCGGCAGGGGAGACCGCCGAGGTCGAGGCCCCGGGTACGGAGACGTCGATCGAGGTCCCGGCCGCGGTCCTCGAGGCTCCGGCGACGCCCGAGGCCGAGGTTTCCGAGACCCTCGAGACCGAGGCTTCCGGGCCCGCCGGAACCGAGGTCGTCCAGGCCGAGTCAGCACAGCCGGAGATCACCTCCGTCCTGTTCTCGGCGGTGGAGACCGTGAGCCATGAGCCCGTGTCGCCGGTCGGCGAGGTCGTCGCCGGACCGCTGTTCCTCCAGCCGCAGCTGACCGAGCCGCCCTCACGCCCCCGGAAGACCACTCCGCCCGCCCCCGAGGCTCCCGCTGCCGACACCGGTGCCGGTGAGCGCGCCGCCGAGCCCGAGGCAGAGCCGGAGGCCGACTCCGCGTCGGCGGCCGGCGAGACCACCGATGACGATCAGCACGGTGAGTCGGCACGGCGTCGACGCCGTCGTGGCCGCCGCGGGCGCGGGCGTGGCCGCGGCGATCAGAGCGAGCGCGGCGAGAACGACGAGTCCGATGACGAGACCGACTCGGATGTGCACGCCGCGGAGCCGGAATCCCTCGACTCGAAGGACTCGGGTTCGAAGGGCTCTGTGTCCACGGGTACCGACGCGAAAGACGTCGAGTCGACGGGCACCGGTTCGGATGACGCCGATTCCGCGGGCACCGAGTCCGAGCACGGCGATTCGGGGAGCGCCCGCAGAAAGAAGCGGCACGGCTCCCGGAACGGGGCGAACACGGCCGAGGAGAACGCGGCCGACGAACCCGACGAGGACGGATCGGACGACGAGTCCGGGTCCGACGACGACGATTCCGTGCCGACCTCGAAGCGTCGGCGCCGCCGTCGTCGCCGGAAGGGTGGCGACGAGCCCGACGAGGGATCGCCCGACGATCCGCCGAACACCGTCGTCCACGAGCGTGAGCCGCGCAGCAAGCGGGTCCGCGACGAGGTGCAGGGCATCTCCGGGTCGACCCGACTCGAGGCCAAGCGTCAGCGTCGCCGGGATGGTCGGGATGCCGGCCGGCGTCGTCCGCCGATCCTGAGCGAGTCGGAGTTCTTGGCGCGTCGCGAGGCCGTCGAGCGTGTCATGGTGGTGCGCGAGCGCAGCGCCAACGTCGCCCTGAATCACGGCGACCACGCCGATCACACCGCGATCGAGGACTACACGCAGGTGGCTGTCCTCGAGGACGGCGTGCTCGTGGAGCATTTCGTGACCACCGAGACATCGTCCTCGATGGTCGGCAACATCTACCTGGGCCGAGTCCAGAACGTGCTGCCGGGTATGGAGGCGGCATTCGTCGACATCGGCCGCGGCCGCAACGGCGTCCTCTACGCCGGTGAGGTCAACTGGGATGCCGCCGGACTCGACGGTGGATCGCGAAAGATCGAGCAGGCGCTCTCGCCCGGCGACAACGTCGTGGTGCAGGTGTCCAAGGACCCCGTCGGACACAAGGGTGCCCGACTGACCACACAGATCTCCCTGGCCGGCCGCTACCTGGTGTACGTGCCCGGTGGGTCGTCCACCGGGATCAGCCGCAAGCTGCCCGACGTGGAGCGCAAGCGACTCAAGCAGATCCTCTCCAAGCTCGTCCCGGACAACGCCGGTGTGATCATCCGGACCGCATCCGAAGGTGTCAGCGCCGACGACCTGGCCGCCGACATCGAGCGCCTGGAGAACAAGTGGGAGGGCATCGAGGAGTCGGTCGCCGAGGCCAAGAAGGCCAAGGGATCGGTCTCGCCGCGCGCTCTCTACGAGGAGCCTGACCTGCTGGTCCGCGTGGTGCGTGACCTGTTCAACGAGGACTTCCGCAAGCTGGTCATCGAGGGAGACCGGGCCTGGAACCTGGTCGAGACCTATGTCAGCGCGGTGGCTCCCGACCTGCTGGAGCGCGTCGAGAAGTTCGAGCGCGCCCATGCCGACGCCCCGGACTCGTTCGTGGTGCACCGCGTCGACGAACAGCTCGCCAAGGCACTCGACCGCAAGGTGTGGCTGCCGTCGGGCGGCACGCTGATCATCGAGCACACCGAGGCGATGACCGTCATCGACGTCAACACCGGCAAGTTCACCGGCTCGGGCGGCAACCTCGAGGAGACCGTCACCCGCAACAACCTGGAGGCGGCCGAGGAGATCGTGCGGCAGATGCGGCTGCGCGACCTGGGCGGGATGATCATCGTCGACTTCATCGATATGGTCCTCGAATCCAACCGTGACCTGGTGCTCCGTCGCCTCACCGAGGCGCTGGCCCGCGACCGGACCCGTCATCAGGTCTCCGAGGTGACCTCGCTGGGTCTGGTGCAGATGACCCGCAAGCGGCTCGGTACCGGGTTGCTCGAAGCGTTCTCGACCACCTGCACCGCGTGCGGTGGACGTGGCGTGATCGTGCACTCGAGCCCGGTCGAGGTCCGCGCGGACGACAACACCCGCGGCGAGGGCTCGGGGTCCAAGCGGTCCCGGCGCGGCAAGCGCAAGGGTGAACCGGCTGTGGTGGAGCAGACTCAGACCCCGCCGGCACCCAAGCCCGCGCAGCATCGCGGTGAGCACCCGATGTTCCGCGCGATGGCCGCCCACTCGCATCCCGACGGTGAAGACGGCGAGCACGACCATGCCGCACACGCGGAGCACGTCGATCACCCAGCACAGGGTGATCACGCGGCACACGGGCGCCACGAGACCGCGTCGGATCAGGCCCGGGCCGGACATGCTGACGACGAGCGTGTGTCGGCCGACCGCGACGAGGTCGTCGAAGCGCCGCTGACCGAGCCGGCCGCCACTCCGCCGACCGAGACCCCGGCACCCGAGCCCACCGCGGCTCCGGGCGAGCAGGTCGAGACCGCGACGCGACGCCCACGCCGGCGCCGTGCGGCGCGGCGGGCGGCGTCTCCGACGCACACCTCCGAGGTCTCGACGCTGACCCTGCCCGACGTCGCGGCCGAGCCGCGCACGACCTTCGGTCCGGCGGCATCGTCGTCGAACGGGGAGACCACGGTCGCGGTACACCGCCGACCGCGGCGACGGGCCGCCGGACGTCCGGCCGGTCCGCCGGTGGAGGAGTGACCACCGTCCACCGGCACGGTGACCGACACGCGACCCCGAGGTGAGTTTGACCTGAACCGACGGGCTCCCGTAATCTTGATTGGTCGCCTCTGGCGGAGGGTTCGAGCTGTGCCTGTCGCAGGACCATGCGCACAGTGGAGATCCCGTCGGCAGGCCCTCTGGAGTGACCGAGCGAATCCCGGCGTACCGCGCGGGGGCTCGCACGGCCCACGACAGATGCACACACCCACACAACCCGTGGTTCCCCCAGGGCGGACCACGGCCCGAGATGATGAGTAAGAGGACAGCTTCGATGGCAACGTACGCGATCGTCAAGACCGGCGGTAAGCAGTACAAGGTCGCTGAGGGCGACATTGTGAAGGTCGAGAAGATCGACGGCGAGCCCGGCACCACCGTGAGCCTTCCGGTGGCCCTGGTCGTCGACGGCTCCACTCTCACCACCGACGCGGACAAGCTCGCGGCGATCTCGGTCACCGGCGAGGTGGTCGAGCACGTGAAGGGCCCGAAGATCCGCATCCACAAGTTCAAGAACAAGACCGGCTACCACAAGCGCCAGGGTCATCGTCAGAAGCTGACGGTCCTCAAGGTCACCGGTATCAAGTAAATCGACTCACCTGTTCCCCAGGAGGACTGACAGATGGCACACAAGAAGGGCGCGTCCAGCTCGCGCAACGGTCGCGATTCCAATGCCCAGCGCCTCGGCGTGAAGCGCTTCGGCGGCCAGCAGGTCAGCGCCGGTGAGATCCTGGTCCGCCAGCGCGGCACCAAGTTCCACCCGGGCGTCAACGTCGGTCGCGGTGGCGACGACACCCTGTTCGCGCTCGCGGCGGGCGCGGTCGAGTTCGGCACCAAGCGTGGCCGCAAGACCGTGAACATCGTCCCGGAGACCGCTCAGGCCTGACCCGAGCGGTTCATCGGAACACCAGAGCTCTCACAACAGGGCGGGCAGGGGCATACGCACCCGGCCCGCCCTGTTGTTGTGGTTCGACACAGTTAATTGGTTCGACACACTCTCTACTCGTCTCAACTGCGATCGTCATCGGTGAGGATCGCGAACGGAAGGAATCGACATGTCGCGGTTCGTCGACCGGGTGACCATCCACGTCGCCGCAGGCAACGGGGGCCACGGCTGCAGCTCCGTCCACCGGGAGAAGTTCAAGCCACTCGGCGGTCCCGACGGCGGTAACGGCGGTAACGGCGGATCGGTGCGCCTCGTCGTCGATCCGCAGGTGCACACCCTGCTCGACTTCCACTTCCGTCCGCATGCCCGCGGCACCAACGGCAAGCCCGGCATGGGTGACAACCGGGACGGTGCCACCGGCGACGACCTGGTCCTGCCTGTGCCCGACGGCACCGTCATCCTCGGCACCGACGGCACCATCCTCGCCGACCTCGTCGGTGAGGGCACCACCTTCGAGGCCGCCCAGGGCGGTCGCGGGGGACTGGGCAACGCCTCGTTGGCGTCCAGGGCCCGCAAGGCGCCGGGTTTTGCGCTGCTCGGCGAGCAGGGCCAGGAACGCGACCTCATCCTCGAGCTGAAGTCGGTCGCCGACGTCGGCCTCGTCGGCTTTCCGTCCGCAGGTAAGTCGTCTCTGGTGTCGGTGCTGTCGGCGGCCAAGCCGAAGATCGCCGACTACCCGTTCACCACGCTGCAGCCGAATCTCGGTGTGGTGCAGTCGGCCGGTGACGTGTTCACCATCGCCGACGTCCCCGGCCTGATCCCCGGCGCATCCGCCGGGCGCGGCCTGGGCCTGGACTTCCTGCGCCACCTCGAACGCTGCGCGGTGCTCGCCCACGTCGTCGACTGCGCCACACTGGAACCCGGTCGCGACCCGGTGTCCGACATCGACGCGTTGGAGGCCGAGCTGGCCGCGTACCGGCCCGCACTGGACGCCGATCACGGGCTCGGCGATCTCGCCGAACGTCCACGCGTGGTGATCCTCAACAAGATCGACGTTCCCGACGCCGCCGATCTCGCCGACCTCGTGGAGAGCGACATCGCCGCGCGCGGCTGGCCGGTGTACCGGATCTCCGCGGTGGCGCACACCGGTCTGAAGGAACTCACCAACGGCCTGGCCTCGATGGTCGCCGATTACCGTGCGGCCCACCCGAAGCCGGCGGCGCGGCGGGCCGTGATCCGGCCCAAGGCGGTCGACGAGTCCGAGTTCAGCGTGATCCCGGATCCGGAGATCGAGGGTGGCTTCATCGTGCGTGGCGCGCGCCCCGAACGCTGGATCGCGCAGACGCAGTTCGGAAACGACGAGGCAGTCGGCTATCTCGCCGATCGCCTCAACCGTCTCGGCGTGGAGGACGAGCTCACCAAGCTGGGTGCGCAGCCGGGTGCCGCGGTGACCATCGGTGACATGACCTTCGACTGGGAGCCCACCACCCCGACCGGTGACGAGATCCCGATCACCGGACGTGGCACCGACATCCGGCTCGACCGGTCCGATCGTGTCGGTGCCGCCGAGCGTAAACAGGCACGGCGCCTGCGTCGCGGTCTGCCCGAGGAGGCCGACGACGAATGAGCGATGTCCGCGAACAGATCGCGCATGCCCGCAGCATCGTGGTCAAGATCGGGTCGTCGGCGCTCACCGACCTCGGCACCGGACTCGACATGGCCCGGCTCGACCGGCTCGCCGACGCCCTCGAGGCGCGGATGCGCGCCGGTTCCGATGTCGTCGTGGTCTCGTCCGGTGCGATCGGTGCGGGAATCGCGCCGCTCGGCCTGAAGAAGCGGCCCAAGGATCTCGCGACCAAGCAGGCCGCGGCGAGTGTCGGGCAGCTCGCCCTCGCGTATGCCTGGGGGACCAGCTTCGCGCGCTACGGGCGCACCGTCGGGCAGGTGTTGCTGACCGCCGACGACATCTCCAACCGCTCGCACCATGCCAATGCCCAACGCACCCTCGACCGGCTGCGTTCGCTCGGGGCGATCGCGGTGGTCAACGAGAACGACACGGTGGCCACCAACGAGATCCGGTTCGGTGACAATGACCGGCTCGCCGCCCTCGTCGCGCACCTGACCAGCGCCGATGCCCTGGTGCTGCTGTCGGATGTCGACGGTCTCTACGACGGTGACCCCCGCAAACCCGGCCCCGACGGACGACCCGCGCAATTCATCGCCGAGGTGAACGGCCCCGACGACCTCGACGGCGTGATCGCCGGTTCCGGCGGTGCTCTCGGCACCGGCGGCATGGCCTCCAAGCTGGCCGCCGCACGTCTCGCCGCAGACGGTGGGGTACCCGTCCTGCTGGCGTCGGCCGCCGACGCGGCGGCCGCTCTGAGTTCGGCCTCGGCAGGCACCGTCTTCGCCGCACGCCCGGAACGGTTGTCGGCCAGGCGTTTCTGGGTGCGGCACGCCGCCGACACCCACGGTCAGCTGGTCTTGGACGACGGCGCCGTGGCCGCGGTGTCCAAGCGTCGCCGATCGCTGCTTGCCGCCGGGATTCTCGCCGTGCGCGGCGGATTCTCCAACGGTGACGTGGTGGAACTGGTGGACGTCACCGGCGGGATCTTCGCCCGGGGCGTCGCATCGTATGATTCCGACGAGGTCGAGACCATGATCGGTCGGTCGACGAACGATCTGCCGCCGGACCTGCAACGGCCCGTCGTCCACGCCGACGATCTGGTGACGGTGTAGCCTCCGGGGTCTGCGGTGGTGGCGTCGTGTGGTCGGCCTGCGGGGGTTTCGACTCGACTTGTCGCTACGCTCCTCGTCGGCTCAACCATCGTGTGGCGGTTGCCGTTTGGTGGTTCTTACGATGGTGGTGGCGTTGTGTGCTCGGGCGTGGGAGGTTTCGACTCGACTTGTCGCTTCGCTCCTCGTCGGCTCAACCATCGTGTGGCTGTTGTCGGGTATCGGGTGCAAGTAGGCTCGAACATACACTGGTGCAACTAGTTTCGGTGGTTGAGCCGGGACCGAGCCCGAAGGGCGAGGACCCGTGTCGAAACCGGGTGGGACGACGATGTCGGTCGCTTCGCTCCTCGTCGGCTGAACCATCGTGTGGCTGTTGTCGGGTATCGGGTGCAAGTTGGCTCGAACATACACTGGTGCAACTATTTTCGGTGGTTGAGCCGGGACCGAGCCGGAAGGGCGAGGACCCGTGTCGAAACCGGGTGGGACGACGATGTCGGTCGCTTCGCTCCTCGTCGGCTGAACCATCGTGTGGCGGTTGTCGGGTATCGGGCGTAAGTTGGCTCGAACATACACTGGTGCAACTAGTTTCGGTGGTTGAGCCGGGACCGAGCCGGAAGGGCGAGGACCCGTGTCGAAACCGGGTGGGACGACGATGTCGGTCGCTTCGCTCCTCGTCGGCTGAACCATCGTGTGGCGGTTGTCGGGTATCGGGTGCAAGTTGGCTCGAACATACACTGGTGCAACTAGTTTCGGTGGTTGAGCCGGGACCGAGCCGGAAGGGCGAGGACCCGTGTCGAAACCGGGTGGGACGACGATGTCGGTCGCTTCGCTCCTCGTCGGCTGAACCATCGTGTGGCGGTTGTCGGGTATCGGGTGCAAGTTGGCTCGAACATACACTGGTGCAACTAGTTTCGGTGGTTGAGCCGGGACCGAGCCGGAAGGGCGAGGACCCGTGTCGAAACCGGGTGGGACGACGATGTCGGTCGCTTCGCTCCTCGTCGGCTGAACCATCGTGTGGCGGTTGTCGGGTATCGGGTGCAAGTAGGCTCGAACATACACTGGTGCAACTAGTTTCGGTGGTTGAGCCGGGACCGAGCCGGAAGGGCGAGGACCCGTGTCGAAACCCGGTGAGATGAGCGTGTCGGTAACCACGTCGACCCACGCCCGAGCAGATCGACTCAGTCGACCAACGCAGGCAACACCACGCCGCAGTAGTGATCGACCTTGAGATCGGCGATGTCGTCGGCGCGGGTACCGCCACGATTGACGACGACCAGGACCTTGCCGGTCCGATGGGCGTGACGTGCGAACCGGAGGCCGCTCATCACCGTCAACGACGACCCGGCCACCAACAGTGCATCGCTGGCGTCGACGAGGGAAAACGACTGCTCAACCAGATCTTTCGGGGCGTTCTCGCCGAAGTACACGATGTCGGGCTTGAGGGTTCCACCACACATCGGGCATTCGGCGACGATGAAGTCGGCGGTGTCATGGAGCACCATGTCCGCGTCCGGGGCCACCTCGATCGCACCCCGACCCGCCACGCGATCGGCGAATCCGGGATTGCGCTCCTCGAGCATGTCGGCGAGGCGGTGCCGGGACACGATCCATCCGCATCCCAGACACCGCACCCGGCCATACGAACCGTGCAACTCGATCACCCCGCGGGTGCCCGCCTTGGTGTGGAGCATGTCCACGTTCTGGGTGATCACCCCGCGTAACCGGGCCCGCCGCTGCAACGCCGTGAGCGCGTGATGGCCGGCATTCGGGCGCGCGGCGTCCATGTGCCGCCAGCCCAGATGATTGCGCGCCCAGTAGTGGCGCCGGAACTCCGGTGACGACAGGAACATCTGCGCCGTCATCGGGGTCCGGATGGGCGCACCGGGGCTTCGGTAGTCGGGAATACCGGAATCGGTGGAGATCCCTGCCCCGGTGAGTGCCGCGATCCGGGCCCCGTCGAGCAGTCCGCGCACGCGGGCGATCGAGCTGTCGACGTCGGCATCGGCCGGGGTCGGGTCGGCCGGAATCCAGGCGGCCTGCGGACGGGTACGCACCCTGTCCAGAATAGGCCGGTCCGGATCCGGCGGGTGGGTCAGGAACCGGACGAGTGACGCCCGGGCCCGGGCGCCGAGGTCACCAGCGGATACACGCCGTTCTCGTCGTGCACCTCGTCGCCCACGACCGGCGGATTGAACACGCACAGCATCCGCATGCGGGTGTCGGCGGTGACGGTGTGGCGTTCGTGCCCGTCGAGTAGATACATCGTCCCGGGGCCGAGCGGATACTTCTCACCGGACTCCCGGTCGTGCAGTGTGCCCTCGCCCTCGACCAGCCATACCGCCTCGATGTGGTGGGCGTAGTGGAACTCGTTGACCGTTCCGGCGTCGATGGTGGTCTCGTGGAAGGAGAATCCCACACCGTCGCCGGCCAGCACGATCCGTTTGGACACCCACTTGCCCGCGGGATCGGCGACGTCGCGGTCGGTGCCGGTGATCTCCTGGGTGGTGCGAACGATCATGCGAGGACCTCCTCGGTGGCGTCGACGAGAATCCCGAGTCCACGGTCGAGATCCTCCGTCGAGATGGTCAGTGGTGGAAGCAGTTTGACGACTTCGTCCGACGGCCCCGACGTCTCGGCGAGCAGTCCGGACTCGAAGGCCCGCGCGCACACCTCGCCGGCGTGCGCTGCGTCGTCGAAGACGAGTCCGCGGACCATGCCGCGACCGCGTGTCGACATTCCCTCGTGGCGACCGGCCAGCGCGGTGAGCACCTCCTCGATCTGGCGGCCCTTGATGTGGATGTCTCGGGAGAACGTGTCGTCGGCCCAGTAGTGCTCGAGCGCACGGGTGGCGGTGACGAAGGCCGGGTTGTTGCCGCGGAAGGTGCCGTTGTGTTCACCCGGTGTCCAGACATCGAGGTCCGGTCGGATCAGGGTGAGTGCCAGGGGAAGTCCGTATCCGCCGATGGACTTCGACAGGGTGATGATGTCGGGGACGATGCCGGCCTCCTCGAACGAGAAGAACTCACCGGTACGGCCGCAACCCATCTGCACGTCGTCGACGATCAGCAGCATGTCGTGTCGGCGACACAACTCGGCGAGGCCGCGCAGCCATTCGGGACGGGCGACGTTGACGCCACCCTCGCCCTGCACGGTCTCGACGATCACCGCGGCGGGCAGATTGAGTCCACTACCGGAGTCGTCGAGGACACGCTCGAACCAGGTGAAGTCCTCGACGACACCGCCGAGATACTTGTCGAACGGCATCGGGGTGGCGTGGACCAGCGGGATTCCGGCGCCGGCACGCTTCATCGAGTTGCCGGTGACCGACAGCGATCCCAGCGTCATGCCGTGGAAGGCGTTGGTGAATCCGATCACCGATTCGCGGCCGGTCACCTTGCGGGCCAGTTTGAGTGCCGATTCGACCGCGTTGGTGCCGGTCGGGCCGGGGAACTGGATCTTGTGGTCGAGTCCGCGCGGTTCCAGGATCTTGTCCCGGAAGGTCTCGATGAACCGGGCCTTGGCCACGGTCGCCATGTCGAGCCCGTGCACGATCCCGTCGTCCACCAGGTACTCCAGTAGGGCCTGTTTGAGCACCGGGTTGTTGTGGCCGTAGTTGAGGGCGCCGGCACCGGCGAAGAAGTCGAGGTAGCGGTCACCGTGGACGTCGGTGAGCCAGGAGCCACGTGCCTGCTCGAAGACCGTCGGCCAGTTCCGGCAGTAGCTGCGCACCTCCGATTCGTGCTGTTCGAACACGGACATGTCGGTGATGGTGGGGACCGCGTCGTCGACAGGGGAGTCGAGCAGGGTCATGGAAAGACACCTCCAGGGGTGGGATCGCGCCCGGATACGCTGACGTGCGTAGCCGGACAGACACGATCGGGTGATCGCGTTCAGCAGAAACCGTTGTGGCGCCTACGAAGTGGCGTCAGCGGTCGAATCGAACCCATCAGGTTCGAGGGTGTAGAGATCTTCGGGTTGATGGGAATCCGGGAACAGGTCCGCCGCGAACAGATCACGCCGTGAAAACCGAAGGCCGCGTTGGGCGGCCACCGCCGCGAACAGCCGCTGGGATGCGGGATTGTCCGGACTGATCGTGGTCTGCAGGCGCGAGACACCTTGTGCCGCAGTACGATCGAGAAGGTGATGCAGCATCGACGCGGCGATTCCGAGGCCGCGGTAGGACTCTCCGGTGGCCACCTGCCAGACCATCAGGGTGGCCGGGTCGTCGGGCCTGCGGTATCCGGTGACGAATCCGACTGCGGTGCCGTCGATCTCGGCGATGACCGAGGTGTCGGCGAAGTCGTGACACCAGAGGACGTAGGCGTATCCGGAATTGACGTCGAGAACCTGTGAACGCTCGGCGATCCGGTGGATGGCTGCGCCGTCGGTGACGGTCGGGACGCGCAGCGTGTGCGCCGTGGATGGCGCTCGGGGTGATGTGGCCGTTCTTGATGGGGACGGGCTCATAACGGTTTTCGACGCTAACAACCGTTGTCGTCGAATTCACCCAGCGACGAGAATCGGTCGTCGAAACACCGTCGTCGGCCCAGTTCAGCCAGCGGATGTGAGGTGGGACACATTCCTGTAACAAACGGGCGATGTCCGAATCGGGCATAGGTCCCGGGTCCGGAGGGGCACGCGCGACAATGTCGGGATGACACGCATCATCGCCGGCCGGTTTCGTGGCCATCGCATCGCGGTCCCCGACGAGGGCACCCGCCCGACGTCCGACCGGGTCCGTGAGGCGGTGTTCAACGTGCTCGGCACCCGTATCGACCTCGACGAGGCGCGCGTGCTCGATCTGTACGCCGGTTCCGGTGCCCTGGGGATCGAGGCGCTCTCCCGCGGTGCGACGTATGCGGAGTTCGTCGACAGCAGGCGGCGGGCCACCGCGGTGATCACCAAGAACCTGTCGTCGCTGAAGGTCTCGCGTGAGACCCGCGTCGTCACCGGCACCGCGGCGTCGTATCTGGCCGGCGGGACCGGCAGGCCGTTCGACGTCGTCTTCTCCGATCCGCCGTATGCGCTCGGTGACGAGGAGATGGCCGCCGACCTGACCGCGCTGGCCGGCGGGTGGCTGACCGAGGACGGACTGGTGGTACTCGAGCGGGATCGCCGCAGCGCAGTCGACTGGCCGGAATCGTTCGAGGTGATCGTGGACAAGACCTACGGCGACACGGTGGTCCAGGTCGCCCGCCTGGCCTGACCGACCCTGATCGATCCGTATGCCGGGCAGGAGTGTCGGATGGTCCGGCCGGAGGAGGCGGTCGGGGCCCGAGGGAGGGTCGGCGGAGGCGGGGTCGCAGGTAGGTTGACCGGCATGACAAGTGCGGTGCTCCCAGGCTCCTTCGATCCCTTCACCCGTGGCCACCGGTATGTCGTCGAGCGCGCGGCGCGCTGCTTCGACGAGCTCGTGGTGACCGTGGTGGTCAACCCCAACAAGCGGGGGATGTTCGACGTCGACGAACGTCTCGACCTGATCCGGCACGACTGTGCCGATCTGCCCAACGTGCGCGTCGACAAGTGGCGCGGACTGCTCGTCGACTATCTGACGCAGAACGGCATCCACGCGATCGTGAAGGGTCTGCGGTCGTCGGTGGACTTCGACTACGAACTGCCGATGGCGCAGATGAACCGTGAACTCGCCGACGTCGAGACCATGTTCCTGCTGACCGACCCGAGCTACGCCCACGTGTCGAGCTCGCTGGTCAAGGAGGTCGCCAAACTCGGCGGCGATGTGCGTCCGTTCCTCTCCGAACACATCCACGACCGGCTGCAGGCGGTCCTCGCGGGTGAACGACAGGTCTAGGGTTTTGCCGTTTCCCGGGCGTTGACCTCGAGTTTTCGACCTCCATAGCATCACACGACACGCCGACCACAGGGGCCTCCGCCGTCATAGTCGCAACATTCGGCACAATAGTCACAAGCGTTTCATCGACGGAACCAAGGCAGATGCCGGATTGGGGTGGCTGTGTACCGGGTATTCGAAGCACTCGACGAGCTCGTTGCGATCGTCGAGGAGGCACGGAGCGTCCCCATGACCGCGGGATGTGTGGTCCCGCGCGGGGATGTGCTCGAGCTCCTCGACGACATCAAGGACTCCATCCCCGGTGAGCTCGACGACGCGCAGGACGTCCTCGACCAGCGGGAGACGCTGCTGTCGGAGGCGCGCGATCACGCCGACACGGTGGTCACCGGTGCCGACTCCGAGTCCGAGGCGGTCCTCGCGCACGCCCGCGCCGAGGCCGACCGCATTCTCTCCGACGCCAAGGCCCAGGCCGACCGCATGGTCGAGGAGGCCGGGAACCACGGCTCGTCGCTGGTCGAGGACGCCACCGAGGAGGCCCGTCGCCTGTCGACCAGCGCGGCCCGCGAGTTCGAGGCGGTCACCGGCCGCGCCCGCGCCGAGGCGCAGCGCACCGTCGACGCCGCCAACAACACCTACGACAAGTCGGTGGCCGACGGCATCGCCGAGCAGCAGCGTCTGGTCAGCGAGGCCGAGGTGGTGGCCGCGGCCAAGTCCGAGGCCGAGCGCATCATCGATGCCGCCCACGCCGAGGCCGACCGGCTGCGCGGCGACTGCGACGTCTACGTCGACGAGAAGCTGGCCCAGTTCGAGGAGACCCTCACCAACACGCTGCGGTCGGTGAACCGCGGCCGGCACCAGCTGCGGACCGGTGCCGGCATGCACGATTACGTGGAGTACCCGCGCAGCGTCGACCACGAACCCGTTCGCGGTGGTCGGGGTCGGGGCCAGGAAGCCGAGCAGCCGTCGCCGATGGCGGTCTGAGCGTACCTGCCGACACGCGCCCGGGCGGGCATTCGATACTTGCCTGACCCGGGCGTATCGTGCACATGTGGCCGAAAATGCAGTGACCCCGGGAGTGCCCGCTTCGGGTACCGATGCCGTCGCCCGTGATCCGTTCGTCCTGGACATCCGGTCCTTCGGGCGCCGACCCGGCACCATGTCCGAGGTGCACCGGACCGTGACCGCCCCCGAACGCCTCGGCGTCGAGATGATCGCGATCCCCGCGGGGTCCGACGTCGATCTCGATCTGCGCCTGGAGGCGGTCAGCGAGGGCGTGCTCGTGACCGGAACGGTGTGCGGCGAGACCGCCGGGCAGTGTTCGCGCTGCCTGGAACCGCTCGACGGCACCGTCACGGTGTTCCTCACCGAGCTGTTCGCCTACCCCGACAGCCAGACCGAGCAGACCACCGACGCCGACGACATCCATCGGATCGTCGACGACCGGATCGACCTCGAGCAGTCGGTGATCGACGCGGTGGCCCTCGAGCTGCCGATGTCGCCGCTGTGCGAGGACGATTGCCAGGGGCTGTGCAGCGAGTGTGGTGTGCGGCTGGCCGTTGCCGAACCCGGACACGGACACGAGAAGATCGACCCGCGCTGGGCGGGTCTGGCCGGCAAGTTCGCCGATCTGAAGCCTGCCGATGGTCCCGCCCCCGGTGAGGACGCCGAACGGCAGGACAAGCAGTGACCGGCGGATCCCGCAAGGGCACCGAGGCCACCGAGTTCGCCTCCCTGCTGACCGCGGTCGGTACCGAGATCTCCGACGACCTGCTGACGCTGGCGCTGACGCACCGCTCCTTCGCCTACGAGCACGGCGGTCTGCCCACCAACGAGCGTCTGGAGTTCCTCGGCGACTCGGTGCTCGGCGTGGTGATCACCGAGCGGCTGTACGTGGGTTTCCCGGACCGCCCGGAGGGGGAGCTGGCCAAGATCCGGGCCAGCGTGGTCAACATGCACGCCCTGGCCGACGTCGCGCGCGATCTCGGTGAGCACGGGCTCGGCCACTACCTGTACCTCGGTCGCGGTGAGGAACTCACCGGTGGCCGGGACAAGGACTCGATCCTCGCCGATGGCATGGAGTCCCTGTTCGGGGCGATCTATCTCGAACACGGTCTCGAGACCTCGCGGCGTGTGATCCTCGGCCTGTTCGACGACGTGATCGATCGTTCCGGACATCTCGGCGCGGGCCTGGACTGGAAGACATCCCTGCAGGAACTCAGCGCCGAGCGCGGCTTCGGGCCCCCGCAGTATCAGATCTCCTCCACCGGCCCCGACCACAGCAAGGAGTTCACCGCCACCGCGGTGGTCGCCGGCGAGAAGATGGGCAGCGGTGTCGGACGGACCAAGAAGGAAGCCGAGCAGAAGGCCGCAGCCCTTGCGTGGCAGGCGATCTCGGATCGTTCGGATACTGCGTCGGCTGATGTCTAGCCGTCGCCGTGTGATCGCGGATGCCTGAACTCCCCGAGGTCGAGACCGTCCGCATCGGTCTCGCCGACCACGTCGTCGGCCGTCGGATCACCGACGTCGAGGTGGCCCATCCGCGTGCCGTCCGTCGCCATCCCGGTGGTGCGCCCGACCTGATCGGCAGACTGACCGGTAAGACGGTGACCGCGGCCCGACGCCGTGGCAAGTTTCTGTGGCTCGAGGTCTCCGACGCCACCGACGACGCCGCACTCGTCGTGCATCTCGGGATGAGCGGGCAGATGCTGATCTCGCAGCGCGATGTCCCCGATCACATCCACCTACGGATTCGGGCCGGACTCGACGGCGATCCCGGACACGACCCGCTCGGTGCCGAACTGCGCTTCGTCGACCAGCGGACCTTCGGTGGCTGGCATGTCGACGAACTGGTCGACGACCCGTTCCGGCCGGGCGAACAGGTACCGGCGTCGGTCGCCCACATCGCACCCGACCCGTTCGATCCGGGTTACGACCGCGAGGTCGTCGTCGCCCGGATGCGGGCCAAACACACCGAGATCAAACGGGCCCTGCTCGATCAGACGGTGATCTCCGGGGTCGGCAACATCTATGCCGACGAGGCATTGTGGCGCGCCAAGCTGCATGGCACACGGATGACGGACACGTTGGCGCCCAAGCGGATTCGTGAGTTGCTCGACGCCGCGACCGAGGTGATGGCGCAGGCGCTCGCAGTCGGCGGGACGTCATTCGACGCGTTGTATGTCAACGTCAACGGACAGTCCGGCTACTTCGAGCGGTCACTGAACGCCTATGGTCGAGCCGGACAACCGTGCCGCCGGTGCGGTCGACTGATGCGCCGCGAGCAGTTCATGAACCGCAGTTCGTTCTCCTGCCCGGGGTGTCAGCGTCGGCCATCGGTCCGCGCCGGCGACTGACCCGGGAAGCAAGCCGCCCGCTCCGACGTTGACCGGGCGTCGGATATCCCATCCCACCGATCCCTTTCCACCGATCGCCGAGCGAGGAGTTCCATCCGCGATGACCACCGAGCAGCAGACCGCAGGGCAGCAGACCGATGCGAACGCCGCGCCGCACACCGAGCTGTGGGTGCAGCGCACCGGTACCCGCCGCTACACCGGGCACAGTTCGCGTGGGGCGCAGGTGCTGGTGGGGTCCGAGGACGTCGAGGGCGTGTTCACCCCGGGTGAACTGCTGAAGATCGCGCTGGCCGCCTGCACCGGCATGTCATCGGATCGGCCGCTTTCGCGACGCCTCGGTGACGAGTACGACGCCACCATCCGCGTATCCGGGGCCGCCGACCGCGAGAACGAGCTCTACCCGCGACTCGAGGAGGTCCTCGAGGTGGACCTATCCGAACTCGATCCCGAGGCGGCCGAACGGTTGCTCGTCGTCGTACAGCGCGCGATCGACGCGGTCTGCACCGTGGGCCGCACCCTGAAGGCCGGCACCACCGTCGACCTGCGCATCGAGACGGAGTGATCCGATGAGTGGCGACACCCGCGTGACCGCCTATGTGCACGGACATGTGCAGGGCGTCGGCTTCCGCTGGTGGACCCGGGCGCGTGCCCTGGAACTCGGGCTCGTCGGCTACGCCGCCAACCAGGCCGACGGCCGGGTGCGCGTGGTCGCCGAAGGACCCGACGACAAGGTCATCGCACTGATCGACCTGCTGCGGTCGGGGCGAACGCCGGGGAGTGTGGACCTCGTCGTCGAGGCCTTCGACACCCCGCGCGGTGATCTCACCGGCTTCGTCGAGAAATGACCTCTCACACCCTCCACACTTGCGCAAATACCCCGGGAAAGTGGGGGTGTATCTGCGCAAGTGTGGAGGGTTTGCGGCGCACCACGCGGGCTACGGCCTACGGCCACCACAGCGGCCTGCTCAAGTAGGCTTGACTGCCGTGCACCTCAAGTCGCTCACCCTCAAAGGCTTCAAGTCCTTTGCGTCGGCGACGACCCTGCGCTTCGAGCCCGGCATCACCTGCGTGGTGGGTCCCAACGGGTCGGGCAAGTCGAACGTCGTGGACGCCCTGACCTGGGTGATGGGGGAGCAGGGGGCCAAGGCCCTGCGCGGCGGCAAGATGGAGGACGTCATCTTCGCCGGCACCTCCGGCCGCGCCCCGCTGGGCCGCGCCGAGGTGACCCTGACCATCGACAACGCCGACGGCGCGCTGCCGATCGAGTACTCCGAGGTGTCCATCACCCGGCGGATGTTCCGCGACGGCGCCGGTGAGTACGAGATCAACGGCAGCACATGCCGGCTCATGGACGTCCAGGAACTGCTCTCGGACTCCGGTATCGGCCGCGAGATGCACGTCATCGTCGGTCAGGGCCGCCTGGCCACCATCCTGGAATCGCGGCCCGAGGATCGTCGTGCCTTCATCGAGGAGGCCGCCGGTGTACTCAAGCATCGTCGGCGCAAAGAGAAGGCCGTCCGCAAACTGCAGTCGATGCAGGCCAACCTCGACCGGTTGACCGACCTCACCGCCGAACTGCGCCGGCAGCTCAAGCCGCTCGGCCGGCAGGCCGAGGTGGCCCGCCGCGCCCAGACCATCCAGGCCGACCTGCGCGATGCGCGGCTGCGGCTGGCCGCCGACGACCTGGTGACCCGACGTGGCGAGATGGCCGAACACACCGAGGTCGAAGACCAGATCCGCCGTGAACAGAACGACGTGGCCACCGAGCTCGACGCGGTGAACGCCGACCTCGCCGCACAGGAGGAACACCTCGCGCAGGTGATCCCGGCCGCCGAGGCCGCCGGCCGCGCCTGGTTCACCCTCTCGGCACTGGCCGAGCGTGTCGACGCCACCGGCCGGGTCGCCGCCGAACGCAGCCGCTACCTCGACGAACCGGTCGGCGAGTCGACCGGTCCCGACCCCGAGGAACTCGAGGAGCAGGCCCTCGAGGCCGCCGAGAACGAGGCCGAGATGACCTTCGCGGTGGAGACCGCCGCCGAAGGACTCGAGGCCGCCCAGGTCGAACTCGAAGAGCGTGAACGTGCCGCCGCGGCCGCCGAACAGGCACATATGGCCGCGGTGCGGGCCATCGCCGATCGCCGCGAGGGTCTCGCCCGTCTCGAGGGCCAGGTCGACAGTCTGCGTACCAAGGCCGATTCCGTCGACGCCGAGACCGCCCGCCTGACCGCGGCGATCGCGGCTGCCGCCGAACGTGTCCAGCACGCACAGGTCGAGCAGGACGGCGTCGCGGCGTCGCTCGGGGAGCTCGAGACCTCCGAGCGCGGACTCGACGAGCACCACGAACGTTGTGTCACCGCGCTGAACCGCTCCAACGAGCGGGTCGCCACCCTGCAGGCCGAGGAGCGGGAGGCCGCCCAGCGTATCGCCTCGCTGTCGGCGCGGATCGAGGCGCTGTCGGTGGGCCTCGAACGCAACGACGGTGGTGCGTGGCTGTTGGCCAACGCTCCCGACGGGCTGCTCGGCCCGGCATCGGAGCAGATCACCGTTCGGGCCGGTTTCGAGGCCGCGGTGGCTGCGGCCCTCGGCGGCGCGGTCGACGCCGTCGCCGCCGCCGACCCGGATGCGGCGCTGCGTGCACTCGATGCGCTCAAGGCCGGTGACGGTGGTCGGGGAGCGCTGATCATCGGCGGTCCAGACAGCATCCGCCCAGACAGCATCCACCCAGACAGCATCCGCCCAGACAGCATCCACCCCGACGGCATCCGCCCCGACCGCAGCAGGTCCCTGCCGGATGGCGCTCGGTGGGTGAGCGACGTCGTCGACTGCCGGGAACCGATCCGCGGTGCGATCGAGATGATCCTCGGCGACACCGTCGTCGTCGACTCGGCAGCGCTGGGACTCGACGTGGCCCGCAACCTCGGCGTACGCGCGGTGACCCGAGACGGCGACCGCATCTCGAGCGCCGCGGTGGAGGGCGGGTCCGCGCACCGGCCGTCGACGCTGGAGGTGCAGTCCGCGATCGACACCGCATCCGACGAACTGACCGCCACCCGCCGGCGCGCCGAGGAATTGACCGCGGCCCTCGACGGTGCCCTCACCGAACAGCAGGAACGTCGCGAGTCGGCCGAGGAGGCCCTGGCGGCACTGCACGAATCCGACAGTGCGGTGGGTGGCGCCTACGAGCAGCTCGCCCGCCTGGGCCAGGACATCCGTGCGGCGCAGGCCGAGAGCGACCGCCTCGCCCGCCAGCGCGACAAGGCCGAGGAGGGGCGGGCCGAGACCGTCGCCCGACTCGAGGAACTCGAACAGCGGCTGAGTATGGCCCAGGACGAGGGCGCGGAGGAACCGGCCGACGTCGACAGCGGCGAGCGGGGGATCGCGGCCGAGGCGGTGGCGATCGCGCGCAACACCCAGATGGAGGCGCGGCTGGCGTTGCGGACCGCCGAGGAGCGGCTCGCCTCGGTTCGTGGCAAGGCCGACTCGCTCCGCCGCGCCGCCGAACGTGAACGTGACGCCCGAGAACGCGCCCGCCTGCAGAACGAGGTCCGCCGACAGGCCGCCACCGTCGCCGCGGCGGTCGCGGCGTCGGCGGGGGAGTTGGCGCAGCGCCTGGTGTCGGCGGTGGCGACGGCACAGGCCGGCCGCGACGAACTCGAACAGGTACGCCGTGAGCGGACCGCGACCCTCGACGAACTCAAGACCCGATCGGCCACCCTGACCCAGCGACTCAACACGCTCAAGGACGCGGTGCACCGCGACGAGGTGGCGCGCGCACAGTCGGCCCTGCGGATCGAACAGCTCGAAGAGCAGATCATGGAGTCGTTCGCGATGTCGCCCGACGACATCGTCGCCGAGTACGGCCCGGACATCCCGATGCCGCCGTCGGCGCTGGAGATGAGCGAGTACGAGGCCGCCAAGGCCCGCGGCGAGCAGGTGGTGGCACCCGCTCCGATGGGCTACGACCGCAAAACCCAGGAGGCCCGTGCCAAGAAGGCGCAGAGGGACCTCACCACCCTCGGCAAGGTCAACCCCCTCGCCCTCGAGGAGTTCGCGGCACTCGAGGAACGCTACAACTTCCTGTCCGCGCAGCTCGAGGACGTCAAGGCGGCGCGCAAGGACCTGCTCGAGGTGGTCGAGGAGGTCGACGCACGGATCCTGCAGGTGTTCACCGAGGCCTACGCCGATGTCGAGCGCGAGTTCGCCCAGGTCTTCTCCACCCTGTTCCCGGGTGGCGAGGGACGGCTGGTGCTGACCGATCCGTCGGACATGCTGACCACCGGTGTCGAGGTGGAGGCCCGTCCGCCGGGCAAGAAGGTGAAGCGGTTGTCGTTGTTGTCCGGTGGCGAGAAGTCGCTGACCGCGGTGGCGATGCTGGTCGCGATCTTCCGGGCGCGCCCGTCTCCCTTCTATGTGATGGACGAGGTGGAGGCCGCCCTCGACGACACCAACCTGCGGCGCCTGATCAGTCTGTTCGAGCAGCTGCGGGAGCGGTCGCAGCTGATCGTGATCACGCACCAGAAGCCGACCATGCAGATCGCCGACGCCTTGTACGGCGTGAGCATGCGCGGTGACGGCATCACCACGGTGATCTCGCAGCGGCTGCGTGGGGTGGAGATCCCGGTGTCGACGCCGCCCGATCCCGTATGACCCGGCCTGCCCCACCGACCGGACCGCCGCGAGACACCGTCCGGCAGTCACAATCCTCTTCAGACCCCAGACAATCTCTGAGAACCCAGACCATCTCTGAGAACCCAGAACTCCTCTGAAAACGCTGCGGGCCCGCATCACGCGGACCGGCCGGCGAGAACAGGACAAGCAGAGTGAACACCGAAGTCATCATCGGCATCGTCGTGGCCGTCGTCGTGATCCTGGCGCTGCTCGCGCTGGGGGTCGTGCTGCGCCGCCGGCGGCAGATCTCGCTGAAGGACACCACCCCCGACGTCCAGGTGACCGACGGCAGCACTCCGCAGGTCGACAGATCCGGTGGCTACAAGGCGGGATCGGGGTTCACCTTCAGCCAGGGCGGTGGCACCACGGTGGCCCCGCCGCCGGAGCCCGTGCGGCCGCCCGTCGAGCGCACCGAGACCGACGGGCAGCCCGCGGTCGGTGACGACGCATCGGTGCCGCGCGATTCGGCGCAGCGCCCGGTGACCGAGGTCGGCCTGCCCGAGCTCGACGACCGACCCGACACCGCAGCACCCGAGTCCGCAGCACCCGAGTCCGCAGCACCCGAGGCCGCTGCAACCCCGTCCGCTGCACCCGAGGCGGCACCAGAGACCGAGGCGACGCCCGCCGAGGTCGAGGACACCGAGTCCCCGGTCGTCGAGCCCCCGACATCGCAGGCCGAGGCCGCCCGGCCCGCCCAGTCAGAAACGGCCGAGACCCAGGTCGCACACCCCGGCGCGCCCACCCCGACCGAGGCCCCGGCCCCGGAGCCGGAGATCACCGCCCCGGCCGATGCCGCGGAGGCCGCGGTCACCCCGCCGCGCGAGGAGATCGCACCGACCGCCGGCCGCCTGGGGCGCCTGCGCGGCCGGCTGTCGCGGTCGCAGGGTGCGATCGGCAAGTCGATGCTCGGCCTCCTCGGTGCCGGTGACCTCGACGAGGACAGCTGGGAGGAGATCGAGGACACCCTGGTGATGGCCGATCTCGGGTCCACCGCCACCACTGCTGTCGTCGAGCGTCTGCGCACCGAACTGGCGACGACCCCCGTCCGCAACGCCGACGAGGCCCGAGCCCTGCTCAAGCGTGTCCTGGTCGATCAGCTCCACCCGGAGATGGATCGCGCGGTGCGCGCGCTGCCACATGCGGGTGCCCCGGCGGTGGTGCTCGTGGTCGGCGTGAACGGCACCGGCAAGACCACCACCACCGGAAAGCTCGCCCGAGTCCTCGTGGCCGACGGCCGTCGGGTGCTGCTGGGCGCCGCCGACACCTTCCGTGCCGCCGCGGCCGATCAGCTGCAGACCTGGGGTGAGCGTGTGGGCGCCGGCATCGTGCGTGGCAAGGAACAGGCCGATCCGGCGTCGGTGGCCTTCGACGCGGTCGCCAAGGGCATCGAGGACGGCGTGGATGTGGTGATGATCGACACCGCCGGACGCCTGCACACCAAGACCGGCCTGATGGACGAGCTGGGCAAGGTCAAGCGCGTCGTGGAGAAGAAGGCACCGGTCGACGAGGTGCTGCTGGTACTGGACTCCACGGTGGGCCAGAACGGCCTCACCCAGGCCCGTGTGTTCGCCGAGGTGGTCGACATCACCGGCGTCGTGCTGACCAAGCTGGACGGTACCGCCAAGGGCGGCATCGTCTTCCACGTCCAGGAGGAACTGGGCGTTCCGGTGAAGCTGGTGGGCCTCGGCGAGGGTGCCGATGACCTCGCCCCATTCGAGCCCGAGGCCTTCGTCGACGCTCTCCTGTGACCTGTACTCCTGAGAGGACGCTGAAGTCCGACCTGGGAGGTTACGTGGCCGCAATACAAACCGGCCACCGGTTCACATGCACGAAACGTCAGGGCACCACTGCTGAAACCAGGTGGCGACAGTCTCTTTGAAGGCGCCGAGCCGTCGGCGCGGCTTAGGGAGGTTTCTTACAGTGGTTTCTGCACTGCCGGAAAGCGTATTCGGAGAGTTCGACACAGGCGACACGGCGTGGGTCATCACCGCGGCTGCACTGGTGTTGCTGATGACTCCCGGTCTGGCTTTCTTCTATGGCGGCCTGTCGCGGGGCAAGTCGGTCCTCAACATGATGATGATGTCGTTCGGGGCACTCGCCACCGTCAGCGTCATCTACGTCCTGTGGGGTTTCTCGATGTCGTTCAGCGACGGCATCACCGGTAACAGCGACATCGGCGGAATCTTCGCCAACCCGTTCGCGCTGTTCGGCTCGGATCAGCTGATGAACACCGCGACGATCGACGGCAAGGAAGCGGTCGTCACCGCGGGCCTGTCGATCCCGGCGGTCGTGTTCCTCGGCTTCCAGCTGACGTTCGCGGTGATCACCGTCGCCCTGATCTCGGGTGCGGTCGCCGAGCGTGTGAAGTTCTCCACCTGGCTGGTCTTCACCGTGCTGTGGGCCACCATCGTGTACTTCCCGCTCGCCCATATGGTGTGGGGCGGCCTCGTCGGTGGCGGCGGCATCATGGGCGGTGGCGAAGACGGCTTCGCCGCTTGGATGTTCGGCACCACCGACGGTGCGGCCAACGTCGCTCCGATCGACTTCGCCGGTGGCACCGTGGTCCACATCAACGCCGGTATGGCAGGCCTGGTCCTGGCCCTGGTCGTCGGCGCGCGCGTCGGCTTCGGCAAGACCGCCTACCGTCCGCACAACATCCCGTTCGTCATGCTCGGTGCCGCACTGCTGTGGTTCGGCTGGTTCGGCTTCAACGTCGGTTCGGAGCTCGCCGCCGACCTCACCGCGGGCAAGGTGTGGCTGAACACCACGGCCGCCACCGCCGCCGCGATCGTCGGCTGGCTCGCCGTCGAATGGATTCGCGACAAGCACGCCACCAGCGTGGGTGCCGCCTCGGGTATCGTCGCCGGCCTGGTCGCCATCACCCCTGCCTGTGGCGCCCTGACCCCGGTCGGATCGCTGATCCTCGGTGTGATCGCCGGTGTGCTGGCCGCACTCGCCATCGGTCTGAAGAACAAGTTCGGGTATGACGACTCCCTCGACGTCGTCGGTGTGCACCTCGTCGCGGGCCTCTGGGGCACCATCGGCGTCGGTCTGCTGGCGCAGGGCACCGGCCTGTTCTGGGGCGGTGACTACAAGCAGGTGGTCGTGCAGATCGTGATCGCCTTGTTCGCCCTCGCGTTCACCGGTGTCCTGACCGCGATCATCGCCCTCATCCTCAAGCCGCTGGGCTGGCGTGTCGACGCCGACGAGGAGAAGAGCGGCATCGACGAGGCAGAACACGCCGAGACCGCGTACGAGTTGGCCTGACTCGCGCATCGTTGACCACTACGCTTGATACCCGTGGAGAGGGATAACTCATGAAGCTGATCACCGCAATCGTGAAGCCGTTCACACTGGAGGACGTCAAGGCCGGGCTGGAACAGGCCGGAATCCTGGGCATGACCGTCAGTGAGGTGCAGGGTTACGGTCGCCAGAAGGGCCACACCGAGGTCTACCGTGGCGCGGAGTACTCGGTGGACTTCGTCCCCAAGGTCCGTGTCGAGGTCGTCGTGGACGACGCGGCGGTGGACAAGGTCGTCGACGTCATCGTCGAGGCCGCCCGCACCGGCAAGATCGGTGATGGCAAGGTCTGGGTCTCACCGGTCGAATCCGTGGTTCGCGTTCGCACTGGTGAGCGCGGCGCCGACGCACTCTGACGAGGGCCGATGCCCTTCGTGAGCACAGGACACGGCCCCGCCCCCGACGACGAGTCGGGCGCGGGGCCGCGTTCTTCCCAGCCCAACATCTCCGTTGCCGCAACCGATCTCGCCAAGACACGTCGACAACTGACCGATGCCGCCGGCCCCAACCGTCTGGACGCGGCCGGTCTGCGTCAGGTCCTGGTGGATCTGCACGAGTTCTGGTTGACCAGCAAGGGTGCCGAACTCGGGATCAAGCCCGGCAGCGGGATGGCCATCGTCGCGGTCGGGGGACTCGGCCGCGGAGAACTGCTCCCACACTCGGACCTGGATCTGATCCTCCTGCACGAGGACCTGCCCCCGGAACGGGTGTCGGAGGTGGCCGACGGACTCTGGTACCCGTTGTGGGACGCCAACATCCCGCTCGATCACAGTGTCCGTACGGTGCCGCAGGCGTTGCAGGTGGCCGGTGACGACGTCACCGCGGCACTCGGTCTGCTCGAGGCGCGGCACATCGCCGGTGACGAGGATCTCTCGTCCCTGTTGATCGGTGGTGTGCGTCAGCAGTGGCGCACCGACATCCGTAACCGGTTTCCTGCCGTGGTCGATCATGCGCGGGATCGGTGGCGCCGCAGCGGCGACATCGCCCACCGTGCCGAACCCGACCTGAAGAACGGGCGCGGCGGGTTGCGTGATGTGCAGTTGCTCGGTGCGCTGGCGATCGCCCAGCTGACCGACGGCATGGCCAATCTGCGTCCGGACAGCCCCAACGCCGGACCGCAGGTTGCCTACCAGCGATTGCTGGACATCCGTACCGAACTGCACCGGATCGCCGGTCGCGCACGCGAACAGGTCCGGGCCCAGGACGCCGACGAGATCGGTGCGGCTCTGGGTATCGGGGACCGGTTCGACCTCGCCCGCGTGATCAGTGACGCGGCACGCACGATCGGGTACTCCACCGACGTCGGGTTGCGCACGGCGGGCAACGCCCTACCGCGGCGCGGCCTGGCCAAGCTCCGGCGATCGCCCATCCGGCGTCCGCTCGACGAGGGCGTGGTGGAGCACAACGGTGAGATCGTGTTGGCGCGCAACGCCATCCCGAGCAAGGACCCGGGGCTGATCCTGCGTGTCGCGTCGTCGTCGGCGCGTACCGGACTCCCGATCAGTGCCTCCACGTTGTCCCGGCTGGCCGACTATGCGCCGGAACTGCGTGAGCCCTGGCCGTCGGAGGCCCTCAGCGACCTGCTGGTGCTGCTGGGTTCCGGGCAGCACATGGTGGCGCCGATCGAGGCACTCGACCGCACCGGACTGTGGGGCCGCCTGCTTCCGGAATGGGGTGCGGTCCGCGACCTTCCGCCGCGTGATGCCATCCACACCTGGACGGTCGACCGGCACCTGGTGGAGACCGCCGCCTACGCGGGGTCGATGACCACCCGGGTCTCGCGCCCGGATCTGCTGCTGCTCGGAGCCCTGATCCATGATCTGGGCAAGGGGCGGGGCGCCGACCACAGCATGGTCGGCGCCGAGTTGGCGGTCCAGGTGGGCAACCGGATCGGTCTGTGGCCGGAGGACGTGGCGATCCTGTCGGAGATGGTGCGCCATCACCTGTTGTTGCCGACCATCGCCACCCGGCGTGACCTCGACGACCCGGCCACGGCCGAGGAGGTGGTGGAGACCCTCCGGCACAAGCGGGTCCTGCTCGAACTGCTCGCGGCGCTGGCCGAGGCGGATTCGCGAGCCACCGGACCGGGCGTGTGGGGGGACTGGAAGGCCTCGCTGATCACCGATCTGGTGCGGCGGGCCACGCGTCTGCTCGACGGTGGTGAGCTCGTCGCACCCGAACCGCTGACCGACGAGATGATCCAGGTCGCCGAGTCCGGCGACTTCGCGGTGCGGCTCTCACCGGCCGACGGCATCCACACCTACTCGGTGATCATGGTGGCCCCGGATCGTCCGGGACTGCTGTCGAAGATGTCGGGTGTGCTGGCGCTCAACGGGTTGCGATCGCACTCGGCGAATGTGGCACACCATCGCGGCAGGGCGGTCAACCGCTTCGTCGTGGTCCCCGCATTCGGTGATCCGCCGGAGGCGGGGCTGCTGCGGCAGCAGTTGATCGCCGCGGTCGAGGGCAAGGTCAAGGTGCTCGAGCGACTCGACAAGCGGGAGAAGGACTCTCCGGTCCCGACCATCGGTACCGTCACGAGCTCGCCGGGCGCGTCCACCTCGGGCAAACAGCCCGACGACCCGGAGGCCGTGGCCGCCAACGCGGTTCCGGCCCTCTTCGCGGTGGCACCACCCAAGGTGCTGTGGACCGACGCGCCTGCGGCCGGCGAGGTGCTGATGGAGTTGCGCACCGACGACCGGCTGGGCCTGCTCAGCCGGGTCAGCGATGTGATGGAGAAGGCCGGTGCCCGGGTCCGTTGGGCCAGGGTCACCACGCTCGGCGGCACCGTCGTCGACACCTTCTGCCTGGTGCTGGCCGACGACACCCCGGTGGCCCGGGAGTCGTTGGCCGAGAAGATCGTCGCGGTGTGCCCGGTGCCGCGGCCACCCACCGACGACGAGGACGACGGCAACGGTCCGGCCAGCTTCGGCGGCACCGGCCGGTCCGGGGTGCCGATCAGCTGACCCGGACGCCGACGCCGCCGGTCGGCGATGTCGTCACCTCATCGAGGAGGACATCGTCCGGCCGGGCGGGCGTCGGGTCCGGCCGACATGCGAGGATGGGAGAATGTTCGATTCCCTCTCCGACCGGTTGACCGGTGCGCTCTCCGACCTGCGCGGCAAGGGCAGGCTCTCCGACGCCGACATCGACCGGACCTGTCGCGAGATCCGCCTGGCCCTGCTCGAGGCCGACGTCTCCCTGCCGGTGGTGCGGTCCTTCATCGCGCGGATCAAGGAACGTGCCAAGGGCGCCGAGGTCTCCGGTGCGCTGAACCCGGCGCAGCAGGTCGTCAAGATCGTCAACGACGAACTCATCGGCATCCTCGGTGGTGAGACCCGCCGGGTGACCTTCGCCAAGACCCCGCCGACGGTGATCATGCTCGCCGGCCTGCAGGGTGCGGGTAAGACGACTCTGGCCGGCAAGCTCGGCGCCTGGCTCAAGAAGCAGGGCCACACCCCGCTGCTGGTGGCCTGTGACCTCCAGCGCCCGGGTGCGGTCTCGCAGCTCCAGATCGTCGGCCAGCGCGCCGACGTCCCCGTCTACGCGCCGCATCCGGGTACCTCGGTCACCGGTGAAGGGGCGCCCACCGGAACCAACCCGCTCGGGGTGTCGGCAGCCGATCCGGTGGCCGTGGCCACCGCCGGTGTCGACGAAGCCCGCGCCAAGCACTACGACGTCGTCGTGATCGACACCGCGGGCCGCCTCGGCATCGACGCGGAACTGATGAAGCAGGCCGCCGACATCCGTGCGGCCACCACCCCGGACGAGGTCCTGTTCGTCGTCGACGCGATGATCGGTCAGGACGCGGTCACCACCGCCGAGGCCTTCGCCGAAGGCGTCGACTTCACCGGTGTGGTCCTCACCAAGCTCGACGGTGACGCCCGCGGTGGCGCGGCGCTGTCGGTCCGTGAGGTGACCGGCAGGCCCATCATGTTCGCCTCGTCGGGTGAGAAGCTCGAGGACTTCGACGTCTTCCACCCCGACCGCATGGCCAGCCGCATCCTCGGCATGGGCGACGTCCTCAGTCTGATCGAACAGGCCGAGCAGCACTGGGACGCGCAGCAGGCCGAAGAGGCCGCCGCCAAGATCAGCCAGGGCGAGCTGACCCTCGAGGACTTCCTCGAGCAGATGCTGATGATCCGGCGGATGGGGCCGATCGGCAACATCCTCGGCATGCTGCCCGGCGCAGGCCAGATGAAGGACGCGCTGTCGCAGGTCGACGACAAGCAACTCGATCGGGTGCAGGCGATCATCCGCGGCATGACCCCGGCCGAGCGCGAGAACCCGAAGATCATCAACGCCTCCCGCCGCCTGCGCATCGCCAACGGATCCGGTGTGACGGTCAGCGAGGTCAATCAGCTCGTCGACCGGTTCTTCGAGGCCCGCAAGATGATGGCGCAGATGTCCGGCCGGATGGGACTCGGCCCGGGCCGCAAGTCCAACCGCAAGAACAAGGGCAAGGGCCGCAAGGGCAAGGGAAAGGGACGTGGTCCGACACCGCCGAAGGTGCGGGGCGGATTCCCGGGCATGCCCGGTGGGATGCCCGCCGGATTCCCGGATCTGTCGGCGATGCCGCCGGGGCTCGACCAGTTGCCGCCCGGACTCGAGGGCATCGACGTCTCCCAGTTCCAGCAGCCCAAGAAGAAGTAGCCGTGGCAGACACGGGTGCGGACGCCACCGTGCGGCATTACCGTGGCCGGGACCCGCTGACCGACGAGGCCGTCGAGCTGTGGGTCACCGGCGAGGTGATCAGCCGTACCCCGGTCGCCGGGGCGGAGACCGTCGCCGACGGTGTCTGGATCCTGCCCGGGTTCGTCGACGCCCACAATCACGTCGGGATCGCCCCCGGCCTGGGGGTGACGATCGACCGGGCACGCGAGTTCGCCCGCGCCGACGTGCGTGCCGGCACCCTGCTGATCCGCGAGGTGGGGTCGCCCTTGGACACCCATCCGCTCGACGGCGACCCGACCTGTCCGCGGTTCATCCGCTCGGGCAAGCACATCGCGCGGCCGAAACGATATCTGCGTGACTACGGCGTGGACCTCGACGATCCCGACGAGCTGGGCGCCGAGGTGGCCCGCCAGGCCGCCGACGGCGACGGCTGGGTCAAGATCGTCGGCGACTGGATCGACCGCGAGGTGGGTGACCTCGCCCCGCTGTGGGATCGCGGACAGCTCGAGGCCGCGGTGGCCGCCGCCCATGCTGGGGGAGCGCGGATCACCGCCCACGTCTTCGGCACGGACGCCCTCGGCGACCTGATCGAGGCCGGAGTCGACTGCATCGAGCACGGCACCGGTCTCACCACCGACCACATCGATGCCCTTGTCGAGCGTTCGATCGCGTTGGTGCCCACCATGATCCAGGTGGAGAACTTTCCCGGGATCGCCGACGGCGCAGACCGGTTCCCGACCTACGCGGCCAACATGCGGTCACTGCATGCCCGTGCGGCGCAGACGTTCTCGGCGGCTCGCGAGGCCGGGGTGGCCATCTACGCGGGCACCGACGCGGGTGGCTTTGTCGAGCACGGACGCATCGTCGACGAGATCGACGCACTCACCGGCATCGGGATGTCCACCCGGGAGGCGATCGCCGCGGCGAGTACCGCGCCGCGGCAATGGCTCGACGCCGGCACCCTCGCCGACGGCGACCCCGCGGACTTCCTGGTGTTCGACACCGACCCGACCGTCGATCCCGGGGTGCTGCGGTACCCGTCGGAGATCGTCTGCTCCGGCCTGTCGATCTGAGAACCGGCGGTCCTGGACCTGTCGGTCGCGGACCTGTCGGTCCCGGACCCGGCGGCGCGCCTGCCGGTTTCGATCTCGCCGCCGCCTGGGGCGGGTGTGGCGCGTGAGCACAGTGCGCACACACGTCGATGTCCGCTCTGTCCGTTCCTGGCGAAATGCGAGCCGATCCCACGTGGTTTGTGAGCCACATCACCCAACGGGCGTTGGTCAGTTTTATTACTCTTCGGTAGGGTCTGACGTGCGTCGCATGATTCCCCGCCTGGAACGGGCGGGTGGGAGCGTGATCGCCGAGGCCGTGAGGGGGAGCGAACGGCCCGCATCCGCGACCAGATCATCGGGTCGAGCGCGCAGGCATGTGGTTACCTCTCGCGGGGTGGGTAACCACATGCCGCTCCCGCTTCGGGGCCTTCCCCGTCGCCCCTGCGGTCGCCGTGCGACGTCGCGATTTCGGTCTCCGGGGTCTCATCTGGCAGAATTGACTGCTGGTTCGTCGGAGCCGGTCACGTACCGACCGACGGTCACACCCGGATAGATCGCAAAACCGGGCCCGACACCTCCGTCGGGTCGTCCGAATTGCGCAGTGACCACTGAAAGTTGAGAAGACATGTCTGTCAAGATCAAGCTCACGCGGCTCGGCAAGATCCGCAACCCGCAGTACCGCATCGTCGTCGCCGACTCGCGCACCCGCCGCAACGGCCGGGTCATCGAGACCATCGGCAAGTACCACCCGAAGGAAGAGCCCTCGCTGATCGAGGTCGACTCCGAGCGTGCGCAGTACTGGCTGGGTGTCGGCGCGCAGCCGACCGAGCCGGTCGCCGCCATCCTGAAGATCACCGGTGACTGGCAGAAGTTCAAGGGCCTGCCGGGCGCCGAGGGCACCCTGAAGACCGCTGCCGAGAAGCCGTCCAAGCTGGACCTGTTCAACGCCGCGCTGGCCGCTGCCGACAGCGCGCCGGTCGCCGAGGCGATCACCCCGAAGAAGAAGGCCGCCAAGAAGGACGAGGCCGCCGAGGGTGACAAGGACGAGGCCGCCGCCGAGGGTGACAAGGCCCAGGCGTGAGTGCTGTCGTCGCCGACGCCGTCGAGCACCTGGTTCGCGGGATCGTCGCCAACCCCGACGACGTGCGTGTCGAGCTGATCACCGGTCGCCGTGGCCGCCTCGTCGAGGTCCACGTCAATCCGGAGGACCTCGGCAAGGTCATCGGCCGCAACGGCCGCACCGCCACCGCCCTGCGCACCCTCGTGGGTGGCATCGGTGGCCGCGGCATGCGCGTCGACATCGTCGACACCGACCGCTGACGACGCCACATGGAGCTCGTGGTGGGCCGTGTGGTGAAGTCCCACGGCATCCGCGGTGAGGTCGTCGTCGACGTCCGCACCGATGAACCGCAGCAGCGGTTCGCCACCGGAGCCACGCTGCGCGGCAGACTGCCGCGCGGCGGTGGCGAGCGAACCTTCACCGTGACAGCCGCCCGGGATCATGCCGGGCGGCTGTTGCTGTCGCTGAAGGAGATCGCCGACCGGTCGGCGGCCGACGCGCTGCGTGGCACTCTTTTCCTGGTGGATTCCACCGACGTCGACTCCGGTGACGACCCCGACGAGTTCTACGACCATGAACTCGAGGGCGTGCCGGTGACCCACGTCGACGGCACCCCGGTCGGCGTGCTGGAGTCGATCCTGCATCTGCCGGCCAACGATCTGCTGTCGGTGCGCACCCCCGACAACCGTGAGGTGCTCGTGCCGTTCGTGCGGGAGATCGTGCCGACCGTGACCCGCGACGGCATCGTCATCGATCCGCCCGTCGGACTGATCGACCCCGACGCCGCCGACGAGGCGGGGGAGCGCTGAGGCGTGCGCATCGACATCGTCTCCATCTTCCCCGAGTACCTCGAACCCATGCGGGTCGCGTTGCTGGGCAAGGCGATCGACCGCGGGATCCTCGAGTTCGGCGTCCACGACCTCCGCGACTGGACGCACGATGTGCATCGCAGCGTGGACGACTCGCCGTACGGCGGCGGACCCGGCATGGTGATGAAGCCCGAGGTGTGGGGCCCGTGCCTGGACGACGTGTGCCCCGACGAAGCCCTGCTGGTGGTGCCCACTCCGGCCGGTGTCCCGTTCCGGCAGGCCACCGCACACCGGTGGGCCGCCGAGAAACACCTCGTCTTCGCGTGTGGACGCTACGAGGGGATCGATCAGCGCGTGTTCGACGATGCCGCCCGGCGTGTGCGCGTCGAGGAGGTGTCGCTCGGTGATTTCGTCCTGATCGGTGGCGAGGTCGCGACCCTGGCCATGGTCGAGGCCGCCGTCCGACTGATTCCCGGTGTGCTCGGCAATCCCCGCTCGCACCAAGAGGATTCGTTCTCCGAGGGTCTGCTCGAGGGCCCCAGTTACACCCGCCCCGAGGTGTGGCGCGACCTCCCGGTCCCGCCGGTGCTGCTCAGCGGTGACCACGCCAGGGTCGCCGCGTGGCGACACGACCGGTCACTCGAGCGGACCCGGGCCCGTCGCCCCGACCTGCTGCCCGAACCGGAGTCCGACGCCCCCGCCTGACCTGTGGATCGTCTCCCGGTGGCGGTGCTGATCGCGGGCTACACTCGACCGACCTGCATTGCGGATCCGAGGGGGAGGCGCGCATGGTCACAGGCCGGGGGCCACACTGGGCGGCCGTCGTCGACGAGATCGCCCGACAACGAGCCGAACTGGACGACGCCCAACGCGTTCTCGCCGATCTCACCGCCCGCGCGGTCAGCGCCGACAAACTGATCTCGGTGACCGTCGACGCCCGCGGCAAGCTCACCGATCTCACCATCGAACCGGCGGCCCTGCGTCGTCATCGCGCGCCCGTCCTCGCCCAGCTCATCACCGACCTCGTCGACGACGCCGACGCCCGGCTGCGTGCGCGGCGTGCCCAGGTGCTCACCGCCCTGTCCGCGGTCGCGCCGGGCTACGACGTCCTCGTCGAGGAGCCCTGATGGGCTCGTCAGGGGGGATGGGTGCCGACCGGATGGGCATCGATCCCGATGCCGCGCTGCAGCTCGCCGAGGGCGTCGACGCCATCGCCGGCCGGCTGGCCGAAGTCGGTACCGCCCTCGAAGTTCTTCTCGCCGAGGTCGATTCGACCCTCGGCTCCGATCGCGGCGCCCAGGCGTTCCGGGCCGGCCTACGCCCGCTCGGCGACGCCGCGGCAGACGCGGTGCGGACTGCGGCCGAGTTGGCCACGCAACAGGCGAACCGCGTCGCGCAGGCGGTGATGGCGGTGGAGACCGCCGACACCGAGGCCGCGATCCGGATCGACACCGATGTCCAGGACGGCCGATGACGGCCCAGGGCGCCGCCGGCGACGCCGACCTCACCCGACACGTGGTAGGGGAGCACTGGCCGACCACCGACCCCGACGATCTGCGCCGCCTCGCCACGACCCTCGCCGGTCTGGCGGGGCGGGTCGACCGCCTCGCCGCCGACCTCGACCGGCTTCACCACCACCTGGCCGTCGGCGAGGGACGTCTGGTGCAGGAGATCGGGGCGTCGGCCCGGAGCCTGAACGCGGCCGGGCCCGGTGCGGCGAGTGCCGCGCTCACCGCGGCCGCGGGTGCGTTGTACCGCTACGCCGACGTCGTCACCACCGGCCGCGCCCGGATGGGCGTCGTCGCCGCGGTGTGGGCCAGGGATCAGGCCGTGGGTGAGGTGGCCGCCACGCTCGGCGACGACTCGCTGCGCGTGTTCGCGGCGAGCGCGGGCCGGTTCGCGATGACGGCTGCGGGAGACGACTACGCCGACGATGCGGCCACCGCTGCCGACCCCGACCACTCCGACCCTGACCCCGATCCCGGAGCGCAGACACCGTCGGGGCACACGTCACCGGCGCCCGCCGCGACCGCCGGGATGCTGCCGCTCGGTGGTCTGGGTGCGCTCGGTGGTCTGGGTGCGCTCGGGGCCGCTGGGGTGTTCGGTGCCCACACGGCCCAGGGGGCGGACCCGGTCGGTATGAGTGGTGGACCGTCGCGAACGGAGACCGCCGACGACCCCGACACCTCGCTCACCCGCGCCGAGGTGGAGTGGCTGGCCCGGCGGGCCCGACAGGTACACGCAGGCCTGTCCGGCCGGGTCGCGATGTGGATCGATGTCGCCGTCGGGTTGGGAACCGACACCGACGGACGCCGCACGGTCGTCGTCGGGACCAGCGATCCCACGCCCTATCTGCGGCCCGGACTGACGGTGATGGCCGGCGAGGACCTCGCCGCGGACGGTCGGGCACCGGAGGTCGCGATCGTCGATCATCTGCGGTCGGTGGGTGCCGTGCCGCTCGTCGTCGCCTCGCCGAATCCGCCTCGGGCATCGGCACGATCGGCGCTGGCCGCGGCCGAGGTGATGTCGGTGTGTCCGGTGGCCGGTGGCCGGTGGCGATTTCGTCGTGCAGGGGTCGGTCTGGCACAATAGTCGGGTTGCCTGGTGAGCCGGCGTGAACGCATGCCATCTCACCCAGGATGACGCCATGACTCGGAGCATGAACCGGTCGAACCCCAGATGTGGTGGTCAGGAGTTTCTGACCGGCATCGCCGGGCCGCCAGGTTCCTCTGTTCACGCCAAGCCAGAATAGGACCACGACATATGAACACCCTGGACTCTCTCGACAAGCAGTCGCTGCGCGACGACATCCCCGCCTTCGGCCCCGGCGACACCCTTGACGTCCACGTCAAGGTCATCGAGGGTTCCAAGGAGCGCGTTCAGGTCTTCAAGGGCGTCGTGATCCGTCGCCAGGGCGGTGGCGTCCGCGAGACCTTCACCGTCCGCAAGGTGTCCTTCGGCGTCGGCGTCGAGCGCACCTTCCCGGTGCACAGCCCCAACCTGGCCAAGGTCGACGTGCTGACCCGCGGCGACGTCCGTCGCGCCAAGCTGTACTACCTGCGCGACCTGCGCGGCAAGGCCGCCAAGATCAAGGAAAAGCGCTGACGCGTCTACTCTGACGACGTGGCTGACACCAACCGGTCAGGCGACGACCGCAGAGACGATCACCGTTCCGACGACGAGGTCGGCTCCGCCGAGGAGCCGACCTCGCGTCCGTGGCGGACCAAAGACGACAAGCCCAAGGGCGGCCGGGGTTCATTGCTGCGCGAGACGATCATCATCGTCGCGTGCGTGCTGTTGATCAGCTGGATCCTGCAGACCTTCATCGGGCGCCAATACGTCATCCCCTCCGAGTCGATGGAACCGACGCTGATCGGATGTGACGGCTGCACCAACGACCGCATCGTCGTGGACAAGCTGAGCTACCGCTTCGGCGATCCCACACCCGGTGATGTCGTGGTGTTCAAGGTGCCCGATTCGTGGGGCGGCCCATGGGTCTCGCCGCGATCGAGCAACACCGTCGTACACGGTCTGCAGGACGCCATGTCCTGGTTCGGGTTCGCGCCGCCGGACGAGAACGACTACGTCAAACGGATCGTGGCCGTCGGCGGTCAGACCATCGAGTGCGACAACAACGAGAACGTCGGCGTGACGGTCGATGGCAAGCCATTGCACGAGCCGTATGTCGACATGGCGTTGCAGCGGCAGAACCTGGCGGAGAACCTCATCGCCGACGCCGACGCGGTGAACGCCGAAGGTCAGCTGACGCCGTGCCTGGGCAAGAGCTTCGGGCCGATCAAGGTGCCCGAGGGACACGCCTTCATGATGGGTGACAACCGCACCCGCTCGTCGGACTCGCGGTACCACATCGTCACCGACAGCAACGGCGTGATCACCGACGACGGCACCGTGCCGATCGACAACATCCGTGGCAAGACCCGATTCGTCATCTACCCCTTCTCCCGGATGGGTGGTGTCGCCGCGATCAATCCCCAGCAATGACAGGGATGATCGTGACGCAGAACGGGATTCGGCGCAGAATCGAGGTCTGGCAGGGGATCGGGAACCGGCAGAGGATGGGAGGCCGACCATGAGTCGCTGGCCACCACGCCTGCCGGTACGCCGGGCCGCCGGCCTACGCACCTACGAGTTCACCTTGCACCGCAGCGGTCTGGGGCCGGTGGCCGGCGTCGACGAGGCCGGCCGTGGCGCCTGTGCCGGACCGCTCGTCGTGGCCGCGTGCGTCCTGAAGCCGACACAACCGGCCTCGCTCGCCGAGCTCGACGACTCCAAGAAGCTCACCGAGGCGGCCCGCGAGAAGCTGTACCGGTCGGTGACCAGGTACGCCGAATCGTGGTCGGCGGTGGTGATCGGTGCCGACGAGATCGACCGGATCGGCATCCACGTCGCCAACATCGAGGGCATGCGACGCGCCGTCGCCGGCCTCGTCGTCACCCCCGGGTACGTACTGTCCGACGGATTCGCCGTGCCCGGACTCACCGTGCCCTCACTGCCGGTGATCGGCGGGGACGGTGCGGCCGCCTGCATCGCCGCGGCGAGCATCATCGCCAAGGTGACGCGGGACCGGATCATGGTCGCGATGGACGACGAGTTGCCGGGCTACGAGTTCGCCGTCCACAAGGGCTACAGCACGGCCCTGCACATGTCCCGCCTCGACGAGCACGGCCCGTCGGTGCAGCACCGCATGTCATACCGAAACGTGGCTGCCCGGGTCCGCCCCGGGCAGACCTCCACCCAGGGTGGCACCGCCACCAGCAGCAACAACACCCGCGATAGGCTTACAGGATGAGCGCTGAGGATCTCGAGAAGTACGAAACCGAGATGGAGTTGTCCCTGTATCGGGAGTACAAGGACATCGTCGGCCAATTCACATACGTGGTCGAGACAGAGCGCCGCTTCTACCTTGCCAACGCCGTGGAGATGATCCCTCGGAACTCCGACGGCGAGGTGTACTTCGAGCTGCGGATGAGTGACGCCTGGGTGTGGGACATGTACCGTCCCGCGCGCTTCGTGAAGCAGGTCCGGGTGCTGACGTTCAAAGACGTCAACATCGAGGAACTCGAGAAGCCGGAACTGCGACTCCCCGACGAACCCTGAAGGGGTTGATCCCTCGGGAGTGACCACCGATCGGGCGTCCGGCATCGTGCCGGGCGCCCGAATTCGTTGGCGGGGTGCGGATTCGGTGGTTGAGCCGAGGGTGAGCTGTGGGCTGTCGGGCGGCTGTTCGGTGGTTGAGCCGAGGGTGAGCTGTGGGCTGTCGGGCGGCTGTTCGGTGGTTGAGCCGATGAGGAGCGGAGCGACGAGGCGTGTCGAAACCTCCGCCGCCCGAGGCCGGTACGCGACCACGTCGGACGCAGTTGTCTCCCGGACTCGCCGGTGATCCCGCGTCGCTCCCGAGCCACAGGCGCACAGAGAAGGAGCGAGGTCCCCTCCCATCCGGGAGAGGACCTCGATGTCGGTCCGGCTGCGCTACGTCAGCAGGTTCAGACTGCGTAGGCGCCGCGGTTGCTCGCGGTCTTGCCCTCCTTGAGGACGAGCAGGATGTTGTCGTGATCGGCGAGTGAATCGATGTCGGCCAGCGGATCACCCTTGACGACGACGACGTCGGCCAGTTTGCCGGCCTCCAGCGTGCCCAGCTTGTCGGCGACGTCGCACAGCTCGGCGGAGGTGCTGGTCCCGGCGACGATCGCCTGCATCGGCGTCATCCCGCCGAACTTCACCAAGCACCCGAGCTCGCCCAGGGTGGCACCGTGATCGGGCACCAGACCGGCGTCGGTGCCGACGGCGACCTTGATGCCGGCGGCGACCGAGGCGGCGATGGACTCGTGGGCCAGCGCGTGCCACTTGGTGCTCTTGGCGACGGCCTGCGGGGTCGCGGTGTCGGGCTTGAGGGTCTCGATGAGGGTCGGCACCAGGAACTGGCCGCGGTCGACCATCTCCGTGCGCAGCTCGTCGGTGAGCGCGTAGCCGTGCTCGACGCTGTGCACGCCGCCCTGGACGGCCGCCCGGATTCCGGCGAGGCCGATGGCGTGGGCGGCGACCTTGCGGCCACCGTAGTTGTCGGCCTCCTCGACCAGTGCGGCGACGATCTCGGTGCGGGCGCCCAGCCAGTCGGGGTCGTCGCTCGGCGAGGTGACGCCACCGCTGGAGGCGACCTTGATGACGTCGACGCCCTCGCGCAGGAGCTTGCGGACCTCGCGCCGGGCGTCGTCGACACTGTCGACGATCAGGCCGCCGACCAGGCCGGTGCCGTCGATACCGGAGGGGATGTGGAAGTCGGCGTGGCCGCCGGTCTGGCTGAACATCTTGTCGGCCACCAGAAGTCGGGGACCGGCAACCAAGCCGTGGGCCACCGCGTCGCGCACGCCGACGTCGATGCCCATGAGGTCACGAACGGTGGTGACACCGGCGCCGATGGTGGCTTTCAGCCGGTCGATGAGCTCGAAGTAGCGGTAGGACGGCGGCACCATCGCGGACATGATCGGGGAGCCCTTGGTGCCCGGCAGCGACAGGTGGACGTGGCAGTCGAAGAAGCCCGGGCAGATCGTGTTGCCACCGACGTCGACGGTCACCACCTTGGCAGGGTCCTCCGGTTGCGGTGCCCCCGCCGCAGATCCGGCGTAGGTGATCTTGCCGTCGTCGATCACCAGGACCGCGTCAGCTACCGGGTCGGCGCCGGTCCCATCTATCAGCCGTGCATTCTGCAGGATGGTTGTCGTCATGAGCTGGTTATACCGTGCGCGTGCGCTTTGGGCACCGACGCACACGCCGGGACCATCGGCCCTGTCGGTTCCCCGGAAACGCCGTTCCGCGACGGGGGAATCACCGGGGCGTTCGATGAAGCCCGACGTCGCTCGCATGTCCGATTGTTCGGTGGACTGCCTCGCACGGCCCGGTTCGGACCTCCGTCCCCATCCACACGCATGCACCTCGTCGCATAATTCGTGCTTTCACGTCACAGAATTGTCCATGACGCGTGGTTGCAGCAAGGAGTTCAGAGCGGTGCCGGGGGCTCGAGGTCGTCGTGCGGAACCCGAAGCGGAAGTAGCGGCCGGGCGGACATGCGATCACCGAAATGGTGTTGAGCTGTGCGGTTGTGCACAGTTCGGGATGGGTCCACAGATTTCGTGGGGACAGTCGACGAACGTCGTCGTGAGTCGTCGGTGTCAGTGATTCTTGCTGCATGACAGCGGAATCAGTGGGGGACCGGCCCAATCGCCGGGCGGAGGTGGGGCGGTTGGGTGAGGACCTGGCTGCCGAGTTCGTGACGGGGTTGGGGTGGACGGTCGTGGAACGGAACTGGCGCAACAAGTTCGGGGAGTTGGATCTGATCGCCACCGATGGGCGTCGGCTCGTGGTGGTGGAGGTCAAGACGCGGGCATCACGGGTGTTCGCCGATCCGGTGGCGGCGGTGACGCGGGAGAAGTTCCGGCGGATGCGGAGGTTGACCGGGATGTGGTTGGCGCAGCAGGGAATGCACTGGCCGCAGATCCGTTTCGACATCATCTCCATCCAACTCGATCCGGCGCATCCGTTTGATCGTGAGCGGGCGCAGGTGCGGCACCATGTCAACATCGTGGAGTGAGCTCGAGGAGCCGACGGCCCGCGCGCCGCTCGGCCGGACGTTCTCGGTGGGGCTCAACGCCTTCGAGGCGAAGGTGATCGAGGTGCAGGCGCATGTGGGGCAGGGGCTGCCGGCCGTGATCATCGGTGGCACGGTCGATTCGGCATTGCGGGAGGGTCGTGAGCGGGTGCGGGCGGCAATCGTCAACTCCGGCTACTCGTTTCCCGATGGGAAGGTGACCATCAACCTGGCGCCGGCGGAACTGCCGAAACGAGGTTCGGCACATGACCTGTCGTTGGCGGTGGCGATCCTGGTGGCCACCGAGCAGGTGACCTCGGTGAGGTTGTCGTCGACGGTGTTGCTGGGGGAGCTGGCGCTCGACGGGAGCCTACGCCCGGTCCGGGGCATCCTGCCTGCGGTGATCGCCGCGCGTGCAGCGGGTTTCCGCAGTGTGGTGGTGCCGATCTCGATGGTCGCCGAGGCGACCCTGATCGACGACATCGAGATCGGTGGCGCGCACACCCTCAAAGAAGTGGTGGCGTGGTTGGAGGGAAAGACCGTGCTGGACACCGTCGACGGTGAGTCGTCGGCGCCCGAACCGCGGCTGGTGCCGGACATGGCCGATGTCATCGGGCAGACCGAGGCGCGCCACGCCCTCGAGATCGCCGCCGCCGGAGCACATCACGTGCTGATGACCGGACCTCCCGGGATCGGCAAGACCATGCTCGCGCGGCGACTGCCGGGAATCCTGCCACCCCTCGACCGCGAGGAGTCCCTCGAGGTGACAGCGGTGCATTCGATCGCCGGAATCCTCTCTCCGGGTTCGCCGTTGGTGGCCGATCCGCCGTTCATCGACCCGCACCATTCGGCGTCGACGACGGCTCTGCTCGGCGGTGGTACCGGAATGGCACGCCCGGGAGCGGTGTCGTTGGCCCATCGCGGGGTGTTGTTCATCGACGAATGCGCGGAAATGGGTGCCAAGGTTCTCGATTCGCTAAGACAACCCCTCGAAGAGGGGGTGGTCAAGGTACCGCGACGTGACGGAGTGGCCGAATATCCCGCCCGTTTCCAGCTGATCCTGGCGGCCAACCCCTGTTCGTGTGCCCCTGCCCGGGACACCGCCTGTGTCTGTTCCTCGGTCGAACGGCGCCGCTACCTGGGGAAACTGTCGGGGCCGTTGATGGATCGGGTGGACATCCGGGTCCGGATGGATCCGCCCGGCAATGCGACACTGACGACGGCGAGCGGTGAGTCGAGTGCCGCGATCCGCGTGCGGGTCACCGGTGCTCGGGACGCGGCGGTGGAACGGTGGCGTGAGTTCGGCTGGCGCACCAACGCCGAGGCGCGCGGTGCAGACCTCAAACGACACTTCCCGCTGCCGCCCACGGTGACGCGACCGCTGGAGGTGAGCATGCGGGAAGGTCGCCTGACCGCCCGCGGTGCCGATCGTGCGGTGCGGGTGGCGTGGACGATCGCCGACCTCGAAGGTCGTGGCGCGCCCACCGAAACCGATGTGGCACAAGCTCTTCTGTACCGCGATCGGGGAGGGCTGCGATGACCGGGCCGGTGCCGTCGGCCGCCGACGAGCGCGAGGCGCGGGCCTGGGCCTACCTCGCCGCGGTCGCCGAGCCCCCCTGTGGGCCGGTCCGTGACCTGGTTGCCGAACTCGGTCCGGTGGAAGCCGCCCGCGCCATCCGTGCACGATCGGTGCCCGACGGGCACACCGGCGTGCTCGAGCCGACGGCAGCGCGTGCCGGCGCCGACGTGACGATGGTTCACCTCGAGCGTGCCCACGGCGTCGGCGCACGACTGATCACCCCGGACGACGACGAATGGCCGGCATGGCCGCTGCTCCCCCTGCGGCAGGCAACCAGGGCGGCCAAAGCAGGTGAACCCCTTGCACTGTGGGTCCGCGGCCCGGGGCAGCTCGACGCGGCGTCGGTGGCATCGGTCGCGATGGTGGGGGCCCGGGCATCGACGACATATGGCGATCACGTGGCCGCCGAGCTCACCGGCGACCTGGTCACCGACTCCTGGACGGTGATCTCCGGGGCGGCCTTCGGCATTGACGCCGCCGCACATCGTGCCGCACTGGCCGGGCGCGGGGAGACGGTGGCGGTACTGGCGTGCGGGATCGATCGCGACTATCCGGCAGCGCATTCGACGCTGCTCACCGACATCGCCCGCACCGGTCTGGTGGTCACCGAATACCCGCCCGGCACGACCGCGGCCAAACACCGGTTCCTCGCCCGCAACCGGCTGGTCGCCGCACTCGCGTCGGCGGTGGTCGTGGTGGAGGCGGGACGACGCTCCGGTGCGCTGAACACCGCCGCGTGGGCACGCCGACTGAACCGCCCCCTGGGTGCGGTGCCCGGGCCGATCAACTCCGCGACGTCGTTGGGGTGTCACGCGATGATCGCCGACGGCGATGCCGTTCTCATCCAGGATGCCGACGACATCGTCCGGTTGGTTCACCCCGACGGTGGTGGGGTGCCGACGCCGGGACGGCCACGCTCCACCGATGGGCTCACCGACGACCAGCTTCAAGTGGTCGAGGCGCTCCCGCCCCGTGGTGCACTCGGGATCGACGAGATCGTGTTCGTGTCGGGCCGGCCGGTGTCGGTGGTGCGCACGGCCTTGGCTGTGCTCGACCTCAAAGGTCTGGTCGAGCAGGACGATCAGGGATGGCGACTCGTGCGGTGAACCGGTGCGGGTCGCCGGACGCGTCGGGGTGTGGACCCGGCCACACCCCGACGCGAACCCTGATGACGACGTCGAACGACCGGCTTCTCGTGGCAGACGGTGGTAGGAAAGCCGCCATGGGAGCTGTGAGCTGGTGGCATTGGCTGATCGTGCTGGTCGTGATCGGCGTGTTCGCGGCCGCGGCCGCGGTCGGCGGCGTCGTCCTGGTGGTCAAGGCGTCGTCGGCGAAGCGGCCGCAGTCCGGTCCGGTGCCGGGCTGGTATCCGGACCCCCGTAATTGCGCGCGGTATCGGTATTGGGATGGTCTGCGTTGGACGGAGCATGAGTCCACCGGGACCTGAGAACCCGTGTCTGGAACACAGTCATCGTCGACCGGTTGCTCGCGTTCGTGCCGAGCGGTCGGCCGGTATGTGGTGGTGGCGACGTGACCGAAATCACTGCTTAGGTAGGCCTAAATCGGGGCGTAGCGTGGACACGAACAAGGAGGTCCTATGGCCAAACGTGTGAACACCATGACCGTATTGCGCCGCGAGCAACTCACCGCACACATGGTGCGGCTCGTCCTGGGTGGCGACGGCTTCGAGGGATTCGTCCCGGCCGTCGGCGGCGACGGACTCGGCGAGACGGACATGTACGTCAAGCTCGTCTTCATGCCCGACGGTGGTGACGTTCCCGCCGACTTCGACCCGCGCGCATCGCGGTCGCTGCCGGCCGAGCAGCAGCCGACCCTGCGGACTTACACCATCCGCAACGTCGACGCCGAGAACCGCGAGATCTGGATCGACTTCGTCGTCCACGGCGACGAGGGGGTCGCCGGACCGTGGGCGGCGTCGGTCGAACCCGGCACCAGTGTGTCGTTCCTCGGCCCGGGGAGCGGCTATCACCCCCGGCCCGACGCGCCGTGGCATCTGCTGGCCGGCGACGAGTCGGCACTGCCCGCCATCACCGCGGCCCTCGAGGCACTCCCGGCCGATGCGCGAGCACAGGTGTTCGTCGAGGTCGGCGGACCCGAGGACGAGATCACCCTGGCCGCCCCGGCCGGTGCCGAGATCACCTGGGTGCACCGCGGCGGCCCGGCCGGTGAGGTCGACGACGACCGCGCCGGCGACAACTCCCCGCTGATCGACGCCGTGCGCGGCGCGTACTGGTTCGACGGCGAACCGCAGGTGTTCATCCACGGCGAGGCGCAGGCGGTGATGCACAACCTGCGCGGCTACGTCCGCAAGGAACGTGGTGTGAGCGCCGCCAATGCCTCCATCTCCGGCTACTGGCGTCGTGGCCGCTCCGAAGAGGGCTTCCGCACCTGGAAGGCCGATCTGCGCGCATCGGAGGAGACCGCAGGGGCGAACGTGTGAGCCGACCGCGCGGGTACCGATCCGGCAACGAGTCCGCGTGGGCGTTTGCGATCACCCACCCGGACCGGTGAGGTCGGGGGATGACCGACGACGTCGAGGGCACAGACGGCCCGGACTCCGGAGATTCCCACTCCGGCATTTCAGAGCCGGGCATTTCAGAGCCGGGCATTTCAGAGCCCGGCATTTCAGAGCCCGGACGTTCACACCTCGGGAACACGGGCCCCGGCCACGCGGCCGCCGGAACGGGCTCGGTGATCACCGAGTTCGCCGAGCACCTGCGCTTCGAACGGGGACTCAGCGACCACACCATCCGCGCCTACACCGGTGACGTCCGGGGCCTGGTCTCGTTCGCCGGTGCCCGAGGCGTCGCCGTCGTCGCGATCGACCTGGATCTCCTGCGCGCCTGGCTCGCCGACCACACCCGTCGCGGCGCGGCACGGAGGACCGTCGCCCGTCAGGTCTCCTCGGCGAAGACCTTCTGCGCGTGGGCGACCCGGGAGGGCATCCTCGGTATCGATCCGTCGACCCGATTGCAGGCGCCCAAGGCTCATCGCACACTGCCCGCCGTCCTGACCGCCGAGCAGGCCGGGGCCGCCATCGCCGCGGCCGGCCGGAACCGGCACACCGGCGACACCGCAGCCGACGGGGACACGGATGCAGGCGCTGACGGGGTCCCGGACATCGGATACGACCCCGACGACCCAATCGCCCTGCGTGACCGCGCGATCGTCGAACTGCTCTACGGGACGGGCATCCGTGTGGGTGAACTGTGCGGACTCGACCTCGACGACGTCGACACCGACCGTCGGGTCCTCCGGGTGATCGGCAAGGGCAACAAGCAGCGCTCGGTGCCTTTCGGGGTCCCGGCCGCCGACGCTCTCGACCGATGGCTGGCGGCCGGGCGGCCCGAGGTGGCCGGACCGACATCCGGCGACGCCCTGCTCCTCGGTGCCAAGGGTGGACGACTCAACCAGCGCGTCGCCCGCACCGTGGTCACCACAGCGGTCGCCGCGGTCGGCGGCCCGGACATGGGCCCGCACGGACTACGCCACAGTGCTGCGACCCACCTCCTCGAGGGCGGCGCCGACCTGCGCGTCGTGCAGGAACTGCTCGGCCATTCGTCGCTGGCGACGACGCAGATCTACACCCACGTCAGCGTCGAACGGCTGCGTGCGGTGCACCGGCAGGCCCACCCGCGCGCATGATCGGCCGGGCCGCCCCCCGCGTCAGGGTGGCACCCCGCCGAACGCGGAGTCACCGAGCGGTTTGAGTCGCACCGGCACCGCACCCAACAGTCCGAGCGGATCGAGGTAGGTGGCGGTCCGGCCCGCTCCGCGGCGGGCACCCCAGTGCAGGCATGCGGACGCCGCGCACCCGTCATGCCCGCCGACAACCGCGCCGATCACCTCTCCTCGGCGCACCCGCATCCCCTGGCGCACCGAGGCGCGTACCGGCTCATAGGTCGTGATCACCCCGTCGGCGTGCTCGATCGACACCGTTGGCTTCCCGGCGACCGATCCGGCGAATCGCACCACACCGTCACCGGCGGCCAGCACCGACGCCCCGACGGGCGCGGCGAGGTCGATCCCGCGATGACCGGCCTGCCACCGTGGGGTCGGGGCGTCGAATCCCCGGACCACCGTCGGCCTCGGTGGCAGGGGGACGACGTAGGCGCCCGTCGGCGCCGACGACGATGCGGACAGGGGCCGGGCCCCGACCAGCGCCGGCACCGCCAACAACAACGACGCCACCAAGGCGATCTCGGTGAGCGCCGCGATGAGTCGTCCCCACTGCGACAACCGCGACAACCGCCTGCTCCCGGACATACCACCGCGAGAGACACGACTGGGCGACACACGACTGGGCGACACACGACTGGGCGACACACGACTGGGCGACACACGACTGGGCGACACACGACCCCGCGGCGAGGCACGGCGGGTCACGAGATTGCGGGACCGCCGGGACAAAACGCCGCGGGTCTGCGTCGGGTTCATGGTGGATTAGACGCAGCGCAGCCCTGGTCGGCTCCGGCGGATTTTGGATCCCGGTCACGCCCGGGCGTATGGTTGACGGGCACTTCGTCTGCGGGCGGAGTGACTTCGCGCGCCCACAACTCGGGTCGAGGCGGCTCATGCCCCCGACCTGCTCCGCGCGGGCGGTCCCGACCACGGTCGGGTTCCGTGCGAGCAGTGGGTGCCAGGATCGGTACCGCCGGTACCGATGTCAACTGCACACAAAGGATTGATTCATGGCTGTTGTGACCATGAAGCAGCTGCTCGACAGCGGCGCACACTTCGGGCATCAGACCCGCCGTTGGAACCCGAAGATGAAGCGATTCATCTTCACCGACCGCAACGGTATCTACATCATCGACCTGCAGCAGACGCTGACCTACATCGACAAGGCGTACGAGTTCGTCAAGGAGACCGTCGCCCACGGTGGCACCGTCCTCTTCGTCGGGACCAAGAAGCAGGCCCAGGAGTCCATCGCGGCCGAGGCCACCCGTGTCGGTATGCCGTACGTCAACCAGCGCTGGCTCGGTGGCATGCTCACCAACTTCCAGACCGTCCACAAGCGCCTTCAGCGGATGAAGGAACTCGAGACGATGGAGCAGACCGGTGGCTTCGAGGGTCGCACCAAGAAAGAGATCTTGATGCTGACCCGCGAGAAGAACAAGCTCGAGCGCACCCTTGGTGGTATCCGGGATATGGCCAAGGTGCCGTCTGCAATTTGGGTTGTGGACACCAACAAGGAGCACATTGCTGTCGGTGAGGCACGCAAGCTCAACATCCCGGTCATCGCCATCCTCGACACCAACTGCGATCCCGATCTCGTCGACTACCCGATCCCGGGCAACGACGACGCGATCCGCAGCGCTGCACTGCTGACCCGCGTGGTCGCGTCGGCCGTCGCCGAGGGTGTCCAGGCTCGCGCCGGCCAGTCCTCGGGCGACGCGAAGCCGGAGGCCGGCAGCGGTGAGCCGCTCGCCGAGTGGGAGCAGGAACTGCTGACCCAGGCCGCCGCACCCGCCGAGGGTGGCACCCCGGCATCCTGACCCGTACGGGTCCACGTCGCAGGCCTCCGGTCCGTCCGGGCCGGAGGCCGGCAGACATCCCAATACTCTCTCTAAGGAGGCTCGCCGACGATGGCGAACTACACCGCAGCCGATGTGAAGCGTCTCCGCGAACTCACCGGCTCTGGAATGCTGGACTGCAAGAAGGCCCTGGAGAACAACGACGGCGACTTCGACAAGGCTGTCGAGGAGCTGCGTATCAAGGGCGCCAAGGACGTGGGCAAGCGCGCCGAGCGCTCCACCGCCGAGGGCCTCGTCGCCGCCAAGGGCGGTGTGATGATCGAGCTCAACTCCGAGACCGACTTCGTCGCCAAGAACGCCGAGTTCCAGGAACTCGCCGACAAGGTGCTCGACGCCGCCCAGGTCGCCAAGACCAGTGACGTCGAGGTACTCAAGGCCGCTGCTCTCGGTGAGGGTACCGTCGCCGACGCCGTGCAGGCGCTCAGCGCCAAGATCGGTGAGAAGCTCGAGCTGCGTCGCGTCGTGTACTACGACGGCCCGGTCGCCGTGTACCTGCACAAGCGTGCCTCCGATCTGCCGCCGGCCGTCGGTGTGCTGGTGTCCTACACCGGTGAGGGTGACGCCGCCGCGGAGGCTGCGCGCAACGCCGCACAGCAGGTCGCCGCACTCAAGGCCCGCTACGCCAGCCGCGACGAGGTCCCCGCCGACGTCGTCGAGAACGAGCGTCGCATCGCCGAGGAGACCGCCAAGGCCGAGGGCAAGCCCGAGCAGGCCCTGCCGAAGATCGTCGAAGGCCGTCTGACCGGCTTCTACAAGGACGTCGTGCTGGTCGACCAGCCCTTCGTCAAGGAGTCCAAGAAGACCGTGAAGAACATCCTCGACGAGGCGGGCGCCACCGTGGTGGCCTTCAGCCGCTTCGAGGTCGGTCAGTCCTGACCGGTCGGGTGTGCCCCCGGCACACCACCTGACGAAACGATGACCCCGTGTCCCCGTATCCATGGGGGACACGGGGTCGTCGCGTCGGGGCCCTAAGATGATCTCTGCAAGACCGGCCCGGATCCGCCCAGCGCGGACGAGGGCCGACGTACACAGTCGGCGGCGGTGAGGAAGTTGATGAGCGAGTCCCCGGAATCCCAGCACTCGGAGAATGCGGCCCGGGCCGGCTACAAGCGGGTCCTGCTGAAGCTCGGCGGCGAGATGTTCGGCGGTGGTGAGGTCGGACTCGATCCCGATGTCGTGGCGACGGTCGCCGACCAGATCGCCGAGGTCGTCGCCTCCGGTGCCCAGGTGGCCGTGGTGATCGGCGGCGGCAACTTCTTCCGCGGCGCCGAACTGCAGCAGCGCGGCCTCGACCGGTCCCGCTCGGACTACATGGGCATGCTCGGCACCGTCATGAACTGCCTTGCGCTGCAGGACTTCCTGGAGAAGCGTGGCGTCACCACCCGCGTGCAGACCGCCATCACCATGGGTCAGGTCGCCGAGCCCTACCTCCCGCTGCGCGCCCAGCGTCACCTGGAGAAGGGCCGCGTGGTGATCTTCGGTGCCGGCATGGGAATGCCGTACTTCTCCACCGACACCACCGCCGCCCAGCGTGCCCTGGAGATCAAGGCCGAGGTGGTGCTCATGGCGAAGGCCGTCGACGGCGTCTACAGCGACGACCCGCGGACCAACCCCGACGCCGTCCTCTACCGCGAGATCACCCACCGCGAGGCGCTCGAGAAGCAGCTCAAGGTGGCCGACGCGACCGCGTTCAGCCTCTGCATGGACAACAAGATGCCGATGCTGGTGTTCAATCTCCTCGAGCAGGGGAACATCGCCCGCGCGGTGTCGGGCGAGCGGATCGGGACCCTGGTGTCGACCACCTAGACGCTCACCCCGAACCACCACCGCCCACCATCCACGACACCCGCAGGACCGGGCCGCCACCTTCGGGTGACGGCCCGGACCGAGATACCGAACAGGAATCACGATGATCGACGAAACGTTGCTCGACGCCGAGGAGAAGATGGAGAAGGCCGTCAGCGTCGCCAAAGACGACATGGGCTCCATCCGCACCGGTCGCGCCAATCCGGCGATGTTCAACAAGATCCAGATCGAGTACTACGGCTCCCTGACCCCGGTCACCCAGGTCGCCTCCATCACCACCCCGGAACCGCGCCTGGTGGTGATCAAGCCCTACGAGGCCTCCACCCTGCGAGACATCGAGACCGCGATCCGCAACTCCGATCTCGGCGTCAATCCGACCAACGACGGAACGCTCATCCGCGTGTCGATCCCGCAGCTCACCGAGGACCGCCGCAAAGAACTCGTCAAGCAGGCCAAGGGCAAGGGCGAGGACGCCAAGGTGTCCATCCGCAACGTCCGGCGCAAGGCGCTCGACGAGCTCAAGCGTATCCAGAAGGACGGCGAGGCCGGCGAGGACGAGGTGGTGCGCGCCGAGAAGGATCTCGACAAGACCACCGGCACCTATGTCAGCCAGATCGACGAGCTGGTCAAGCACAAGGAGTCCGAACTGCTCGAGGTGTGATCACACCCCTCGGCACCCTTCGGACTCAGACAGGCGGAAACCAGACGATGGACAAGGCGTCGGCAGCGGAGCCGGAGTCACCACGAAAGTCTCGTGCGGGACGTGATCTGCCCGCGGCGATCGGGGTGGGTGTGGCACTCGGTGTCACGATCATCCTGATCCTGCTGTTCGCACCCAAGCTCTGGTATGTCATCGTCGCCCTGGCGTTCGCCACCGCCACCTGGGAGGTGACCAAACGCCTCCGGGGCGGCGGATACGACGTCGCGTTCTGGCCGTTGATCGTCGGCGGCCAGGCGATGATCTGGTGCAGCTGGCCGTGGGGGACCACCGGCATCCTGGTGGCCTTCGTCGGCACCGTGCTGGTGGCCATGGTGTGGAAGCTGCTCGCCCAGGGCATCTCCCAGGCCCCGCAGAACTATCTCCGCAACCTCGCCGCATCGGTGTTCGTGGCGGCCTGGCTGCCGCTGCTGGCGTCGTTCGGTGTGCTGATGGTGAACCAGGATCACGGAGCCGCACGCGTGGCGACGCTGATGATCGTGGTGGTCTGCTCCGATGTCGGCGGCTATGCCGCCGGTGTGCTGTTCGGCAAGCATCCGATGGCGCCCGCGATCAGCCCCAAGAAGTCGTGGGAGGGCCTGGTCGGGTCGCTGCTGGTCGGCACCACCGGAGCGGTGTGTTCGGTGATCTTCCTCCTCGACAACCGCTGGTGGGTGGGACTGGTCCTCGGGCCGGTCCTGGTGATCTGCGCGACCCTTGGTGACCTGGTGGAATCCCAGGTCAAACGCGATCTGGGGATCAAGGACATGGGCACCCTGCTGCCCGGCCACGGTGGGATCATGGATCGTCTCGACTCGCTGCTGCCGTCGGCGTTCATCGTGTGGGCGGTGCTCACCGCGCTGCTCTGACACGGTGACCGGTGCGGGACCGAGGTCGTGGCGGTGACCACGACCACCCTTCGTGACGTGCGACAATGGAACCCATGACTTCATTGCCGCTCGTGTTCGACGCCCCTCGTCGGGGGCGTCCGCCGACGCATTTCGCCGATCTCGATCAGGCGGCACGGGTTGCGGCTCTCGGGGAACTCGGCCTGCCGAAGTTCCGTGCCGATCAGCTCGCCCGCCAGTACTACGGCCGACTCAACGGTGACGTCGAGGAGATGACCGACCTCCCGGCCGGTGCCCGGGCCAAGGTCGGCGACGCGCTGTTCCCCAAGTTGCTCGACCCCGTCCGGCACGTCTCCTGCGACGACGGCAGCACCCGCAAGACCCTGTGGCGGCTGCACGACGGGACGCTGCTCGAGAGTGTGCTGATGCGCTACACCGACCGCAACACCCTGTGTATCTCCAGCCAGGCCGGTTGCGGCATGGCCTGCCCGTTCTGTGCGACCGGCCAGGGCGGTCTCGACCGCAACCTGTCGACCGGCGAGATCGTCGACCAGGTGCGTGCCGCGGCCCGGGCACTGCGTGACGGCGAGTTCGGTCCCGAGGGACGACTGTCCAACGTCGTCTTCATGGGTATGGGCGAGCCGCTGGCCAACTACAAGCGCGTGGTGTCGGCGGTTCGGCAGATCACCTCACCCGCGCCGGAGGGCCTCGGTATCTCGGCGCGCTCGGTCACGGTCTCCACGGTCGGACTGGCGCCCTCGATCCGGCGGCTTGCCGACGAAGGGCTGTCGGTGACGCTGGCCGTCTCCTTGCACACCCCCGACGACGAACTACGCGACACCCTGGTCCCGGTGAACAACCGATGGTCGGTGTCGGAGGTCCTCGACGCCGCACGCTACTACGCCGACGCCACCGGACGACGCGTCTCCATCGAGTACGCGCTGATCCGCGACGTCAACGATCAGCCGTGGCGTGCCGACATGCTGGGGGAGAAGCTGCACAAGGCACTCGGCTCGCTCGTGCACGTCAACCTGATCCCGCTCAACCCGACGCCCGGATCAGAATGGGACGCCAGTCCCAAACCCGTCGAGCGCGAGTTCGTCCGCCGGGTGCAGGCGCAGGGCGTCTCGTGCACCGTCCGCGACACCCGCGGACAGGAGATCGCCGCGGCCTGCGGTCAGCTCGCCGCGGAGGAGACCGCGGGCTGAGGTCAGGTGGTGACGGCCTCTGAGGGTGGTCACCCCGTGACGTCGGCCGACGGGGGTTTCGACTCGTCTCGTCGCTACGCTCCTCGTCGGCTCAACCACCAAACGCACTCGTCTCGTCGCTGCGCTCCTCGTCGGCTCAACCACCGTTCTGTGGTGGTCGAGCCGGGACCGAGCCGCTAGGCGAGGACCCGTGTCGAGGCCCAGCGAGTCAAGAGTGTCGCCAACCACTTCGGGGGTGATCGCCGCCCGATGTCGGCCGGCGGGGGTTTCGACTCGACTCGTCGCTGCGCTCCTCGTCGGCTCAACCACCAAACGCACTCGTCTCGTCGCTGCGCTCCTCGTCGGCTCAACTCAACCGGCGATCTGTGGTGGTCGAGCCGGGACCGAGCCGCTAGGCGAGGACCCGTGTCGAGACCCAGCGAGCCAAGGGTGTTGCCAACCACCTGCGCTCCTCGGCGGCTCGCCCTGCGTGCGGCGGTGCTTCGCGACGACATCCTGCTCGATCGGCGAGAGCCGGCCGCAGACGCAACAGAGCCCGGCCGGAACGTGTCCGGCCGGGCTCTGTGGTCAAGATCCGGTGGCTATTTCCACTGCTTCTTGGCGAACATTCCGCGGAGGATGAACGCGGCCACGATGAGGGCCGAACCGATCAGCCAGATGTCCTCGACGTGCCCCTTGTGATTGCCGACCAGCATGCAGAGCAGGATCACGACGGAGATCCAGCCGGCGACGTAGAAGTTGCGGGTCGCCACGCCGTGCCATCCGAACCGCGCCGACGGTGCGTCGGCCGGCTCACGCCGCCAACCGGTGTCGATGTCGTCGCTGTGCTCGACGTCGGTGCTTGCCACGGTGACTCCTCACTGCGCTGACGTCAGAGTTCTCTGACGGTCGGTAGTAGTTCTGGGAGAAGCATAGCCGTACCCCGACGACGGTGGTGCACTCCCCACGCCGAAGGCCCTCCGCTCGTGTATCCGGCGCGGATCCGGCCCGGTGCCCACCGGGCCGAGTCGGCCGATCGGTGCAAGAATTCGCCCATGCATCCGCCCACGAGAACGCTCGCCGATTACCGCTCGGAGAACTACCCACGCGACATGATCGGATACGGTGCCCATCCGCCGGACCCGCAGTGGCCGGGCGGCGCGAAGATCGCCGTGCAGTTCGTCCTCAACTATGAGGAGGGCAGCGAGAACAACGTCCTCGAGAACGACCGGGGCAGTGAGACATTCCTCTCGGAGATGATCGGGGCACAGTCGTTCCCGAACCGCCACATGAGCATGGAGTCATTGTACGAGTACGGGTCCCGCGCCGGGGTGTGGCGGATCCTGCGCACCTTCGAACGGCGCGGACTGCCGCTGACGATCTTCGCCGTCGCCCAGGCGATGGCCCGTAATCCGGAGGCCGCCGCGGCATTCACCGAACGTGGCGACGAGATCGCGTGCCACGGGTACCGCTGGCTGAGCTACCAGATGGTCGATTCCCACGTCGAGCGCGAGCACATGCGTGCCGGCATGGAGATGCTCGCCGAGATCACCGGTGAGCGACCTCGCGGCTGGTACACCGGCCGCGATTCACCCAACACCCGTGAACTCGTCGTCGAGTACGGCGGTTTCGTCTACGACTCCGACAGCTACGCCGACGACCTGCCGTACTGGGTCAAGGTTCCGCGGACCGCCGACGGTGTGACCGGCGACGTCGATCACCTCGTGGTGCCGTACACCCTCGACACCAACGACATGCGGTTCTCCTCGCCGGGTGGATTCCCGTCGGGTGAGCAGTACTACGCGCACCTGCGGGATGCCTTCGACGTGCTCTATCGGGAGGGTGTGGAGGGGTCCCCCAAGATGTTGTCGGTGGGTCTGCACTGTCGACTCGTCGGGCGGCCCGCGCGGCTGGCCGCGCTGGAGCGGTTCCTCGACCACATCCAGTCGCACGACGACGTGTGGATCACCCGCCGCATCGACATCGCCGAGCACTGGCGCAGCGTGCACCCGGCACCCGGGGGTGTCACCGGCTAGACCCGGGTGCCCTGGGGCGTCGGGCACGCCGCGCCGTCGAGCCGGTCGGGCAGTGCGCGACAATGGTGTCTGTGACGACGCGCGTGCTGATTCTCGGTTCCACCGGCTCGATCGGAGTGCAGGCCCTCGAGGTGATCTCGGAACACCCGGAGTTGTTCTCGGTGGCCGGTCTCGGTGCCGGGGGCGGCAACACCGACCGCCTCGCCGCCCAGGCTGCCGCCTTCGGCGTCCCGGCCGAGCGGCTGGCCGTTGCCGATCCAGCGGCCGCCGAGACGGTGTCGGCACAACTCGGTGGCGTCGTCCTCAGCGGACCCGAGGCGATGGTCCGGCTGATCGAGACCGTCGACGCCGACGTCGTGCTCAACGCGGTCGTCGGGTCGATCGGTCTGGGACCGAGCCTGGCCACCCTCGCCTCCGGGGCCCGGCTGGCGCTGGCGAACAAGGAATCATTGGTGGCGGGCGGTGCCCTGGTACTGAAAGCCGCGGCGCCGGACCAGATCGTGCCAGTGGACTCCGAGCACTCCGCGATCGCCCAATGCCTGCGCGGCGGTACCGCCGACGAGGTCGACCGCCTGGTGCTGACCGCCTCCGGCGGGCCGTTCCGTGGGTGGAGTACCGACCAGCTCGTCGACGTCACCCCCGAACAGGCCGGAAAGCACCCGACCTGGTCGATGGGGCCGATGATCACCCTCAACTCGGCGACCCTGGTCAACAAGGCGCTCGAGGTGATCGAGGCGCACCTGCTGTTCGGCGTGCCCTACGACCGGATCGACGTCACCGTGCACCCGCAGTCGATCGTCCACTCGATGGTCACCTTCATCGACGGCGCGACCATCGCCAAGGCCTCACCGCCGTCGATGAAACTGCCGATCGCCCTCGCCCTGGGCTGGCCGCATCGCGTGCCCGGATCGTCGCAGGCCTGTGACTTCTCCACGGCGTCGGCGTGGACCTTCGAACCCGTCGATGACGAGGTGTTCCCGGCGATCGACCTCGCCCGGCGCGCCGGAACCACCGGGGGCAGTCTCACCGCGGTGTTCAACGCGGCCAACGAGGCCGCCGCCGAAGGATTCTTCGCCGGCGCCATCACGTTTCCGCGGATCGTGGAGATCATCGGCGAGGTGCTCGACGACGCAGATCAATGGCAGGCCACGCCCGGTACTGTGGAGGAGGTCCTCGCCGCCGATGCCTGGGCGCGCACACGCGCCGCGCAGCTCGTGGCGACGACGCGCCGGGCCTGACCGGGCGTCCGGGCCGCGCCCGGCTTTCCCGGAGGCAACCAGGCAACACGCCCGGACAGAACGAAGAGACGAGAGAGTACGAGTAGTGGTTTTCGCGATCGGCGTCGTGTTGTTCGCCCTGGGGCTGCTCGCCTCGATCGCCTGGCACGAGTGCGGGCACATGTGGGCGGCGCAGGCCACCGGGATGAAGGTGCGCCGATACTTCGTCGGATTCGGGCCCACCCTGTGGTCGACCCGTCGCGGTGAGACCGAGTACGGCGTCAAGGCCCTGCCGTTCGGCGGATTCTGCGATATCGCGGGGATGACCCCGCACGAACAGCTCGCCGCCGACGAACAGAGCCGCGCGATGTTCCGGCAGAAGCCGTGGAAGCGCCTCGTCGTCCTGTTCGCCGGTCCCGCACAGAACTTCATCCTCGGGTTCGTGCTGATCGTCGTCGCCGGGCTCGTATGGGGACTACCCGATCTGTCACCCGCGCCGGTCGGCACCACCCTGACCAAGATCTCGTGTGTGCCGTCGACCATCACCGTCGACGCCGACGGCACCCAGACCGAGGCCGGCTGTACCGGTACCGGACCGGCCGGGGCAGCCGGACTACAACCCGGGGATCGGATCGTCGCGATCGACGGTGCGGCCGTCGACCAGGCATCCCAACTGTCACCCAGGATCCGCGAATCGGCCGGGCCGATCACCCTGACCGTCGACCGGGCGGGTCGCCGGTTCACCACCACGATGACCCCGCAGCCGCTGACGGTGACCACCACCGACAAGAACGGCACCACCTCCACCCAGACCATCAACCGGGTCGGGATCGTCTTCGACGCCCCGCCGACCTGGAAGACCTACAACGCCCTGACCATCTGGCCGGGCGCGGCGGTGTTCACCGGCGAACTCGCCCACCAGACCTGGAATGCGTTGCTGTCGATGCCGACCAAGGTGCACAACCTCTGGATCGCGGTCACCGGCGGCGAACGCGACCCCGACACCCCGGTCAGCGTCTACGGCGCGACGGTGCTCGGCGGCCAGGCTGCCGAACGCGGTCTGTGGGAGACCTTCTTCCTGTTGCTGATCAGCATCAACTTCTTCCTCGGCCTGTTCAACCTGGTCCCGCTACTACCCTTGGATGGTGGCCACATGGCCATCGTCGGATACGAGAAGGGACGCGACACGGCGCGCCGCTGGTTCGGACGTGCACCCGGCGGTCCGGTCGACTACTACAAACTGCTGCCGCTGACCTATGCGGTGGTCGTGGTGATGGCCGGGTTCATGGTGCTCACCCTGACCGCCGACATCGTCAATCCGATCACCTTCCCGAATTGACGTCGCCCGACCGACCCGGCCCGACCCGTCGGGCCACACACCCAGCCCACACCCACAGATCCATCCGCAGGGAGATTGAGATGTCCGCCTCTGACCCGGCCACGGCGACCCCGATCGGCCTAGGCCTGCCGACGGCCCCGCCGCCGGTGCTCGCCCCGCGTCGCAAGACCCGCCAGATCCAGGTGGGATCGGTCGGAGTCGGCAGCGACCACCCGATCTCGGTGCAGTCGATGACCACCACCAAGACCCACGACATCAATGCGACCCTCCAGCAGATCGCGCAACTCACCGCGTCCGGCTGTGACATCGTCCGCGTCGCCTGTCCGCGACAGGAGGACGCCGACGCGCTGCCGGTGATCGCGAAGAAGTCGAAGATCCCGGTGATCGCCGACATCCACTTCCAGCCGAAGTACATCTTCGCCGCGATCGACGCCGGATGCGCGGCGGTGCGCGTGAACCCCGGCAACATCAAGGAGTTCGACGGCCGCGTCAAGGAGGTCGCCAAGGCCGCCGGGGATGCGGGCATCCCCATCCGGATCGGCGTCAACGCCGGCTCGCTGGACAAACGGATCATGCAGAAGTACGGCAAGGCCACCCCCGAGGCGCTCGTCGAGTCGGCACTGTGGGAGGCCGGGTTGTTCGAGGAGCATGGCTTCGGCGACATCAAGATCTCGGTCAAGCACAACGACCCGGTCGTGATGGTGGAGGCGTACCGGCAGCTCGCCGCGCAGTGTGACTATCCGCTGCACCTCGGTGTCACCGAGGCCGGACCCGCCTTCCAAGGCACCATCAAGTCGGCGGTCGCCTTCGGTGCGCTGCTCAGCCAGGGCATCGGCGACACGATCCGTGTGTCGCTGTCGGCGCCGCCCGCCGAGGAGGTCAAGGTGGGCGATCAGATCCTGCAGTCACTCAACCTGCGGCCCCGCAAGCTCGAGATCGTCTCCTGCCCGTCGTGTGGTCGTGCGCAGGTCGACGTCTACAAGCTCGCCGACGCGGTGTCGGCCGGCCTCGAGGGCATGGAGGTGCCGCTACGAGTCGCGGTGATGGGCTGCGTCGTCAACGGGCCGGGCGAGGCCCGTGAAGCCGACCTCGGTGTGGCGTCCGGTAACGGCAAAGGACAGATCTTCGTCAAGGGCGAGGTCATCAAGACCGTGCCGGAAGCGCAGATCGTGGAGACATTGATCGAGGAAGCGCTGCGGATCGCCGAGGAGTCGGGGGAGACTGGTGAAGGCGCGTCCGCAGGGCCGCCGGTGGTGACCGTTTCGTAGGGCATCGGAGTCCCCGGGATCGGGGGAGACACAGACTCCGGGTACGAGAGGAGTGACGCGGTGCTGAGGCTGCTGGGCGACAAGCCGCTCGGTGCGCGTGACGCGCCCGCGGTCAGTCGCGTCCTGAACTCCGACCCGGTGTCCATGTGTATGGTCGCCGCGCGCTTCGAATCCCACGGGATCGAGCCACGGCTGCTCGGTGGTGAGCTGTGGTCGGCATCCGACCCGGAGAGTTCGCTGTGCTTCTCCGGCGCCAACATGATCCCGCTGCGTGGCTCACCAGACGACCTCTCCCATTTCGCCGATCGTGCGGTTGCCGGCGCCCGCATCTGTTCGTCGATCGTCGGGGAGTCCGAGCTCGCGATGGCGCTGTGGGAGCGCGTCGACCCCGACTGGGGTCCGGCCCGCGAGATCCGGCCGGTGCAGCCGCTCATGGCGTTGTCGGGGGAGCCGCTCGTCGAGCCCGACCCGCAGGTCCGGCTGGTGACCCTCGACGACCTCGACACCTATCTGCCCGCCGCGGTGGACATGTTCATCGGAGAGGTCGGCGTGGACCCGTGCGCCGGTGACGGCGGCCGCTCCTACCGCCGCCGGCTCGCCTCCCTGATCGCTGCGCGCCGGGTGTTCGCCCGATTCGAGGACGGTCAGGTGGTGTTCAAGGCCGAGGTCGGATCGATGTCGCGGGCGGTCGGCCAGATCCAGGGCGTCTGGGTGGACCCCTGCATGCGGGGTCGGGGACTCGGGGCTGCCGGCACCGCTGCAGTGGCCTCGGTGATCGCCGCGCGGGGCCGCATACCGAGTCTGTACGTCAACAGCTTCAACCTGCCGGCCCGCGCCGCCTACGAGCGGATCGGGTTCACCCAGGTGGGGACCTTCGCCACCATCCTGATCGACTGAGTCCGGCCGGGTTCCGGCGGAACCGGTGATGGACTCGGGGTTGCCTGTGGGTTCGGTGTGGTCTCCGCGTGGCTCCCGCCGCCGAGGTCCTCGGGACCTTAGGATCGGCAAGCGATGGAGCATCGCAGACCCCGCCTGGCCGCCCTGGCCGCCGTCCTGATCAGTGCTGCGCTGACGTTGGGTCTGGTGACCGCGTGCTCGGAGACCGACAACGGTCCGCGCGAGGCCGTCGAAGCGTTCCTGACCGCCTTCGGCACAGGCGATTTCGATGCTGCCGCCGCAGACACCGACAACCCGTCGGCGGCAAGTGCAGGCTTGAGGTCCGCGTGGGACGGGCTCGCCGCCACCGGTGTGTCGGGCCGATCCAGCCGCGCCACGGTCGACCACGACACCGCGGAGGTCGCCGTCACCTACCGCTGGGATCTGCCGCGGTCCCGGAACTGGGAGTACGGGGCCACCGTCAAGGCGATCCGCTCCGACGCCGACGGTTGGCGGGTGCGCTGGACCTCCACCGATATTCATCCCAGACTCGGTGCCGATCAACGTCTTTCGTTGCGCATCACAGAACCGCCGCGGGCTCAGGTCAACGAGTCCGACGGGTCGGCGGTGATCGTCGACGGCACCGTCATCGGTATCGCCTTCGACGCCAAGGCCGCCGCGGCGGCCGGTTCGGTCATCGACTCGCTCAACCGGCTGGTCACAGTGCTGGCCCCGATCCAACCTGACCTCGACGTCCAGCGGATCGCCGAGGAATCCACCGCCTCGGACGGCAGCTATCCGATCACCCGGTTGTCGGAGGAGGAATTCGACCGGTTGCGCGATCAGCTCGCGATCCCTGGTGTGGTGCACAACGAGCAGGTCGAACTCGTGTCGAAGAACCCGAACTTCGCCCCCGCACTGCTGACCGGGGTCAAACAGGTCGTGGAGTCGGAGGTGGACGGACGGGTCGGCTGGAAGGTGGTCACCGTCAACCCCAACGGGCTCGACGCCGACGTCCTCGTCGACAACGCGGCCGAGCCGGCCCCGGCGGTCACCTTGAGCCTGTCCCGGTCGGTGCAAGATGCCGCACAGCGGGCGGTCAACGCCACCAACGCGTTCCAGATCGCGATGGTGGTGATCCAGCCGTCCACCGGAAAGATCCTCGCGGTTGCGCAGAATCCGGCGGCCGACCGGCAGGGACCGATCGCCACCACCGGTCTGTACCCGCCGGGATCGACCTTCAAGATGGTCACGTCCGCCGCGGTGTTCAACCGCGACATGGCCACCCCCGACACGATCGTGGGTTGCCCCGGCGAGGTGACCATCGGCCCGCGCACCATCCCGAACTACGACAACTTCTCCCTCGGTTCGGTGACGCTGCAGCGTGCCTTCGCACAGTCGTGCAACACCACATTCGCGAAACTCGCCAGCGAGATGGGGCCGTCCGATCTGGCGCACGCGGCCACGGCGATGGGACTCGGCCAGACCTACGACATCCCCGGACTCGCCACCGCGACCGGCTCGGTGCCGATCGAGAGCGATCTGGTGGCGCGCACCGAGGACGGCTTCGGGCAGGGCAAGGACCTGGCGAGCCCGTTCGGAATGGCACTGGTCGCGGCGACCGTCGCCAACAACGGGAAACTTCCTGTACCGCAACTGATCCTGGGTCGTGAGACAAAGATCGAGGGACCGACGACGACCTTGGAACCCAACGTGGTGGGGGAGCTGCGGCCGATGATGCGCGAAGTGGTCACCAGCGGTACCGCGACCAGGATCGCCGGGCAGGGCGAGGTGTACGGCAAGACCGGTGAAGCCGAGTTCGACGGCGGCTCGCACGCCTGGTTCGCGGGTTACCGCGGTGACCTCGCCTTCGCGACATTGGTCGTCCGCGGTGGGTCGTCGGACAACGCGGTCGGCGTCACCAACGACTTCCTGAACTTCTTGCCCGCGGGATTCTGACACGGTCCTGCTCGATCGTCATGGCCACTTCTGGGGTGTGTGCCGACATTGTCCGGTCGCCGGATTTCGACTCGGGTCCTCGCTTCGCTCGGTCCCGGCTCAATCAGCAAGAAACGGTTGGTGGTTTCAGTGTCACTCTTGTGGAGCCACCAAGTTGGTGGTTGTGTTCAGTCCACCGGGCATCTGGCTCTGTTGGTGGTTGACCGTTCCC
>NZ_JBSFRM010000007.1:0-212361 GCF_053589235.1 Gordonia sp. NPDC003376 | reverse complement strand
CAGGCACGTCCGGTGCAGCAGAGCACGCATCTTCTCACGCCCGTACAGCCCTTCGGGCGTCAGCCGACGCCGCCCACGATCATCGGTCCGCCAAGCGATATCACGAATCCTGTCCACCGTCACCGCATCGGAATGGGTGCGTCCGGCAGGCCGACGCGACCGCCAGGCCCGATAGGTGCGTGCGGCGATCTGACAGCCCTGCTCAGACAGGGCTCGGCAGATCGACTCGACCGCAACACCTTTGGTACGCATCTCATCAATGAAGCTGATGATCATCGATTGCGGGGGTCGAGTTCCCCCACGAAGAAAGACGTCGCCGCTTTCAACACCTCGACGTCCTCACGCAACCGCTTGTTCTCGGCCTTCAAACGCTTCAGCTCGGCGAGCTCGGCACTGCTGGCCCCGGGCCTCCGGCCCCCATCGACCTCGGCCTGCACCGCCCACCGGCGCACCGTCTCTTTACTCACTCCGAGTTTCTTCGCGATCGCTGCAGCTGCTGCCGTCGTCGACGAGTACTCCCCGCCATGCTCGGCCAACATCCGTAACGCACGAGCCTTGACCTCGGGATCAATGTTCTTCGGCATGTGCTCATCCTTCCTGACTCAAAAGGAAGCGGCACGAAACCCCGGGGGATTCACCCCCGACAACACCTGCGCCAACAGATCACCCTCAAAGATCGCCCACGTCTCGGCATCCGGAGGTTCCCCGGCACGCATCCCGATCTGATTCAGCCCGCGCACGATCGCATCCACATGCTCACCCGAGATCGCCCCGTCAGCAGCATGGTTCACAGTGCGCTCCACCACCGCCGAGGTCCCGATCCGCTGCAACCGCGCAGCGACGGCGGGCGCGAACCCCATCTCGATCAACAAGGCGATCGGTTTGTGTCCATGCTTCTGCGCCACCCGGAGCCGATCCAAGTGCCCGGCCCCGGCAGCAGCCAGCGCATCGATCACATTCCTGATGGTGACCAGTGTCTGCATGTCCGCGAAGACGACCTGCCCGGTCTGATCGTCGTCGAAACGACAATTGGTGAGTGTGTCGAGAATGGTGTCCAGTTCCCCCTGCATGCGTTCTATTCTAGCGAACGTATAGGCGAAGAGCGGTCGAATTGTCAAGTCGATCAGTATTTGTGGATAACGTGGGTCGGCTGTTCACTGTGGGGGTTGGGGTTCACCTGTGGGGTTGTTGGGGACATCGTTGGCTGTGGAGATTTCGACTCGGGTCCTCGCGATGCTCGGTCCCGGCTCGATCAGCAACGGGCTGTTGGTGGTTGAGCCGATGAGGAGCAGAGCGACGAGGCGTGTCGAAACCTCCGGCGGCCGAGTTCGTCACCGTGACCACCTTGGAGGTGGTTACGCATCCGACGTTGGCTGGGGAGATTTCGACTCGGGTCCTCGCTTCGCTCGGTCCCGGCTCAATCACCGTTCGGGACTATCCCACTCAATCGGCAAGAGCCGGTTGGTGGTTGAGCCGACGAGGAGCGCAGCGACGAGACGTGTCGAAACCCCTGCCGGCCGACCTCGTCACCGTGACCACTCCGGAGGCGGTCACCACCCGACGTCGGCTGCGGAGATTTCGACACGGGTCCTCGCGATGCTCGGTCCCCGCTCAATCATCGTTCGGGGGGGTCGTCGCGATGCTCGGTCCCGGCTCAATCAGCAAGAGGCTGTTGGTGGTTGAGCCGACGAGGAGCGCAGCGACGAGGCGAGTCGAAACCTCTGTCGGCCGAACTCGCCGGCGTAACCACCTCGGAGGCGGTCACCACCCGACGCCGGCTGCGGAGATTTCGACACGGGTCCTCGCTCCGCTCGGTCCCGGCTCAATCATCGTTCAGGGGTCCTCGCTCCGCTCGGTCCCGGCTCAATCATCGTTCAGGGGTCCTCGCTCCGCTCGGTCCCGGCTCAATCATCGTTCGGGGGTCCTCGCGATGCTCGGTCCCGGCTCAATCAACGTTCGGGGCGAATCGCTCAATCAGACACTGGCCGTTGATGGTTGAGCCGACGAGGAGCGCAGCAACTCCCGGATGGTCGGGCGAAGTGCGGCAAGCAGATCCGATGCCCCGATCGGCGCACCGGCTGCGGCGTTCCGCGCCGCGTGGGCATGCACACGGGCCGCGGCTGCCCCCGCCCAGATCGGGGGAAGTCCGGCGGCCAGGAGCGAACCGGCGATCCCGGACAGCACGTCTCCGGCACCGGCCGTGGCCGCCCACGAGGATCCGGCATCGTTTCCGAACACGGTGCCGTCAGCCTGGGCCACAAGGGTGATCCGCCCCTTCAACAGCACGGTCGCACCCCATCGTCTCGCGAGCCCGGCGACGGCGGACAGGCGGTCGTCGCCGACGGGTTCGCCGGAGAGACGGGCGAATTCACCGGCGTGCGGGGTCAGGAGGGTCGGTGCGTCCCGGCCGATCACGAGGTCGGGGTGCGCGGACAGCACCGTCAACGCGTCGGCGTCGACGAGTACCGGCAGGTCGGTGGCCAGGACCGCCCGCAACCGCTCGAATGCGGCGTCGTCGGTCCCGGCGCCGGGACCGATCACCCACGCCTGCACCCGGCCCGCCTCGGAGAGTTCCGGAACCGCAACCACCTCCGGGCGGTGTGCCACGACCTCGGCATGCGCCGAACCGATGTAGCGCACCATCCCCGACGTGGCGGCCACCGCGGCGCCGGTGGACAGGATCGCCGCCCCCGGGTAGCGATGTGAACCGGCGATCACGCCGACCACTCCCTGGGTGTACTTGTCGTCGTGGGCGCCCGGGATCGGCCATGCCGCAGCGATGTCGGCGTCGGTGAGTTCCTGCAACCGGACCGCCCCCGACGCGTACTCCTGCGTCACCTTCGGATCACCCTCGGCATCGGCGGGAAGCCCTATGTCCACCAGCACGATTCGCCCGCACTGCGGTCCGGCGAGCAGATGCGCGCGACGGCGCACGCCGAATGTCACCGTGATGTTGGCACGCACCGCGGGGTCGTGCACCAGGCCGGTGTCGGCATCCACCCCGGAGGGCAGGTCCACGGCGACGACGATCGTCGACGGCGCCACCGAGGCGAACACCTCTGCGGCGGCCGGCCGCAGCGGTCCCCGACCGCCGATCCCGACGACTCCATCGATCACGACGTCCAGGCCGCCGGGAAGCGCGGTACCGACCCGGCCACCGGTCGACCGGAAAGCGTTGAGCCCCTTCCGATGAGCCTTGTCGGGCGCCAGCAGCACCGCCGTTGCGCGGATGCCACGGCGCGCCAGCTCGGCGCCCGCGAACAGGGCGTCACCACCGTTGTCACCGGCGCCGACAACGATCCCCACCGTACGGCCGTAGCAGCCACCGGTGGCGTCGAGATGCGCCGCCACCACCTGCGCCACACCGTGGGATGCCCGACGCATCAGAGTGCCGTTGGCGAGCAGTTCACCGGTGGCCCGCTCGGCCACACGAACCTGTTCTGCGGTGAGAAGGCTGACCGGCATGGCGGGCTACTCGACCGTGACCGACTTGGCGAGGTTACGCGGCTTGTCCACGTCGTATCCGCGGGTCTGGGCGACCGTCGCGGCGAACACCTGCAGCGGCACCGTCGACACCAGCGGCTGCAGCAGCGTCGGGGTGCTGGGGATCGGGATGAAGTGGTCGGCGACCGCCTGGGCGGCCAGGTCGTCGGCTTCCGAGATGACGATGGTGCGCGCACCGCGCGCCTGGATCTCGCGGATGTTGGACACCATCTTGGAGTGCAGCAAGGCACGCCCGGCCGGGGAGGGCATCACGATGATCACCGGCAGGCCGTCCTCGATCAGGGCGATCGGGCCGTGCTTGAGCTCACCGGCGGCAAACCCCTCGGCATGCATGTACGCGAGCTCCTTGAGCTTGAGCGCACCCTCGAGCGCCACCGGATATCCGACGTGCCGGCCGATGAACAGCACGGTGTTGTGGTGGGCGAGCGAGCGGGCCAGTTCACGGACCGGCTCCATGGTCTCGAGAACCTCGCGCACGACCTCGGTCATCGATTCCATCGCCGCGAACTCGCGGGCCACCTCGTCGGCGTACTTGGTGCCACGCGCCTGTGCCAGGGCCAGACCGACCATGTAGGCGGCCGCGATCTGCGCCAGGAAGCACTTGGTGGACGCGACGCCGATCTCCGGGCCGGCGTGGGTGTAGAGCACCGCGTCGGACTCACGCGGGATCTGCGCACCGTTGGTGTTACAGATCGCCAGGACGCGGGCCTTCTGGTCCTTCGCATGCCGGACGGCCTCCAGCGTGTCGGCGGTCTCGCCCGACTGGGAGATCGCCACAACCAGCGTCGATCGGTCGAGCACCGGGTCGCGGTAGCGGAACTCGCTGGCGAGCTCCACCTCGACGGGCAGCCGGGTCCAGTGCTCGATGGCGTACTTGGCGAGGAGGCCGGCGTGGTAGGCGGTGCCACAGGCGACGACGAAGACCTTGTCGACATCACGCAGGTCGTCGTCGGTGAGACGCTGCTCGTCGAGGACGATACGGCCGCCCTCGAGGTGGCCGAGCATGGTGTCGGCCAGTGCTGCGGGCTGCTCGGCGATCTCCTTGAGCATGAAGAAGTCGTGGCCGCCCTTCTCGGCGGCGGCGAGATCCCAGTCGATGTGGAACGGCTTGCCCTCGCGGGGCTCCTGATCGAAGTCGGTGATGGTGTAGCTGTCGGCGGTGATCACGACGACCTCGTCATGGCCGAGCTCGACGGCATCACGGGTGTGTTCGATGAAAGCGGTGACGTCCGACGCGACGAACATCTCGCCGTCGCCCACACCGACGACCAGCGGCGTCGACCGGCGCGCGGCGACGATCGTGTCCGGGTGGTCGGAATGGGTGAAGACCAGGGTGAACGCACCGTCGAGTCGACGCAGTGCCGCATAGGCGCTGGCCACGAAGTCACCGGCGGTCGCGCCCTGTGCGTATTCACGCGCGATCAGGTGGACTGCGGTCTCGGTGTCGGTGTCCGACGCGAACTCGACGCCCTCGGCCTCCAGCTCGGCACGCAGCGGCGCGTAGTTCTCGATGATCCCGTTGTGGACCACCGAGATCTTGCCGTCGAGACTCACATGCGGGTGGGCGTTGCGATCGGTGGGCTGACCGTGTGTCGCCCACCGGGTGTGTCCCATGCCGGTGCTCCCGGTCAGCGACTCCCGGCCGACCGTGGCGATCTGCTTGTCGAGATTCTCCAGCCGACCGGCCTTCTTCTCGATCGCGGTGTGACCTTGTCCGTCGAGGATCGCCACACCGGCCGAGTCATAACCGCGGTACTCCATGCGCCGCAGCGCTTCGACCACGATGTCGAGGGCGTCGCGTCCCCCCACGTATCCGACGATTCCACACATAAGTCGTCAGGGTACCGGGATTTCTGCAGCGGCCTTGCCACGCCGCTTGCGGGGTTTGGCACCGAGCAGTGCCGACACGTGATCCAATTCTCCCTCCGGGGTGACCTCGGGGTCCACGACCAGCGTCTTTCCGATGACCGCGGTCGGATCGGCGAATCCCGCGTAGTCCTTGTCCAGGGTCAGCGAGTGCAGCAGGAACCCGGTGAGCAACGCCCTCACCTGGGTGTGGGTCAGCTTGTCGGCCCCGTTGAGGCCGATGAGCGATTTCACCGTGCGGCGCTCGAGCAGTCCTCGGCTGCTCGCGCCGGGCAGGGTGCGCAACACCACATCGCCGCCGTAGGCGCGGGCGAGGGGGCGGGCGTTGGCGTCGACGGTGTCGACCGCGAGAGGCGAGGCCAGGATCAGCCCCGGCGCCGTCACCGTCCCGGCGGCCGGCTCGAGCACCGGCGTGGTCGGCGACGGGAACAACGCCACCACGGCCTTGGCCTCGATGGCCGGCTGACCGGCCACCACGCCCGTCGACGCGGCGATCACCGCGGCCGATGCACCGAAACCGTGGCCCACATAGCCGACGCGACGGGGGTCGACGGTGATACCGCCGTCGCCGAGTGGCGCATGCGACACCACCGACAACGCGCCACGGAGCTCGCCGGCGTATCCGACGTCCGACGGCATCAGGCCGCGCTGCCCGTCCGGGGCGGCGACCACGATGCCCCAGGAGGCCAGGTGACAGAGGAGGTCGCGATAACGGCTGCTCCCGGTGAGCCAGTGATGGCCGAAGGCCACCGCGGGCAGTCGGGTCCCCTCGGCCGGCGCGAACACCCGGCCGTCCATCCCGACGATCCCGAGGTTGCCGGACAGCACCCGGTGCGGACCGCGTCGGGCCAAGGTCTTCATGAGCTTGGCCGGAGGCTTCGACGGCTTCTTGGAACCACTTGTGCCGAACACGTCACACAGCCTATTCCGAGTGGCGCCCGCGGTGGGGACTGGCCTCGGCCACGTCGGCGGGGAGCAGTATTCGCGGGGTGGGACTGTCGCATGCGTCGGCGACCGTCTCGAGGTCGGCCCGTAGCTGTGCGGTGACGTCGGCGGTGGCCTGCCGGTGGTGGTCGGCGACCTCGGAGAGCCGACGCTGGACGGCGCTGAACTCCCTCGACGCCGTCGCCAGTCCGGTGATGGCGGCGCGGGCGATCTGTTCGATCTGGTCGGCGGCGTTCATTGGTCACCGGCGAGCGCGAGGTCGGACCGGGGCGAGACCGGGTCGGGAACCGCCGGTTCAGACTGTGACGTCGGCTCGGGCGCACCGGGTGCGGTGGACTCGGGTGCAGCAACATCGGATGCGGTGGAATCGGATGCGGGCGGGGTGGGTGGGGTCGCCGGGATCGTCCTGGCGTCGGCGGTGGGTTCATCGGTGGCCCCTCCGGCCGGAAGGCCGGGACCGTCACCCGGAGACCCGGTGCGCCACGGAGCGGGCTCGCCCGACGGCGCAGTATCCGAACTCGCAGCATTCGGCGACGACCCGTCCGCCGACAGGGTGAACGGCACATCCGCGGCGGGCGCGACTTCGACCGGATGCGCGATGGGATTCTCGGGCACGCCGGCCCGGCCCGGGTCGACTCCTGCGGCGCGGCGCTCGGCGTGCGGGTCGTCTGCCGGCCCGGGATGTGCGGCCGCGATCCCCTGACCGCGTGGGGCGGCGGCATCACCGGATTCCCAGGTGTCCGCCGTCCGCGACAGGACCGACAGAATGCCGCCGATCCCAAGCTGTGCAGATTCGGAAGCCTTGCGCAACAGCGTGATCCGGGAACCGATGTCATCGATGACCACCTCCGGCGGGATCTGGCCGGTCAGCACCCGGGTGGGGATCTCGGGCACCGGGACACCGGCCACGAGGGGACTCGAGAGACGCGCCACGGTGAGGTACCAGGTGCGCAGGATCTGGTCGATGCCCGCCGCCGCGGCGTTCGCCGCATCCGACATCGACCGCAGCGCATGCAGGTCGGCCTCGGCCCGGCGTTGATGTTCGATCACCAGCCCGAGCATCACCTGACCGGCCTCCGAGACCCAGCCGCCGTCGAGGCGCACCTGTTGTTCGGGCAGCCGATGCAGCCGGTCGGCGACGGCACGGTGCGCGGATGCCAGTCGACGGGCGTCGGCTGCGAGACCGGCGACGTCGACACCGCCGACGGAGGTGAGCATCGACCGGATCTCGTCGTCACCGGGCACGTGAACACCGAGCAGGCGACCCACCCCGAGTACCCCGACCAGTTCCTCCACTCCACGGATGGCCTGATCACGCAGCGCGGCAAGGGAATCGACGGCGGGGGTGGTCATGGCCGGGCCTGCAGACCCGAGCGCAGCACCTCGGCGGCCCCGTCGTCGGCGGCCACCACATGCTCCACGCCCCGACCGAGCAGGGCCGCCAGGGACGACGCGGATGCAGCCTGCACGCGGAGCCGCTCGGCGAGGGTCGCCGCGGTGTGCGCGAACCGTCGGCCGAGCTCGTCGTGGTCGGGGCCACACCAGGCCCCGAACTCGCCACCGCCGAGGTCATCGGCCGCCGCACCGACCACCTGTGCGAGCCGCCGGTAGTAGCCGACGACGGCCGTCACCTGATCGACGTCCATCCGTATGTGTGACCCGTCGGGACCCGTCATCCACGCCCCTCCCCTGGACACCGCCCCCACAGGCGGTCATGACATGGGTCACAGACTAGTGCCCGGGTCCGACACTCACCGGCCGAAAGCCGATCACTCACAGGCGGGCATCGTCGTACACAGGGAACCCATGCCGCGCCCACGAGGGCACCCGCCGTGGTAGACGGCGCCGTGGGTTCCGGCGAGGTGCCGCGCCCACGCCGGGAACAGGAGACCGGCCCACTGCGGACGACGTGCTCGGTGACCGGTTGAACAGGACGAACCCGCGACAGCACGGCCAACCGGCCGTCGAGCCTCAGGTGCAGCCTGCGTCGGGGGTGACCACCGTCGGGGTGGTGGCGTCGGCGTGCCCGGCCGGCGGAGGTCTTCCCCACGACTTGTCGCTGCGCTGCCCGTCGGATCGACCATCGTCGTCACTGCGCCGACAGGTGATCGGCAAAGTCGGCCGGCGGGATCAGCCCGCTGCGGGGATGGCGACACCGTGTGCCGCGACCGCCGACAGCAGCGCCGTCGGACGCTGAGCCACCGCGCCGTCGTGAACGAGCTCGAAAGCGCATCCGAGGGCACGCGATCCGCCGTCGGCGTGCTCGCTGTCGCCGATCATCAGCGCCTGTTCTGGTGGTACGCCGAGCCTGTCGAGGGCGGCGCGGAAGATCCGCGGGTCCGGCTTGATCACACCGACCTCGTACGACAGCGCCCACGCCCCCACGTGACCGGTGAGGCCGTGCAGTGCGAGGACCTCACGGAGGTCGAAGGCGATATTGCTGACGACTCCCACCGGAATACCCAGTGCGGCAAGGCCGGAGAGCACGGTGGCGGTGTCGGGAAACGGGACCCAGGAGTGCGGGTCGAGGATCCGGGCGTACAGCTTCTCGGCATGTCCAGGAACACGCAGACCCGACTCCCGCAGCACGGCCAGATACGCCTGGCGATGCTTCGCGGGATCGAGATCGCGCTGCTCCCAGGCGATCCGGTCCTCGTCCGACAGATCTGCGGGCATCCCGACCGGCTGCGTCATGCGCCGGATCAGGTCGGCCTGCGCATCGACATGCAGCGGCCGGCCCTGCTCGTCATGGAGTCCCGCGAACCACTCGTCGCGGGCCTCGAACCGGAAGAGGGTGCCGGAGAAGTCGACGAGGACGGCACCGGGGACCGCGGATTCCACGGCCATGGTCACTCCCCGACGGTCGCGACGACACCCGCCACGCGCTCGGCGATCCCGAGTGCCAGTTCCGGGGTGGGGGCCTCCACCATCACGCGGACCAGTTGCTCGGTTCCGGAGGGCCGCAACAGGATTCGACCGGTCTCACCGAGTTCGGTCTCGGCCTCGGCCACCGCGTCGGTCACCGATTGCGCTTGCGCAACCGCGTGCTTGTCGGCGACGCGCACGTTGATCAGTTCCTGTGGCAGGACGGTCACGATCGACGCGAGATCGGCCAGACGGCTCGAGTTCTCCACCATCTCGGCCATCAGCAGCAGTCCGGTGAGGATGCCGTCTCCGGTGGTTCCCGAACCGGGCACCACGATGTGGCCGGATTGTTCCCCGCCGAGCGAGTAGTCGCCGCGACGCAGCTCCTCGAGGACGTAGCGATCGCCGACGGAGGTGGTGCGCAACGTGATCCCCGCCTCGCGCATCGCGATGTGCAGACCGAGGTTGCTCATCACCGTCGCGACCAGCACGTCGTCGTGCAGCAGGCCCTTCCGGTGCATCGCCGACGCCAGGACGGCCAGGATGTGGTCACCGTCGACGAGTCCGCCGGTGGAGTCGACGGCCAGACAGCGGTCGGCGTCACCGTCGTGGGCGAGCCCGAGGTCGGCGCCGTGTTCGAGCACCGCGGCCTGCAGCTTGTCCATGTGAGTGGACCCGCACCCCTCGTTGATGTTGATGCCGTCGGGGTCGGCGTAGATCGGGATGACCGTGGCGCCGGCCGCGGCATACACATGGGGTGCCACCGTGGAGGCGGCGCCGTTGGCGCAGTCGACCACCACGGTCAGTTCGTCGAGGCGCACGTCGATCGCCGCGGCGAGGTGGCGTGCGTACCGTTCCTCGGCGTCGGGGGCGTCGAGCAGGCGACCCACGTCACCGCCGGTCGGGCGCGCCGGGTTCTCGACGGCCATCGCGGCCTCGATCTGGTCTTCGACATCGTCGTCGAGCTTGTGCCCGCCGGCGCCGAAGAACTTGATGCCGTTGTCCGGCATGGGATTGTGGGACGCCGAGATCATGACGCCGAAGGCGGCGCCGTAGTCGGCGGTCAGAAAGGCGATCGCCGGAGTGGGTAACACACCCACCCGGATCGCGTCGACACCCGCGGCGGCCAGGCCTGCGCACACCGCGGCCTCCAGCATCTCGCCGGAGGCACGGGGATCGCGGCCCACGACCGCACGGGGTCGGGTACCGGTACCGAGAACGACCGCGGCGGCCGAGGCCAGGCGCAACGCGAGCTCGCAGGTGAGCTCGGAGTTGGCCAGGCCTCGGACGCCGTCGGTTCCGAAAAGGCGTGACAAGTCAGCGCTTGGAGTACTGCGACGCCTTGCGGGCCTTCTTCAGACCGTACTTCTTGCGCTCGACCGCACGCGGGTCGCGGGTGAGGAAGCCGGCCTTCTTCAGGGCCGGGCGGTCCTCCGGGGTGACCTCGATGAGGGCACGGGCGATCGCCAGACGCAGTGCACCGGCCTGCCCCGAGGGGCCACCACCGACGAGGCGTGCGTGGATGTCGAAGGACTCGGTCCGCTCGACGGTGACCAGCGGGGCCTTGATCAGCTGCTGGTGCACCTTGTTCGGGAAGTAGTCCTCGATGGTGCGGCCGTTGAGGCGGAAGTCACCGGTGCCGGGCACCAGGCGGACTCGCACGACGGCCTCCTTGCGGCGGCCGACGGTCTGGATCGGGCGGTCGAGGATGACCGGTCCGCGATCGGCGACGGCGTCGTCGTCGGCAACGTCGGCGTCGTAGTCGTCGGTGGCCTCCTCGACGGCCTCGACAGCCTGCTCGACAGCGGTCTCGGCGGCAGCGGTGTCGTCACCGGCATCGGCCTGGACCTCGGCAGCATTTTCCGCGGCGGCCTCCACGGCCTCGTCCGAAATGTTCTCGTTGGTCACTGGGCCACCTGCTTGATCTCGAAGGGGACGGGGCGCTGGGCCGCGTGGGGGTGGTTCGGGCCGGCGTAGACCTTCAGCTTGGAGGCCATGGCGCGTCCGAGCTTGGTGTGGGGAAGCATGCCCTTGATGGCCTTCTCCAGGACGCGCTCGGGGTGCGACTCGAGGAGCTCGGCGGTGGTCTGGGCCTTCAGGCCGCCCGGGTGACCGGAGTGGCGGTAGTTGAGCTTGGTCTGCGCCTTGTTGTTGGTCAGCGCGACCTTCTCGGCATTGATGATGACGACGAAGTCGCCACCGTCCATGTGGGGGGCGTAGGTGGGCTTGTGCTTGCCGCGGAGCAGGTTCGCGCTCTGCACGGCCAGCCGGCCGAGCACCACGTCGGTGGCGTCGATGACATGCCACGTGCGCGTGATGTCACCGGCCTTCGGGGTGTAGGTAGACACAGTTGGTCCTTCAACTCTTGTCGACGGTGCTGGTCAGATGCGATGGCAGAGAAACTCCCGGCGACCAGTGGGGACCCGGGACTCGACTACCCGGCACATCACGAGGACGACCGGGTGCCACGCACCAGCGATCCAGAGTACGGGATCGCCCGGTTCAGGGTCAAAATGCCTCAGCCGGGGCCGATCCGCACCGACGCCACCGCCTCGGCGCACGGCCCGTCGACCGTCTCCGCGCCGGTCCCGCCCTGGCACCCGACACTCACCTGCAGATCGTCGTCGACCAGGACGTACCAGCGGATCGGCGCCCCCGACACCGGGGCCTCGCGATAGCTGATCACATCCCGCCCGGCATAGCGCGTGGACGGCGAGAACTCGGTGACGACATCGTCGCCGCGCTGCCGGATCCGGTTGTGCAGGCTGGTGGCCACCGTGGCCGCCGTCGACCCGGCCCGCACGGGGCTCTGCACCAGCAGGATGCGGGTGCCGTCGTCACCGGCGGTGAACACGGTGCGGGTCTGGGTTCCCGAGCCCGTCGCCCCGGACGGTGCCGGCGGATCGCTGCGATGCCAGCCGCCGGGCACGGTGAGCGTGGTGCGCCCCACCGTCACCTGGTCGATGCGCGGCGCGGACGGCCCATCGTGCTGCCTGATCCCCACCGCGGCCGCGAGGGCGGCCACTGCGGTCGCGCATGCGGCGGCCACCCAGATCCATCGGAGCCTCCGTGACGCCGCGGGCTCGGCAGCCGGGTCGGAGACGAGGTCGGCACCGGAGGACGCCCGCCGGGTACGTCCACCCCAGCGCGAGATCAGCCCCGGGTCCACCTCGAGGATCCGGCCGGCCACCGTGTGATGTCCGATCACGTCGGCCGCCGCAGCGCGTTCCCCCGGGTTCGTCCCGTCGACGAACACCACCTCGATACCGTCGTCGACGGCGGACTCCACCTCGGTGCGGTCGGCGCCGGTCTCGGCGAGCGTGACGACGGCGCTCGCCTCGATCGCCCAGTCGCCGCCACTGCGGCGCAGACGCTGCACATCCCACGTCGGCACCGATCCGTCGGGGTACCCGGGCACGTGCGTCGTCTCCACCACCGCACACCGCGACACCGTGGTGTCGGTGTGGCTGCGGGCGATCAACACCACCCGCGGCACGATCTCGATACCGGACGCGACCCGCGCCGCAGCGCGGCGCAGGACACCGGCGCGCACCGCACCCCACGTGCTGGGATGTCCGATGATCAGCGACGCCCCACAAGTCGTCGACCACAGGGTGAAGATCTCGGTCCACTGCTGTTCGACCACCACCGGCACGCCGCCGACGACGATCCGGTCGGCGTCGATCGCGTCCATCAGTCCGGTCAGATCCGGCCCGGGCACATCACCGATCCGGGTGCGGCCGTATCCGAGGTCGATCACGACCGGCCGGGCCGCAGCAGGTGCAGCCGGCGGTGAGACGGGCTCTGTGACAGCCGATCCGGCGTCGGACATCTCGATCACCATGGCGGAACCCGGCGCTACCGCGTCTGCCCTGGGTCCGTCGATCCCACCTGGATCATCTCCTGGACTCGGTTGCGTGACACCAGCTCGCCACGCCCGGGCACCAGTCGTTGCAGTCGGGTGCGGCCGGTGATGTACCCCTCGTCCCGGTCGCCGCTCATGAGCAGCATGTCGCAGGAGAGGTCCTTCAGGCGTGCGATCACCGGGTCGAACATCGCGCGGCCGAGTCCGCCCGAGCGCCGCGCCAGCACCAGATGCATCCCGATGTCGCGGGCGTGGGCAGCCAGATCCAGCAGTGCCAGAAGCGGATTGCCCGACGACGTGGCCACCATGTCGTAGTCGTCGACGATCACGTACACATCCGGTCCCGACCACCAGCTGCGATCGCGGAGCTGGTCGACGGTCAGGTCTTCCGGGGGCAGGCGTCTGGTGAAGTACGCGGCGAGCTGACGCATCATCGTCGTCGCGTTCTCCCCGGTGCTGGCATACCCGGCGAGATGATCTCCGGTGATCACGCTCAGCAGGGTGCGCCGATAGTCCACGAGGACGATCTTGACGTCCTCCGGTGTCGAATTGCCGACCAGCCCGGTCACGATCGCGCGCAACAGTTCGGTCTTCCCGCATTCGACGTCGGCGAAGGCCATGAAGTGCGGCTGGGTGGTGAAGTCCAGGATCACCGGGCTCAGTTCGAGTTCCCCGACACCGATCGCCACCTGGTTCGGCCGCAACTCGACGCCTCCGGCCGCGACCAGTTCGCGCACGTGATCGAGGGAGATCTCGGTGCCGAGCTTGCGGACCGGCATCGCCGCACGATCGTCGTAGGCAGCGCCGAGTGCCGCCACCGCCAGGGACGCCCCGGCCGGCAGGGATGCCGGTGACGGGTCACCGTCGAGGCGCGGCAGCGCGATCAACAGGTGCAGTCCGTCGGGGCTCAACCCCCGGCCGGGCCGGCCATGCGGCACCGTCGACGCCTCGCGCCGCCCGACCTCGGAGTCCATCGCATCGCCGAGCCGGAGTTCGACGCGACTGCCGATCAGGTCTCGCATCGCCGGGCGGACATCGGCCCAGCGGGTGGCGCTGATCACGAGGTGCACACCGTACGACAGCCCCTGGGTGGCGATCGTGGCGATCTGCTCCTCGAGGAAGTCGAGCTCGGAACGCACCACCCCGATCCCGTCGATCACCAGGAAGACGTCCCCGTGCCGATCGTCGGCGAGTGGATCGTCTTCGGCGCACCGACCCGTCGCCATCCAGTCGCGGCGCCGTGTCCGATAGTCGGCCATCGACTCGATTCCCAGTCGAACGAAGCGGGATTCGCGTGCCCGGATGATCGCGGCCACCTCGGCGACGGTGCGCCGCACCGCATCCATGTCGCCGCGGGTGGCAACCGAACCCACATGTGGCAGGGCCGCGACACCGGTGAGTGCGCCACCACCGAAGTCGAGGCCGTAGAACTGCACCTGCTCCGGGGTGTGCGTTGCCGCCGCCGACAGGACGAGACTGCGCAGGGCCGTCGACTTTCCGGTCTGGGGGCCGCCGACCACCGCGACATTGCCTGCGGCCCCGGCCAGATCGAGGACGTGCACGTCGCGACGCTGGTCGAACGGCCGGTCGACGATGCCCATCGCGACCCGCAACGAACCGGTGGTGGCCGGTAGACCGAAGTCCCGGTCACCGACCAGCACGTCGACGGTGGGCGACTCGTCGAGCGGAGGCAGCCACACCTCGTGAGCCTTCGGGCCATGGCCTTCGATCCGGCCCACGAGCGTCTGCAGCAGCGTCGGGACGCCTACGGTCGGTGCGGTGTCGGGGGTCTGCGGTGGGGCCTCGTCGAGCAGCGCCGCCGCGCGGTCGAGGACCGATCCCCCGGCCTCGGGTATCGTGCCGGAAATCGCCTCCGGGGTGACGTGCGAATCGGGGCGGGCCGAGGGTGGGAGGGTGTCCATCGGTACCGGGAGGGCGGTGAACATCCGCATCCGGTGTCGCAGCGCAGGGTCGTACCCCGCATTGCCGGTCGCGGCCCCGGGGATGGTCGCCGGCGAGTGGTACGGCCCCGACACATAGCTCGTGTTGAACCGGACCGGCTCGGCGGCATCGCATTTGAGGTAGGCCGAACCGGGCACACTGGGCAGGTGGTAGGCATCGGGGACACCGAGGACCGATCGGGACTCGTTGGCCGAGAAGGTCTTGAGTCCGATGCGGTACGACAGATGCGAGTCGAGCCCCCGGAGCTTTCCCTCCTCGAGTCGCTGCGACGCGAGGAGCAGATGGATGTGCAGCGACCGGCCGAGCCGCCCGATCGCGACGAAGAGTTCCGCGAAATCGGGTTTCTGCGCGAGCAGTTCGGAGAACTCGTCGACGATGACGAACAGGGCGGGCAGGGGCGCGAGCGGGGCGCCGGCCCGGCGCGCCTGTTCGTATTCGGTGACGTTGGCGAAGTTACCCGCGGCCCGCAACAGTTCCTGGCGTCGGTTGAGCTCCCCCGACAACGCATCCTTCATCCGGTCGACCATCGCGATCTCCTGCTCGAGATTGGTGATCACGGCGGCGACATGCGGACTCCTCTCCAGTCCGAGAAAGGTTGCCCCACCCTTGAAGTCGACGAGGACGAGGTTCAGCTCGGCCGGTGAATGGGTGGCGAGCATGGCCACCACGAGGGTTCGCAGGAATTCGCTCTTGCCGCTACCGGTCGCCCCGATGCACAGGCCGTGCGGCCCCGTCCCGCCGTGTGCGCTCTCCTTGATGTCGAGTTCCACGGTGCTCCCGGCCGGGGTGAATCCGATCGGAACCCGCAGCCGGTCTCGTCCGGTGCGCCCACGCCAGTGGACGGCCGGGTCGAACAGTGCCACGTCGTCGATGCCGAGCAACGCGGGCAGCCCCGGATCGGTGGCGGAGGCCTCGGCGTCGAGGCCGGCCAGACTCGCCTTCGTCGCGGGGCGATAGCGGGCCATCCGACGGGCGACCGCCTCACACTCGGGAACGGTCAGGGTGTCGCCGGAGGCGAACTCTTCCACCCCGAAGGCGCTGCGCGCCGCCACCTTTCCCGCGCCGACCACCAGTTGCAGTCCCCGTCGGGCGGCGGGACCGCCGGCCGGTGCGGTGAGATCGAGCACCGTCACGCCGGCCATCCCGGCGTCGTTCACCAGACGTTCGGTGCCGTCCACCCGCCCGTCGTCGATCACCACCACGAGGTGGTACTGGCCTGCGACCGGTGGAGCCGAACGGCTGAACCGGCCGCGGTCGGCGAGGTCGGCGCCGAGCGACAATTCGAGATCGACCAGCGTCGGATAGATCATCCGGAACGGCCCGACCGCATCGGCGATCGACGGATGACCCACGTGGGGAAGCCATTTCGCCCAGTCCCAGACCTCGCCGGCGGGATCGCGGGTGACGATCGCCACCCGCAGATGGTCGGGACCGTGAAAGGTGCACAACCCGATCAGCATGGCGCGCACCAGTTCCCGGGTCTCCTGCCGCACACCTTCGATGTTGATCGCGGGAAAGCCGCGCAACGAGACGGCGGTGGGGAGCCGATGTACCACCGAGTGGGTCCGGACGAAGCGCCGGAGCGCGACCATCGACACCGGTTCGATGTCCTCGAGTGGACCGGTCTCCGGCGGCATCAGGCGAGTCGCGAGGCGTTGGGTTCCCAGCCCCAGGCGGGCGTGTGCGAAATCGGTGTCGGCGGGCCTGCGTTCCCACATCCGCCGACCGCCGACGACCTCGCGCAGTACCCGCGGATCCGGGTGCGTCCAGGCGAGGGCCGCACGTTGGGCACGAGCGGTATCGGCCACCTCGTCACGCAGTTGTCCCAGATAGCGGAAGTAGTCCTTGCGTTCCTCGTTGAGTTCGGCCGCGCGTTTGCCGCCGCCTCGACCACCGGCCGCGAACATCCCGAACATCGACATCAGCATCATCAGCGGAAACATCATGAACAGCGGGTTGCTGAGGATGTTGCGACCGCCGGTGGCGAACATCATCGCGAGCATGCCGACCACGGCGACGATCATCACCACCGGCAACATCTTCATCAGGAGCCCACCGGGCACCACCCTCGGCACGTCCGGCGGCGGCGCGATGTTCAGCTCACCACCCGGCGTGCGCGGCGGCGTGATGCGCGGCCGCCGCACGAATCCCTCAGTCGTCGTCACCCGTTCCCCCTGCTCGGTCTCCCCTGACCCGACACCCCACACTTGTCCACCGGCTTGTGTCCAACCCCTGTACCGGATGCGGAGTGTGGTTATGGTAACTGCGAATCCAGGGGGAGGAGCAGGTTGATGTCGATTGTGGATACACCGAGCGCGACGGACACGTCGGGCTCGGCGGCATCGGGGGTCGTGCCGGCACCGGGTCGGATCGAGCCCGCGCTGGTGCGGGTGTCGGTGCTCGGTGGCAACACGCAGCTCGACATCGCGTTGCCCGCGGCGGTTCCGCTCGCCGCATTCATCGGCGAGCTGGTGACGCAGATCGAGTCGCGTAGACCGGCGGAGAGGGACGTCGACGACGCCGACACGGGTTCCGACGATCACCGTCCACATGCCCACCGCACCCAGTGGACGCTCGCGCCGATCGGTCAGGACACGTTGCCGGTGACTCGGTCCTTGGCCGAATCCGGTGTGCGCGACGGCGATCTCCTGATGCTGACGACGGCATCGACCGGCGATTCCACGGCGTTGTTCGACGACGTCGTCGACGCCATCGCACGACTCAACGACTCCCGCTTCGCGAACTGGTCGGCGACGGCGGCACGGATCGTCGGGCTCGGGTGCGCCGTGCTCGCGTCGGTGGTGGCCGGGGTGTCCGTACTCGGTGTACGACTGACCTCCGAGGCGATGTGGCCCGCGGCGGTGGTGTCGGTGTCGGTGCTCGCGCTGCTCGTCGCGGCGACGCTGATCGCGCGGCGCAACGGTGATCCGGGGACTGCGACCGCCATCGCGGCCGCGGCGTTCACGCCGGCGTTCGCCACCGGGATGCTCTGCGTTCCAGGAGGTTTCGGGCCGGCGCATCTGGCGCTCGGGGCCACGGTGGTCCTGCTGACCGTCGTGGTCTCGTATCGGCTGACCACGGTCGGGCCGGTGCTGCACGCCGCCGCGTCGACGACGGCCGCACTCACCGCATCGGCTGCGGTCACCGCACTGCTGACGACCATGACCCCCGCCGACCTCGCCGCGGTGTGGGCGGCGGTGGGCCTGGCGACGGTTGCGGTGGCCCCACGAATGACCATGGTGCTCGCCACGTTGCCGTTGCCACCGGTACCGACGGCGGGAGCGAACCTCGACTCCGACGACCTCGAACCCGCGCCGGCAATCGAGGGCATCGGCGCGATCGGTGCGATGGCACTGCCCCGGGCCGATGCCCTGGAGCGGCGGGCGCACCTGGCGAACGCCTACCTGACCGGCATCGTCATCGGTGGTGTCGTGGTCACCGCGACCGGGGCGGTTCTCACCGTCGTGCCGTGGCCGCAACATCCGACGGTCCCGGCGATCTATTCGGTGGTCGTCGCGGCGGTCCTGTGCCTTCGCGGACGGTCACACACCGATCTCACACAAGCCTGCGTGCTCACGGTCGGGGGTGCGCTCGCGGTCGCCGCGCTGACGATGTCGCTCGCCCTCGCCGGGGGTCACCGGCCGCTGATCGGTTTCGGAGTGGCGATGGTGTTGCTGATCATGGCGGTCCTGCTCGGTGTCGTCGCACCGAACCGCGAATTCTCCCCGGTGATGCGGCGGACCGCCGAACTCGGCGAGTACCTCCTCGTCGGAACGATCGTGCCGCTGCTGCTCTGGGTGCTCGACGTCTATCAGATGGTTCGGGACATCTGACATGCGTCGCCGTGGCCCGGCACTGCGGCGCATGGTGACGCTGACCACGGTCGCCGCCATCGCCCTCGCCGTTTCGGCGCTCCCGGCTGTGCCCGCACATGCCATCACCCCGCCACAGGTCTCTCCTGGCGCCCTGGTCCGCGGCGCCGGGGTCGGCCCGCCTGAGCCGACCGAGCAACGCACACTGTGCGCCGAGCCGTTGCCGGCAGGATCGCAGTCGACGCCCTCCGCAGCTCAGACGATGATGAACCTCCCTGGTGCGTGGCGATTCTCGCGCGGCACGGGACAGCGGATCGCGGTGATCGACACCGGGGTCACACCGCATCCGCGTCTACCCCGACTACGTGGCGGCGGAGACTATGTCTCCACCGGGGACGGCCTGTCCGACTGCGATGCGCACGGCACCCTGGTCGCCGGGATCATCGCGGCGAGCCCGTCGGACCGCGACGGGTTCGCCGGCGTCGCACCGGATGCGTCGATCATCTCGATTCGACAGTCCAGCAACGCCTTCGACGCCAAGAGCCGGCGGAGCGAGCTGCCCGACGCGACCGTCGGCAGTGGATACGGATCGGTACGCACACTGGCCGCCGCCGTGGTGCGTGCCGTGGACCTCGGCGCCACCGTGATCAACATCTCCGAGGTGGCGTGCGTACCGGCCGGGACGCCGCCCGGCGACTCATCTCTCGGCGCAGCCGTCCGCCACGCCTATGAACGAGACGTGGTGGTGGTCGTCGCAGCCGGCAACCTCTCGCCCGGATCTGCTTGCGCCACACAAAATCCCGACCCCGATCCAGCCGATTCCGGCGGATGGGGTTCGGTACAGACCATCGCCAGCCCGGCCTGGTTCGGCGACTACGTACTCGCCGTCGGATCGGTGGACGGCGGTACCGGCCGGCCGAGCGGTTTCAGTCTCCACGGCCCCTGGGTGGACGTGGCCGCACCCGGCTCGGAGATCGTCAGCCTCGACAGTTCCCCGCGTGGCACCGGGCTCGTCGACGCCCAGCAGGGCGATTCCGGTCCGCTGCCGCTGCTCGGCACCAGCTTCGCCGCGCCGTATGTCGCGGGGACCGTGGCGCTGGTCCGCGCCCGGTACCCGCAGTTGTCGGCGGGTGAGGTGATGGACCGCGTGGTACGGACCGCACACGCTCCCGGGACCGGTCATGACCAGGCGATCGGGTACGGCGTGGTGGATCCGGTCGCCGCGCTGACCGCGGAACTGCCGGAAGAACCCGGCCCGGCACCCATCGCCCGGATCGCCGCGCCCGCACCACCACCGACCCCCGATCACACCGCCCGCGACACCGCCCTGACCGGTGTCGGGGTCACCGTCGCGGCGATCATCGCGGTGATCGCGGTGTCCATGCCCTTCCGGAGGAATCGGAGGCTCGATCCCGACGAGTTCTGACCCACATCAGCCGTCACCCGGCACCCATCGCGCTGTATCGACCATCACGCTGCGATCAGCGCACCACCTGTGCCGATGTCGCACGCGCGGTCGTTCACGGGCAGGTCACCTTGATCTCGTAGGGCTTGGTGACCGGCTTGGTGGGATGCGCGAGGTCGATCCCGTTTGCCTCACCGGTGATGGTGTACGAGTTGCCGGACTTGGTGACCTCACCACTGCCCTGTCCGGTCCCCTTGTGGTAGGCGAGCGTCACACCGTTGAGGGAGCCGAGGGCGACCGACTGCACCTCGGGCGAATCCCCGGACGTCAGGACGACGCCGATTCCGGCGGCCCCGGAGGTCGAACCGATGCCGATCGTCACCTTACCGGCGACTTCTGTGCATCCGACGCTGTTGTCCGCCAGATCGAGTGCCTTTCCGTCGACGGTCACCGAGGCACCGCCCCCGGCACTCGCCGAGTTCGCGGCACCCGTCGTGGAGCTCGAACCGGAATCGTCCGATCCGCACGCGGTGAGGGCGACGGCCACTGCCGCCGTCCCCAGAACAGCAGCGATCTGAACCTTGCGCATCATGAGGCTCCTGGGCCGTAGTGAGTCACCCACCTGATCGGCAGGCTTGCCCAGAATCTTGCCCCTGTCCGCGAGGTTGCGCGTCCCGATCGGCGTTATCGGTCGACCACCGGTGGGTTCCGCTACTTCGTGGCGCGCGCCGGACGCAGTTCCCGCGGCAGTGCGAAGGTCAGCGTCTCCTCGGCGGTGGTGACGGTCTCGACGTCGGCGAAGCCGTGGTCGCCGAGGAAGTCGATCACCCCACGCACCAGCACCTCCGGCACCGATGCACCCGAGGTGATGCCGACGGTGCTGACCCCCTCGAGCCAGGCCGGGTCGATCTCGCGGGCGTAGTCCACCAGATGGGACGCCGCCGCACCGTTCTGCAGGGCCACCTCCACCAGGCGCACGGAGTTGGACGAGTTCTTCGACCCCACCACGATCACCAGCTCGCAGCGTGGGGCCATCGCCTTGACCGCGACCTGTCGGTTCTGGGTGGCGTAGCAGATGTCGTCGCTGGGCGGATCGTTGAGCTCGGGGAACTTCTCCCGGAGGCGCCGCACCGTCTCCATGGTCTCGTCCACCGACAGCGTCGTCTGCGACAGCCAGATGACCTTGGACTCGTCACGCACGGTCACGTTGTCCACGCTGTCGGGGCCGTCGACGAGCTGGATATGTTCGGGGGCCTCGCCGGCGGTCCCCTCCACCTCCTCGTGTCCCTCGTGGCCGATCAGCAGGATGTCGTAGTCGTCGCGCGCGAAACGCTTGGCCTCCTGGTGCACCTTGGTGACCAGCGGACAGGTGGCGTCGATGGTCTTGAGGCTGCGCGCGGCCGCGGTCCGGTGGACCTCGGGCGAGACCCCGTGTGCGGAGAACACGACGATCGCCCCCTCGGGTACCTCGTCGGTCTCGCCGACGAAGATCGCACCGCGTTCGGCGAGGGTGTCCACGACGTGACGGTTGTGCACGATCTCCTTGCGGACGTAGACAGGAGCTCCGTGCTTGTCGAGGGCCCGTTCCACCGTCTCCACCGCACGATCGACGCCGGCACAGTAGCCACGCGGTTCGGCGAGCAGGATGCGCTTGGATTCAGCCATGACCCCCAGGGTACGTGTTGGCCGACCCGGTCAGAGGTGGCAGAGTGTGGGAATGGTTCGCGCACCGTATCCGGCACGCATCGCCGCAGGTCTCATCGTCACCGCCATCGAGGAGACGCGTAAGCTGCCGACCCTCATCGTGACCCTGCCGATGACCGCGATCAGCCAGACGCTGCAGGTCGGGATGCGGGCACAGCAACAGATCGCCGAGTTGGCCATCAAGGGTGACGCCGCCCTCGAGTTCATCTTCGACTCCCCGTCCGAGGAGCCGTCCTGGGCGCGCTTCGACGAGGACGAGATCGATGTCACCGAATCGGTCGTCCCGATCGAGTCGGCGAGCAGCGCGACCCGCCCCACCCCCGCGGCGCTGAGCACGCCGACGTCCGTCCCGTCGGCCGACACCGGCGACACCGAAGGCACGGGCACCTCCACCGACGACGCGGACATCGACACGCCAGACGGCGCAGCAGACACGGTGAACAGCCAGATCACAGACACCGACGAGTCCCCGACGACCCGTACCGATGCGGGCCGTTTCGCGCTGTACAGCTCGGCGCCGGCCGACGTCGTCGCAGCAGCCAACGGTGTCACACCGACCTCCGAGGCTGCCTCCGCCGACGACTCCGACAAGCCCGAGGTGGTCGTCCTGCTCGACTACGAGACCCTGACCCTGGCGCAGTTGCGCGCCAAGCTGCGGTCGGTGGGCGTCGACGACCTCGAAGCACTGCTCGTCCACGAGAAGGCCGGCCGCAACCGGGCGCCGTTCGTGACGATGATCGACAACCGGATCAGCTCGGCCACCGCGAAGCGCCCGTCCCAGTCGTGATCCTGTCGGTCGTGATCCCGTCGGCAACGATCCCGTCAGGCGTGATCCGACGGTGACCACATCCGCGAACTCGGCGGACAATCCATGGCCGGTCCGCACGGTCAACACCAAGATCGCCGACTGGATCCACAAGCTCGGCCAGATCTGGGTGGAGGGGCAGGTCACCCAGATCTCCCGCCGCCCGGGCACCCGCACGTCCTTTCTCACCTTGCGTGACCCGGCCGCCGACATCTCGATCTCGGTGACCTGCAGCCCCGACCTGCTGGCGCGCTCAGAGGTGCCGATCACCGACGGCGCCCATGTGGTGATGCTCGGTCGGCCCAGCTTCTACACCGGTCGCGGCACCCTCTCGTTGCGGGTCACCGACATCCGGCCGATCGGCATCGGGCAGTTGCTGCTGCGGATCGAGCGGTTGCGGCAGCTCCTTGCGGCCGAGGGCCTCTTCGATCCCCGTCTCAAGCGGCCGTTGCCGTTCCTGCCGCGCACCATCGGGCTGATCTCCGGACGGGCCAGCGCCGCCCAGCGGGATGTGGTGTCGGTGGCGTCCGCCCGCTGGTCCTCGGTGCGCTTCGACATCCGCGACGCCCCCGTTCAGGGGCCCACCGCGGTGCCGCGCATCCTGACCCATCTCGCCGATCTCGATGCCCACCCGGACGTCGACGTGATCATCATCGCCCGTGGTGGCGGCAGTGTGGAGGACCTGCTGCCGTTCTCCGACGAGGCACTGTTGCGGGCGGTCTCGGCCTGCACCACACCGGTCGTCAGCGCGATCGGGCACGAACCCGACAATCCGCTGCTCGACGTCATCGCCGATCTGCGCGCCGCGACCCCGACCGATGCGGCGAAACGGGTGGTTCCCGATGTCGCGGCCGAGCTCGCCGGCATCGCCGCGCTGCGTCACCGCAGCGCACATGCCCTGCGCAACTGGGTGCACCGGGAGGAACGGGTGCTCGCCGGGTTGCGGGCGCGCCCGGTGCTGGCCGATCCGCTGTCGATGATCGACCGGCATGCCGACCAGGTGGAGCGGCTGCGCGCCGACGCCCGACGGGACGTGCGCCGGCTGGTCGACGCCGAGGACCGGCGCACCGAGCATCTGGCTGCCCGGCTCGGCAGTCTCGGCCCGGCCCAGACCCTCGCCCGCGGCTATGCGGTGGTGCAGCGCGTCGACACCGATCCGGCGCAGATCCTGACCTCGGTCGGCCAGGTCGCCGATGGCGCCGCACTGCGGATTCGGGTGGCGGACGGATCGGTGCACACCGCCGTCACCGGGGTCGACCGGTCTCCGCAGCACCACCACGACACCGAGACAGGCCCGAACACCCCCCGCCCGAACACCCCAGAGGAGGACCAGTGAGCCCGCGCGGAAAGTCCACCGACGACGCCCCCGTCCCGGTCGGCGAACTCGGCTACGAGCAGGCCCGCGACGAACTCGTCGAGGTGGTCGCGTCGCTCGAACGCGGCGGTCTGGACCTCGATGCCTCACTGGCGTTGTGGGAACGCGGCGAGGCGCTGGCCAACCGCTGCGAGGAGCACCTCGCCGGCGCTCGGGATCGGATCGAGGCGGCGATCAACGACGGTGACGAGGACGAGAACGACGAGGAGGACTGACCGGCCTGGTCAGTTCCCGGTCGGCAACTCGGTGAGGATCGCCGCTCCCCCGGCCCGCTGCGTCAGCGGTTGCTGCGCGAGCACCAGCCCGGCCATCCGCTCCAGGTCGTCGTCGGAACCGCGGGACATCACCGCGATCCGGACGTCACCGAGATCGGTGATCCAGAACTTGTTGCCGTCGTAGGTGCTGTAGGTGATCCACCTGTGGCCACCGATCTCACGGGAGCCGGTGTCCGACGACACCTGGTCGCCGCCGAGCTTGTGCTCCACCTCGTCGACGGCGGCGTCGGTCTGGGTGAGCTGCAGATACGACCCGGCGGAGGTGAGCCAGCCGACGTTGCTGGCGAGGTGGGTCTCGATCGAGTCCCGGCTGCCCGAGTTCGGTTTCCAGCCCTCCGGGGTCGGTGGCCGCCGGATCGGGAACGGCATGGTCTGCGCGTCGGAATCGAGTGCGGCGGCGACGTCGAACGTGGGCCGCTTGTCGTCGCTGGCGGTGCCGTTGAGCCCCACCGAGCAGTTGCCGGACGCGATGGCGACGAACGCACAGATCACGAGCAGCGGGATCACCGACCAGATCATGTCCTTACCGCTGGTCAGGATGCGCGGTTTCTGTGCCATGCCCGCCAGTATTCCAGCCGGACCCCGAGTGATCTGTCGCACGTCCGACAGGAGGGGTTCAACGGCAGGGTGGCCGACCGGCCGTGGGGTGTGACATGCGAGGATAGGCGAGAGAGCCACGTCGCACGCCGAGGAGTCGAAGAACATGACCGAAACCAACCATCAGGCACCTGACCGCAACCTCGCGATGGAGTTGGTGCGAGTCACCGAAGCGGCCGCGCTGGCCGCCGGACGCTGGGTGGGGCGCGGCGACAAGAACAGCGGCGACGGTGCCGCCGTGGACGCGATGCGCGAACTGCTGTCGACGGTGTCGATGCGCGGTGTGGTGGTGATCGGCGAGGGCGAGAAGGACGAGGCGCCCATGCTGTTCAACGGCGAAGAGGTCGGCGACGGCACCGGTCCCGACTGCGACGTCGCGGTGGACCCGATCGACGGCACCACCCTCATGGCCGAAGGCCGCCCCAACTCGATCTCGGTGATCGCGGTCAGCGAGCGCGGCACCATGTACGACCCGTCGGCGGTCTTCTACATGGACAAGATCGCCGTCGGCCCGGAGGCCAAGGGCGCGATCAACATCAACGAGTCGGTCGAGTGGAACGTCAACTCGGTGGCCAAGGCCAAGGGCATCGACGTCGCCGACCTGACCGTCGTCGTGCTCGACCGTCCGCGTCACGCCGACCTGATCGGTGAGATCCGCCAGGCCGGCGCCAAGATCCGGCTGATCTCCGACGGCGACGTCGCGGGCGCGATCGCCGCGGCCGGCGACTACAGCACCGTGGACATGCTGATGGGCGTCGGAGGCACCCCCGAGGGCATCATCACCGCGGTCGCGATGAAGTGCATGGGTGGGGAGATCCAGGGCAAGCTGTGGCCGCGTAACGCCGAGGAGCGCCAGAAGGCCCTCGACGCCGGCCACGACCTCGATCGGGTGCTGACCAACGACATCCTGGTGAGCGGTGAGAACTCGTTCTTCTGCGCCACCGGCGTCACCAACGGCGACATGCTGCGCGGTGTGACCTACCGCCGGGGCGGTGCCACCACCCGTTCGCTGGTGATGCGTTCCAAGTCGGGCACCATCCGCCGTATCGAGGGCGTGCACAAGACCGAGAAGCTGCGCGAGTACGCCCGCATCGACGTCTAGTCGACACCGTCTGCGACACCTCTTGCGACCCTCGTCGCCTCCCCGCCACCACGGCGCGGAGACGACGAGGGTCGCGCATTTGTGTCCTGACCGCCCGCGATACGATTTGCGACGTGAGCAAACCAGCCCTTGCTCCGGAGTTCCGCTATGCCGATTTGCTGCCCTCCGGCGCCGATGAGACCCCCTACCGACTGATCACGACCGAGGGTGTGTCGACGTTCGACGTCGACGGACGCACGTTCCTCAAGGTCGAACCCGAGGCCCTGGAACGACTGACCGCCGAGGCCATCCACGACATCAGCCACTTCCTGCGCCCCGCCCACCTGGCGCAGCTCCGCAAGATCATCGATGATCCCGAGGCATCCGGCAACGACCGGTTCGTCGCCCTGGACCTGCTCAAGAACGTCAACATCTCCGCGGGTGGTGTCCTGCCGATGTGCCAGGACACCGGCACCGCGATCGTGATGGGCAAGAAGTCCGAAGGGGTCCTCACCGGTTCCGACGACGCCGAGTGGATCTCCCGCGGCGTGTACGACGCCTACACCAAGCTGAACCTGCGGTACTCGCAGCTCGCTCCGCTGACCACCTACGACGAGAAGAACACGGGCACCAATCTGCCTGCGCAGGTGGAGATCTACGCGACCGAGCAGGGTCCGAAAGGGCCGGAGTACAAGTTCCTGTTCATGGCCAAGGGAGGCGGGTCGGCCAACAAGTCGTTCCTGTTCCAGGAGACCAAGGCCATCCTGAATCCCACGCGACTCCTGGAGTTCCTCGACGAGAAGATCCGGTCACTGGGCACCGCGGCCTGCCCGCCGTATCACCTCGCCGTCGTGATCGGTGGCACCTCGGCGGAATTCGCGCTCAAGACCGCGAAGTACGCCTCGGCCCACTACCTCGACACCCTGCCGACCGAGGGTTCGATGGCCGCGCACGGCTTCCGCGACATCGAACTCGAGGAAGAAGTGTTCGCGCTGACCCAGTCGTTCGGGATCGGCGCACAGTTCGGCGGCAAGTACTTCTGCCATGACGTGCGCGTGGTTCGTCTGCCCCGTCACGGCGCGTCGTGCCCGGTGGCGATCGCGGTCTCGTGCTCGGCCGACCGGCAGGCCCTGGGCAAGATCACCGCCGACGGTGTCTTCCTCGAGCAGCTCGAGACCGATCCCGCCAAGTACATGCCGGCCGTCGGCGTCGCCGAGGACATCGAGGGCGGCGAGGTCGTGAACATCGACCTGAACCGCCCGATGCCGGAGATCCTGGCCGAGCTGTCGAAGTACCCGGTCAAGACCCGCCTGTCGCTGACCGGTCCGCTGGTGGTGGCCCGCGACATCGCGCACGCCAAGATCAAGGAACGCCTCGACGCCGGCGAGCCGATGCCCGAGTACCTGCGGAACCATCCGGTGTACTACGCCGGTCCGGCCAAGACCCCGGAAGGAATGGCATCCGGCTCGTTCGGTCCCACCACCGCGGGCCGCATGGACAGCTATGTCGAGCAGTTCCAGGCCGCCGGCGGGTCGATGGTGATGCTCGCCAAGGGGAACCGCTCACAGCAGGTCACCCGCGCCTGCGACACACACGGTGGTTTCTACCTCGGCTCGATCGGCGGCCCCGCCGCTCGACTCGCCCTCGACTGCATCAAGAGCCAGGAGGTCATCGAGTACCCCGAGTTGGGCATGGAGGCGGTCTGGAAGATCGAGGTCGAGGACTTCCCCGCGTTCATCGTCGTCGACGACAAGGGCAACGATTTCTTCACCGATCCGGGAGGCGCGGTGACGGTGCCGCTCGGCGGCGTCAGGATTCGTTCCCGGGAGCGCTGACGGAGAAATCTCACACCTCCGGGCGGTCCGAGCGCAGTACCGTGAGTAAGGACAACCTTACAACCAGATCGGATCCCCGGAGGGGTGTGCACGTCATGACCGAACCGCAGTACCGCATCGAACACGACACCATGGGTGAGGTCAAGGTACCCGTCGACGCGTTGTGGCGGGCACAGACGCAGCGTGCGGTGGAGAACTTCCCCATCAGCCACCGGCCGTTGGAGCGCACCCAGATCCGTGCGATGGGACTGCTCAAGGCCGCATGCGCCCAGGTGAACACCGACCTCGGTCTGCTCGACGCGCAGAAGGCCGAGGCGATCATCGCCGCGGCCACCGAGATCGCCGACGGCAAGCACGACGACCAGTTCCCGATCGACGTCTTCCAGACCGGTTCGGGCACCAGCTCCAACATGAACGCCAACGAGGTCATCGCCTCCGTCGCCAAGGCCCGCGGCGTGGAGGTTCATCCCAACGACCACGTCAACATGTCACAGTCGTCCAACGACACCTTCCCGACGGCCACCCACGTCGCGGCCACCGAGGCCGTGGTGACCGACCTGATCCCGGCGCTGGACCATCTGCGGTTGGCACTGCTGGAGAAGTCCACCGAGTGGCGGGACGTGGTCAAGAGCGGCCGCACGCATCTGATGGACGCGGTGCCGGTGACCCTCGGCCAGGAGTTCGGCGGATACGCCCGGCAGGTGCAGGCCGGGATCGAGCGGGTGACGGCCACCCTCCCCCGCGTCGGTGAGCTGCCGATCGGCGGCACCGCCGTCGGCACCGGACTCAACGCCCCGGACGGCTTCGGCACCAAGGTGGTCGCCGAACTGCGCAGGCTCACCGGTGTCGACGCACTCTCGTTGGCACAGGACAACTTCGAGGCCCAGGCCGCACGCGACGGGCTGGTGGAACTGTCCGGACAACTCAAGACGGTGGCGGTGTCGTTGACCAAGATCGCCAACGACGTGCGCTGGATGGGTTCGGGTCCGCTGACCGGCCTGGCCGAGATCGCCCTGCCCGATCTCCAGCCCGGCTCGTCGATCATGCCCGGAAAGGTCAATCCCGTTCTGCCGGAGGCAGTCACACAGGTCGCAGCGCAGGTGATCGGCAACGACGCGGCGGTCACCTGGGGCGGCGGCAACGGGGCCTTCGAGCTCAATGTCTACATCCCGATGATGGCCCGCAACGTCCTCGAGTCGTTGACGTTGCTGGCGAATGTGTCCCGACTCTTCGCCGATCGGTGCATCTCCGGTCTGGTGGCACACACCGACCGCCTCAAGACCCTCGCCGAGAGCTCACCGTCGATCGTGACGCCGCTGAACTCCGCGATCGGCTATGAGGAGGCGGCCGCCGTCGCCAAGCAGGCGCTCAAGGAGGGCAAGACCATCCGGCAGACCGTCATCGATCGTGGCCTGATCGGCGAATCGTTGTCGGAGGCCGAACTCGACCGCCGTCTCGACGTGCTCAAGATGGCGAACCTGGATCGCGAGCGCTGACCCATCCCTGACCGACGCCGCCCCGCCACGAGGTCCCGTGGCGGGGCGGTTCTCGTCGGTCGCCGTTCCCGATGCCGGCGTGCCACACCGGGATCAGATCGGCGCCGAGGGCGCAGCCGCGGCGAGATGCCCACGCAGGGTGCTGGTCTCGTACTCATGGCGGTACAGACCTCGCCGACGCAGGATGGGAACGAGCTCGTCGGCGATCACCTCCAGGCCGTCCAGCAGCGCGTCCGGTTGCAGGTTGAAGCCGTCGATCGCGCCGGCGTGGAACCAGTCCTCGATGCGATCGGCCAATTGTTCCGGCGTGCCGACGAATCCACCATGTCCCGATCCCGAATACCGTGTCTCCCGAAGGTACTCACGCACCGTGGGGTTGGTCTCCCGGATCCGGGCGATGATCGATTCGCGGAAGCCCACGCTGCCCGCAAACGTCGCGAGGTCGACCGGGCCGTCGAGCACATCCTCCGGAAACGGTTCGTCGAGTTCGAGTTTCGAGGCATCGATCCCGATCGCATGCGACAGCCACCCCACCGCATACGCCGCCGGGCTGCGGTCGTGGAGGTCGTCGTTGCGACGACGCGCCTCGGCCTCGGTGCTGCCCAGCGACACGAGCAGTCCCGGCAGGATCTTGACATCGTCGGGGGATCGACCGAGGGACACTGCTCGCCGCTTCACCAGGCGGTAGTGGTCGACGGCGCCGGCGAGGGTCAGTTCCGCGGCGAACACCCCCTCGGCGACCCGGGCCGCGAGTTCACGACCCTTCACCGAGCCGCCCGCCTGGAACAACACCGGGTCACCACCCGGACCTACCGGCACCTGCAGCCGACCGTCGACGTCGAAGTGGTTGCCCCGATGGGCGGCGGCCTGTCCGGTTCGGGATGATTCCCACAGGGCCCGAACCACATCGACGAACTCGGCGGCGCGCTCGTAGCGGTCGTCGCGCTCCGGGACATCCGGTTGCCCGAAGTTCCGTGCCGGTGCCTGCCCGCGGGAGGTCACCACATTCCAGGCCGATCGGCCGCCGGACAGGGTGTGGAACGTGAGAAGCCGTTCGGCGAGTTCGACGGGATCGTTGAAGGTCGTCGACGCCGTCGACACGAGCCCGAGGTGTTCGGTCACCGCGGCGACGTGCGCCCAGTTGACGGTCGGTTCCAGATGGGCCGGGTTCGCATCGTAGGCCGGGTCGCCGAGTGCCGGGACGTCGGCCAGGAACACCGCGTCCAGGGTGCCCCGTTCGGCGATCCTCCCGATCGTCTCCCAATAGCCGGGGTCGACGAACGACTGCGGTTGCAGGCCCGGCGATTGCCATGACGCCGGGACATAGCCGAGCACCAGGGCGTTGATGCCCAGGACCACCTGTCCGTCACGCCGCGTCATGGTGTTCGCTCCTCGTCGTCGATGTGATCTTCTGCCACAGCGCTTCTCGCACGGACATCTCTCTCACGGGGCCACCAGCGGTTCGGGTGCGGCGAACGCACGTCGCCGCCCTTCGCGTGCCACCGGCCGGGGCAGACCGAGGGCGTCACGCAGGGGGCCCGGTCCCACCTGCCGGGCGTTCGCCAGCAGGCGCTCGGCCGCGTCGAGCAGCGCACCGATCGGCCGGTCATCGCTCGCACCGACCACCACCCCGATCTCCTCGCCTGCGGGGAGCTCGGCATCGGCGTCGACCACTGGGATCCGACCGCCCGCGCCGAGCACCAGATCCAGGACCGCCTCCGTCTGCGGTGGCGGCGGTGCATCCGAGGTGAACCATCCGATCACCGACGGGCCGGTGAGCGGTTCGGGAACGGTGAGCGGTCCGGCGATCCGGTACCTGCCGTCGAGATCCACGTGGCGGATCTCCTCGGAGCGGACGAAGATCCCGGTGGCGCGATCGGCGATCACCGACTCCACGGGCCAGCTCTGTTCGAGGTCACGCACCGCCACGGCGACCTCACCGACGAGCGCCGCAGAATTCGGGCGCGGTACCGCTGCTGTCGTTCCCTCTGCAGGCCATGGCCATCCGGGCACGGCGTGTGAATCGACGGTGCCCAGGACGAGGCCGCTACGACCCCGGGACAGATGTCCGGCCGATGCGACCCGTCGTGCCAGGTTGTAGGGATGGTCGCGGGTCGGCGTGGTGGCCGCGAGGACCCGCGCCTGTCGGGTGCGCGCTCCGAGGAGGGTGGCCGCGACGGTCGACTCGATGGTGGTCCGTGTGGCAGGTCGCCCGTCCACCCGGTCGATCCCGATGATGCTGAACGCCAGGGGAAGACGATCCCACCGCTGCAGGGCCGTCGGGTCGGCGAGCAGCCGGGTGACGTCGGCGCCCGTCAGACCCAGCGCAACATAGGGGGTCAATTGCCCTGTCCCCCACGCCCGAACGCGGAGAGGTCGGGCACCGGGTCGGTCCCGTTGACCAGCCAGTCCCCCACGATCCGCGCCTTGTACACGCGCGGGTTGTGGGATGCGAGGGTTCGCGCGTTGCGCCAGTGCCGGTCGAGCGCAAGGTCTTTCGACACGCCGGACGCGCCGAGCGCGTCGAAGACGGTGGAGGTGGCGGTCAGCGCGGCTTCGATGATGACCAGCTGGGCGTGGTCGGTGGCGACCTGGGCCTCGGTCACCAGCTCGGCGCGCCGATCGAGGTCTCCTGCCGCATGCGCGGCCGCGAGCCGGTCGAGAACCCTGGTCACCTGCCGCAGTGCCGATTCGGCGGCGAAGGCCTGCGTCGAGACCTCGCCGATCACCTGGAGCAGCTGGGGGTCACGTGCCGGCACCGGGTCCAGTCCCTGCGGGTAGTTCCGACGGCGATCGTGCAGTGCCGCGATGCCGTCACGCAATGCTGCACGGATGATCCCGGTGAGCACCGCGAGGATCGCCACCTGGTAGAAGTGCCCTTGGTAGACGAATCGTTCGGACACCGGGAAGACATCCCCGGGTTCGGCGGGAACATCGGAGTACGTGGCACTGCCGCTGGCGGTGGTCTGCTGACCGAAGCCACTCCAGTCGTCGATGAGCGTGACCCCGGCATCGTCGCGGCGGACCAGCGCCGTCAGCAGCGAACCGTCGTCTGATTTCCCGATGACGTCCAGCCAGTCCGCGTAAAGACTGCCTGTCGCATAGTATTTCGCGCCCGAGACGAGGTGGCGGTCACCGTCGCGTCGGACGGTGGTGGCGATCGCGGCGAGCGTGCGGTTGTCGGCCTCGGTCCATCCGCCGCCGACGAACTCACCGGTCAGGAACCGCCGAATCCATCGGTCGTTGCCCTCCGACGGGCGCGCGTTGAGCCGGTCCTCGACGAAGGCCAGATGGTTGCGGAAGACGTGGGCGATGTTCGGGTCGGCCTCGGCGACCCGGGACAGGACCACGAAGGTCTGTTCGAGCGATGCACCGAGACCGCCGTGGTCCTCGGGGATCCGGAGTCGGCCCAGTCCGCGCTCGTCGAGCTCGCGCACCAGGTCGTGAGCGAAGGTACGGTCGCGTTCCCGGGCGGCATCGTCGCGGGCGATGCGCTCGAGGACCGGCGCGAAGCGGGCGAGGAGGGCGTCCTCGTCGGCAGTCGACGGCTGCAGGTAGCTGAGGGTGACGGGGGCGTCGACGAGTTCGGTCATGGTGACTCCTCGGTACTGGTGTCGCGATCGCCGTACGGCCATCGCGATCGGGGTTGGGGAAGGTCAGAAGGTGGTGCCCGAGTGGGGCTGTACATCGGTGGCGAACAGGCGGTCCAGCCGGCTCACCACATCCTCGACGCGGACGTCCACCCGGCCCGCCGACGCGAGATGACGCCACGTGGTTCCGCCGAGGTATGCCGCGGCGAGCGTAGCGACGTCGACTGTCGCCTCGGCGGTGCGGCCGGTACGCGTCACCGTGCCGGCGGCGATCTCGAAGACCGCGGTGTTCGCGGGCAGTCGGCGATCCTCGACGCCGATCCGCACACCGGGGCCGTCCCCGAACCGCCTTGCCCGAAGTGCCGTTTCGACATCGACCAGGCGCAACCACGTCTCGTCATGGGGCCCGCCGAGTTCCACCGCGCGCTCGTCGGTCAGCGCCAACGGCAGCGGGTCGTCGAGTGCCGCCGAGTCGAGGTGGATGACGTCCACCAGGTCGAGGTCGAGCAGGTGCCGCCACAATCCGAACCGGGCGGCGTCGGTGAGTGCCACGAAGTCGATCACATCGATCGTCTTCTCCCGGCTGGTGAACCATGCCTCGGTGTCGCGGGGCCGATAGATCGCATAGCCCTCGTCGACGCCGTCGCGCGAGTGCACCGCGACATAGTGCACGGTGGGATCGGCGGCGCGGCGCAACTCCTGCAGCCGCCACCATCCGGGTGGGCGTTCGATCGCGCCCACCCCGTTCGTCCGGCGGTGGATCGCGGCGAGCAGTTCGGTGTCGGCGTCTGCGTCGACGATTCGCACAGATCCTTGTGCCGGCACCGATTCACGGAGCCGGGCACGGTGGGTGTCCACCCGCAGCGATCTCGCCGACGACGCGATGCCGTAGCCGAAGCGCTCGTAGATCCCGGCCTCGGAGGCCCGCAGGGTCGCGACGACTTCGCCTCGGCGGACGAAGTCGTCGAGCTGACGCTCGATCAGCGCCGTCACGATCCCGCGACGACGATGAGTCGGCAGCACACCGACGTGGGTGACGGCAGCGTGGGCCACCCTCGCTCCCCCGGGCACCACCAGTTCGCTGGTGTACGAGTCGGCACCACCCACGATCCGGTCACCGTCGAAAGCTCCGAGGTAGCGCCCGGTCTCGGTGACGGCGCTCGCGTCGACATCCCGGAACGGCAACCCGACCATGGACCGCAGGAATACCTTGAAGGCACTGTTGACCTGATCGGCTCCACTCAGCGCGGCGATGGTCGGCTCCGCGTGGACCGGAGACTCTCGAACCGCATCGGCAGCAACGGTGACCGTCATTCGCCCGCCTCTGAGTCGCGTCGTCGAACCCGCATGTCCTCATCTCCTCACCGATCTCGTGTGATCACCGCACTCTCGTGATCACAGCCGCCCCTCGTGGCCGGCCACCCAGCGAGCTTGCTCGCCGGGCGTCGTCACGCCCACCGTTACGCCCAGCGCGATTCTGGCCGACGCCCCCGCTCTCGGCACCTGCCCGGCGAAGCCGGGCCCCAGAGCTGCGACATACGCCACACATGTTGGACGACAGCGCATTACAGCCAGGCTCCAGCGTTCACCACAACTCCGGAATTCCCGATTTGCCCGATAGACCCAGGCTGGGTCCATGTGTGACCTCGGTGTGGTGCGCGACGTAACGTCGCTGCCTGTGCCGCCACCACCGCGGCGCTTCGCGGCGTCGGCATCATGCCGTGATCGCCGTACTGTTCGCTGTCGAATCTGGACGGACTACATTGAGACTCTTTCGGGGCCGAAACCGACTCCTCCTGGCGCTGACCCTGTTGGCCGCCACCGTGCTGACCGCCTGCAGCGGGAATGCCGGCGCGAAAGCCGACACCCTGGTCGTGGGGCTGTACACCGAACCGACCGCCATCGACCCTCAGCGAGAGTACTTCTGGGAGACCTTCCGGGTCGCGCGCAACGTGTACGAACCCTTGGTCCAGGAGGAACTCTCCTCTCCCACCGGTGTCACGAAGCTCGTGCCCGGTCTGGCGACCGCATGGCATTCCAACCCGGACGGTTCGGTGTGGACGTTCGACTTGCGACGCAACGTGAAGTTCCATGACGGGACCGACTTCGACGCCGCAGCATTGGATTTCAATGTCAAGCGGTTCAGTGACCCATCGTTCGAGTTCTACGATCAGAAGAGCGCCGCAATGCTCAAGGCGCGGTTCTCCGACCTACGTTCCACCAGGGTCGTCGACGATCACACCTACGAGTTCAGCTTCAATCACCCGTATCTGGGCTTTCCCCGGCTCCTGGCACAGTCCATCGGATCACCACTCGTCTTCAGTCCCACGGCGCTGCAGAAGTACGGAAACGACGGCCTCTCCGACCATCCCACCGGGACCGGCCCGTACACATGGGTGGAGCGGAAGGTGAACGACCACATCACACTTGCGCGCTTCGACGGATACTGGGGCGAGCAGCCCCACCTGAACCGACTCGTCTTCCGCACCATCGCCAACAACCAGAGCCGACTTGCCGCGTTCCAGAGCGGCGAGATCGACATCCTCACCCGGGTACAGCCGACCGATGTGAAGCTCCTGGAAGACCAGGGCGCCTCGGTCCCGACAGGAACGGGAGCACAGCTCGACTACGCATCCTTCTTGTTCGGCAACCGCTGGGCCCAGAATCCACAGGTCCGATCCGCGGTGGCACTGGCCATCGACCGCGACGGTATCGCCCGAAACATCTACTCGGGGTATGCACAACCGCTGTGGTCGTTCCTCAATCCTGGTAACGAGGCCTACGACGCCGACCACCGTGTCTATCGCCACGACCCCGAGCAGGCCAAGCAGATCCTCGCGACCGCCGGGATCGCCCCCGGACAGGTCTCGTTCAACATCATCGCCGACCTGGCGGGCCAACCCGAGGCCGAGTACATCTCGGACAACCTCAAATCCGTCGGGATCACTGCGCCGGTGATCGCCCTCGAACGCGGCAACTACGCCTCTCGCATCTCCAAGCCACAGCCCGACGACGGCTTCCATCTCGGTGAGTACGGCGGCACCTACCCGGAGTGGGTGCAGGAGGGTTTCACTTCCACGGTGCTGGCCAACGGCGGCCAGGCGCACGTCGACTACCCCGCCATCAAGCAGTCCTTCGACGCCGCCCGCTACACGTCCGATCCCACTGCACGGATCGGCCTGTGGCAGCAGGCCGACGGAGTGGTCGCCGGCTCGAACGCGGTGATCCCGACAGTCAACTTCACGCGGTACTACGCCGTGAGCCCCGATGTGCACGGCTTCGTGTGGCCCAATACCAACTGGTATGACCTGGGCCCGGTGACCAAGGCGGCCGGATGAGTTCGTCACCGGTTGCCGACGAGTTCACCACCGCCGCGCGGACCACCGCACCACCGGCCGGAGAGTGGCTGTCCTCCTTGGTGATCCGACACGGTCTGGCGCTGCGGATCTGTGGCCGCATCCTGATCGGAATTCCCGTCCTGTTCGTGATCTCGATACTGGTGTTCGCCGTCGGCAAGGCCAGCAGTGGTGATCCGATCGCCGCGACCCTCCATGGCACGCTCCCGCCCGATGCGATCGCCGACCTCCAGGCCGCCTATGGTCTCGATCACCCTCTCCCCCAGCAATACTGGGCATGGCTGAGCGGCTTGTCCTCCGGTGGTGGACGTTCGATCGTGAACGGCACCCCCGTGCTCGACACTCTCGGTACCGCATTCGTCAACACCCTGATCCTGACCGGTGCCGCCGTCACGGTATCGGTCGTGGTGGGCGTTGCCATCGGAACCGTCGCAGCGCTGAACCACAACTCGTTGGTCGACCGGATCATCATGCTGATGGTCCAGATCGGGTCGAGCCTGTCGGTGTACTGGTTCGGGCTGGTGCTCATCTGGGTCTTCGCACTGCAGTGGAAGGTGCTGCCGACCGGCGGCATGCGCGATGTCACCATGGATGGGTCGTTGTCGGACCTGATCGCGCACCTGGTCCTTCCTGCGTTCTCCGCCGCGTTGGTCTCGATGCTCATCATCGCGCGGTTCGCCCGTGCCGGCGTGATCGACGCCGCCGAATCCGACTACGTCCGAACCCTTCGCTCCCAGGGTGTGCCGCCGTGGCGGATCGTGGGCAAACACATCGGCCGCAATCTGGCACCGACGATCGTCAACCTCACAGGACTGGAGATCGGCACACTTCTCAGTGGGGCGGTGTTCGTCGAGTTCGTGTTCAGCTGGCCGGGTATCGGCACCGAACTGATGAATGCGATCAGTGCCCACGACTTCCCGGTGATCCAGTGCGGGGTACTGCTCGTGACCATCGTCTTCGTCCTGGTCAACCTGGTCACCGATGTCATCGGCGACCTCCTGAACCCCCGCCTGAGGACCTGACCATGTCGATCGCACCAGTCCTTGTCAGCCGCCCGCGGTGGACCCATCAGCCGCAGCTCGTCGCGGGAGTCGCCATCTTGCTGCTCGTGGCCGCGGTCTCACTCCTCGCGCCGTGGGTTGCGCCATACGACCCGATCATCGCCGACGCCGCCAACCGTTATCTGCCCCCCGGTACAGGCGGCCATGTCCTCGGCACCGACGAGCAGGGACGCGATGTGCTCAGCCGCATCATCTGGGGTGCGCGGGCCACGGTGGGGCCGACAGTCGCCGCGACCACCGTGGCCGTCGTCCTCGGGTCCGCGCTGGGCCTGCTCGCCGGCTGGTCACGATCGTGGTGGTCGGCACTGGTCATGCGGATCGTCGACATCATGTTCGCCTTCCCCGTGGTCATCGTTGCCTTCGCGCTCGCCGAGGCCATCGGGATGGGGGTCTGGGTTGTCGCCACGGCCGTCGTGTTCGCTGCCGCCCCCTACGTCGCCCGGGTGGTCTTCGCCGAGACCCGCCGCGAGCGCGAGAAGGAGTACGTGCAGGCGGCAACGACTCTGGGGGCCTCGACGCGGGGTGTGATCCTCGGCGAGTTGCTGCCGAATGTGGCCGCAGCAATCGTCGTGTATTGGACGAGTCTGATCGGGATACTGGTGGTGCTGGCCTCCAGCCTCAGTGCGGTCGGCATCGGTGTTCAGCCGCCGACACCCGACTGGGGACGCATGGTGGCCGAGGGCGCCAAGGTCCTGATCTCCGGCAGCCCGGTGGTGGCGCTGGCACCCGGGATCGCGATTCTCGTCGTGGCCTTGGCATTCAACTGGGTCGGCGACGGCCTTCGCGACGTCCTCGATCCGAACTGGGGAACACACTGATGACGACACCCCTGCTACGCATCGACGGACTGTCGGTACGGTTCGAGGGTCGGACGCGGCGCGTCACCGCCGTCGGAGATCTCAGCCTGGAACTGCGGCGCGGTGAGGCACTGGCGCTGGTCGGCGAGTCCGGATCCGGAAAGAGCGTGACCGCGTCGGCGATCGCCGGCTTGCTGCCGAAGGCCGCGGACGTCGACGGTTCGATCGTGTTCGACGGTCACGAGATGGTGGGCGCATCCGAGCGCCGGCTCCGCACGCTCCGCGGGGCACGGATCGGGACGGTGTTCCAGAACCCGGCGACGTCGTTCGACCCGTCGTTCACCATCGGCAACCAGCTCGTCGAACTGATCCGCCTGCATCGTCGGCTCAGCCGGCCGGATGCGCGCGAGGTGGCCGTCGAATGGCTACGGCGCGTGGGGATCTCCGATCCCGACCGCGTCCTTCGGAGCTTTCCGCACCAGCTCAGCGGAGGTATGCGTCAACGCATCATGATCGCCGTCGCATGTATCCCGCACCCCGACCTGCTGATCGCCGACGAACCGACTACCGCACTCGATCCGACGCTCTCGGTCCAGATCCTCGATCTCCTCGACGAATTGCGCTCCGAGCTCGGCATCACCGTGCTGATCGTGACCCACGATTTCGGGGTCGTCGCGCGGGTCAGCGACTCCGTGGCGGTGCTTCGAGGCGGTGAACTCGTGGAGACCGGTCCGACCCGGACGGTCCTCACCGATCCTGGGCACCCATACACGCGTCGGCTCATCGCCGCCGCGCCCGTCCTGCGCGCCGCTCCGGCGGCCGCGTCGAGCAGTCCGGGCCCGGACGACCCGGTGCTGGTCGCCGAGTCGCTGACACGCACCTTCGCGGCCACTCGCGACACCGGGACTTTCGCAGCCGTCGACGATGTGTCGGTGACCGTCCGACGCCACCGGACCCTCGGCCTGATCGGTGAGTCCGGATCCGGGAAGTCGACCCTTGCCCGGCTGATCGCCGGCATCGAGCACCCGACGTCAGGGCGCGTCACGCTCGTCGGCGCGACCGGGGTCCCGGGAGTCGACGTCGACACGTTGTCCCGGCACGACCGCGCGCGCCGCATCCAACTGGTGTTCCAGGACCACGGCAGCGCTCTGAACCCCCGCCGTCGTATCGGGGCGCAGATCGCGCGACCGATCCGGCAGGTGGTACCCGGCACCACGCGCGCGGAGTCGATCGCGCGGGCTCGTCGGCTGCTCGAGCAGGTCGGTCTCGATCCGGACTTCGCCGACCGCTATCCCCACCAGCTCTCCGGTGGGCAGCGGCAGCGGGTCGGTCTGGCGCGCGCCCTCGGCGTCCGGCCCGAGGTCATCATCCTCGACGAGCCCACTTCGGCACTCGACGTCACCACCCAGGCCGAGATCCTGGAGTTGCTGGCCCGGGTACGCGAGGAGACCGGGGTGACGTTTGTCCTGATCTCCCACGATCTCGCCGTGGTCCACGACTTCGCCGACGACATCATCGTGCTGGATCACGGCCGGATCGTCGACCGGTTCGAGGCCATCGATCTCACCGGCCGGGAACGGAGCCCCTTCACCCGCCGTCTGGTCGACGCCGTCCTTCCGGTCACGACCGACCCACTACCCATACCCTCCGGGAGCTGAGAATGCCCACCACCCAGGGTCGCCCCCTGATCCTCAACGCGACCGAAATGTCCACTGCCAACCACATCGCGTTCGGGCTCTGGCGCCTGGCCGACCCGGACAAGCCCGACTACACCACGCTGAGGTTCTGGACGGATCTCGCCACCGAACTCGAACAGGCCGGCTTCGATGCGCTGTTCCTCGCCGACGCGCTCGGGCAGCTCGACACCTATTCGGCCAGTGCCGACCCAGCTCTGCGCACCGCAACGCAGACACCGCTCGACGATCCGCTGCTCGCCGTATCCGCGATGGCTGCGGCGACCGAGCATCTCGGCTTCGCCGTCACCGTCTCGGCCACCTATGAGCATCCGTATCTACTTGCCCGCAAGTTCACCACCCTCGACCATCTGACCGGCGGGCGCATCGGTTGGAACATCGTGACCTCGCAACTCGAGAGCGCGGCACGGAACCTAGGCCTGGACCGACAGATCCCCCACGACGAACGTTACGAACGCGCCGAGGAGTTCCTCTCGGTGGTGTACAAACTGTGGGAAGGATCCTGGGATGACGGAGCAGTGCTCCGCAACCGTGAGACCGGGGTGTACGCGGACCCGTCCAGGGTCCACGCGATCGGACACCATGGCCGCCACTTCTCGGTCCCCGGCGCAGCCCTGAGCGAGCCCTCCCGGCAACGCACCCCGGTTCTGTATCAGGCCGGGACGTCGCCGCGTGGAAGTCTCTTCGCCGCTCGTCACGCCGAGGTCGTGTTCGTCGCGGGACACGAGCCAGATGTTCTGCGCCGAAACATCGACCGGATACGCACTCTGGCGAGCGAGCAGGGGCGTCGACCCGACGACATCAAGTTCGTGGCTTCGGCGCTGGTGATCACCGACGAGACCGACGCGGCGGCCGAGGCCAAGCTACGCAAGTATCAGAATGCCCACAGCATCGAGGGTGCACTGACCCACTTCTCGGCGATCACCGGTATCGACTGGTCCCAGTACGACATCGATGCTCCACTCTCCTACATCGAAACCGACAGCAACCGTTCAATTCTCGCTTCCCTCACCACGGACGCCCCGCCCGGGAGCGCATGGACGCTGCGCCGCCTCCTCGCCCCCGCCCGCGGCGTCTCCTATGCCGACGCCGTCGTCGGGTCGGGGACCACGGTGGCCGACTGGCTCGAGAAGCTGGCGGGGGAGACCGGCGTGGACGGCTTCAACCTCTCGGCGGCCGTCGCCCACGAGAGCTACCGGGACATCGCCGATCACGTCATCCCGGTGCTGCGTGACCGAGGCCGGGTACGTCAGCCCGCCCCGTCTGCGTCCTTGCGCGAGAGACTGTTCGAGACGACAAGCCCGCAGGTGGATACGCGTCATCCGGCTTCCCGATACCGCAAGAACTTCACCGGCCTGCCGTCGTCGGCGCCGCTACCGGTCACCGCACCCTGACACCGGCACAGACCACCATCGCCGGGGCATGTCACCTCGGCGATGATCGCCTGCGGGTAACGTCACATCCATGGCCACGACTCCGCCCCGCTGGTTCACCGACACCAAACCCGGCCACAGCGCGTGGTACATCGAACGGTTCCGCACGATGGCCCGTCAGGGTGCCGACCTCGGCGGCGAGGCCCGCCTGATCGACGCGATGGTGCCGCGTGGCGCCCGAATTCTCGACGCCGGGTGCGGGCCGGGCCGGATCGGCGCCGTTCTTGCCGAAGCCGGACACACCGTGGTCGGTGTGGACGTCGACCCGGCACTGATCGCCGCCGCGCAGGCCGATCACCCCGGTCCTCGCTGGCTGGTCGCTGATCTCTCCGAACTCGGCCTCACCGACGACGGCGAGACCGATCCGTTCGATGCGATCGTGTGCGCGGGAAATGTGATGGTGTTCCTCGCACCGGGCACCGAAGCACAGGTATTGCGCCGACTGTCGGCACATCTGACGGAAGACGGCGTGCTGGTGGTCGGCTTCCACACCAACCGCGACCTCACCCTGGAAGCCTTCGACGCCGCCGTGTCCGAGACCGACCTGTGCGTCGAACATCGTTTCGCCACATGGGATCTGCGCGCATGGCACCCCGGGGCGGACTTCGCGGTGACGGTTCTGCGGCACCGTACGGATCGGGCGTGACGCCGTGACCGGGCTCGCCGACTTCCCCACCGACTGGCAGACCGCACTGGCGCTCGTCGCCCACCCCGATGACCTCGAGTACGGGATGGCCGCGGCGGTCGCCCGCTGGACCGGCGAGGGCCGGCGGGTCGTCTACGCTTTGGCGTCGAGCGGTGAGGCGGGTATCGCGGGCATGGCCCCCGCACAGGCCGGACCCCTGCGGGAGGACGAGCAGCGGGAGTCTGCCCGGATCGTCGGGGTCGACGAGGTGGGGTTCTGGGGCTTTCCCGACAGTGAGATCCGCAACACGCCCGAACTCCGGGATCAGATCACCGCCGCCCTCCGACGCGTCGCACCCCAGGTGGTCCTGTCCCTCTACGGCGGCCCCGAGTGGGCGCCGGGCGCCCCGAACCAGCGGGATCACATGGAGTTCTCCGCGGCGGTGCTCGACGCATACGACGCACTACCCGCCGACACTCGTCCACGTTGGCTGTTCGAGAACGGCCCGCACCCCACACACGCGGTGGACGTCGGCGCACAGGTACCGATCGCGATCGATGCGTTGTCGGCGCACCGGGTGTATCTGGAGGTGCTCGACCCGACGACGCCGGTCGCCGATCAGGCCCGGGCACAGGTGGATCAGATGACCGCGCCGCGCGACGACTTCGATGGTCGCCGCGCGGCGTGTTTCGAACTCAAACGGGTGACCGACTGAGCCTGGTCATCGGATGTCGGATGCCGTTGCGGACAAACACATCTCACCGGGTTTCGACACGGGTCCTCGCCCAGGGGCTCGGTTCCGGCTCAACAACCAAGTGCCACAACATCTCCCACACAATAGGCGATCCGAATTCCGATCCCAGCAACAGCCAGAAGCCCGACCACCAAGTGCCACAAGGTGGTTGATCCGACACGGAGCGCAGCGACACATCGAGTCGAAACCTCCGCAGCCGAACTCACCGACCCGACCACCTCGACGGCGGCGCCTGCGCCCCACGCTCGACAGAGGCTTCGACGGCCCGATCTACCGGTCGACGGCGCTGTGGCCGGGCGCCTCCTCGTCGAGTACCTCGAGGATGCCCAGATCGGCCAGCCGTTCCTGTTCCTCGGTGGACAGCGTCTGGATGCTGCCGACCCGGGCGGCGATCTCGGGGCGGGCGACGCGGAGGTAGCCATACCATGCGAGTCCGAGGGCGAGGATGCCGAGGAAGACGAACGGCAGGATGCTGAACGGGAACTCCGGCACCGGGTAGACGTTGCTGACGATCACATACCCGAGGGCCGCGATCGCCAGGCCGGACACGATCGCACGCGCCGGGGTCAAGGCCTTGATCCGGTACAGCCAGATCGGGGTGGCGATCACCACCAGCAGGTAGCTCACGAGGAATCCCCAGGTCGCGACGTAGCCGCCGTACACGTCGAACACGAGCCGGCCCGCCGATGAGAAGGTGGCCACGACGGCGAAGGCCAGGGCCAACGCGCCGACGAACACAACACCCACCCACGGCGTCTTGTACCGCGGATGGACCTTGGCGAAGACCTGCGGGAGGGCGCCCTCGTGGGCGAGCGTGAACAGCGATCGCGCCGCCGACGTGGTGACCGCGGTGACGAAGACGATGAACGCCACCGAGACCGCGGCACTGACCACCGGGTTGATCCACGACACGTGCGAGGCATCCGCGAGCTGCGGCAGCACCGCCTTGTCGCCGTCGATCCCGCTGAAGTGCAGCACCTGCGGGTAGGTCGCCAGGATGTAGAGCACCCCGAGGATGATCACGACCCGCAGCAGCGACCGTGCGATGGTGCGGTGGGCATCACGTGCCTCCGCCCCCAACGATGCGACGCTCTCGAAGCCGGCGTATGCGCCGACCGCGGTCACCGCCGCGACGAAGGTCGAACTGTGCCCGAGGTTGCTCGGATTCCACTGGGCGGTGTCGATCTGCCAGCCGTAGCTGACATACGACGCCACGATGATCACGAATATCGCCGCGACGGCGACGACCTCGAAGATCAGCTCGTACTTGGCGGCCAGCGAGGCACCGCGCAACGGCAGGTACACCCCGATACCGACGACGACGGCGACCAGAAGCAACCGGAACCACGATGCCTGCGACCCCAGCCCGATCTCCTCGAGGAAGGCGTCGACGTACAAGACGCCACCGAGCGTGCCGGTGGTGGCGAATCCGATGTAGCCCAACAGCAGACTGAATCCGGCGGCAAAGGCGAATCCCGGCCCGAGACCGTTTCCGGTGTAGGTTCCCAGCGACCCCGACGTCACCGTGCGCCGGGCCTGGAAGCCGATGGTGGCGGCGATGAGGACCGCGATCACCAGGCCCACGATCGCCGCCCAGGCCGCGCCCTTGCCCGATGCGGTGTACAGCGAGAACGGCACCGAGGCGATCGCGACGCTGGGTGCGGCCGCGGCCAGTCCCTGTGCGAACACTCCCCAGTGGCCGAGCGCACCTCGCGCCAGTCCGGTGTCCTCGGCCGCGGTGAGCCGCCGGCCGCCCAGACTCACCGTCTGCCCACCACGTTCCCGGACTCCGACACCCTCTGCGCGACTCACCTCACTCCCAGACGAATCAGGCTGTACCCCAATCGACATGACACTTCACCTTCCACGCGAGCACCGATCGTGCATTGACGCCTAGGAGTATTTCCCATCGCCATATCCCCTACCCCCCTTTGGTTCTCGCGAGTTCTATCGATATGGGAGACACGAAGGGGCGCCGTGGGACCAGCGGGATCCTCAGGAGTGCCACACGTCCCGGTGGTCACGATGCGTGGGCAGGTAGGCACCCGGATCGAAGTGATGGTCATAGAAGTCGGTGTCGATGTGTTGCGCCTGAAGGTAATTCAGGATGTGCACGGTCGGTACGGTTCCCGGTATCTTGCCGAACACGTCGTCCACGTAGGCGATCTGGCCGGTCAACAGCTCGGTGAACCGCTCGTCATAGGTCGCCGCGGATGCCCGCACCCGCGGGGTGTCCCGCCACGGTCCGTCGGTGTCGGGGTGAAAGGGCCCGCCGGGGCCGAACTTCCGTTCCGTGAAGCGCGCCACCGCCTCGCCGGCATCGGCGACGTGCGGGCGTGACAGCGTCTCGAAGACGCCGGGAAGCCCAGTGGGATTGGGCAGCGACCACCTGTCGTCGGTCTGTACATCGAAGCCCAGGCCGGGTACCGCCGGGTCACCGGAGGCACCGAGGACCGACAATCGGTCGATCCCGTCGAAGGTCCATCCGCCCAGACCGAGTGCACCCAGGACGAGATGGCCGTTGTAGGCGGCGGTGACCAGCTCCGCACTCGCCTCGGCGAGCGTGTACTGCTCGACGAACGACAGTGGGAACGGATCTCCCGCATGACGCAGCGAAGCGTCCGTGGCACCGGGGATCTCGCGATCGTGGATGTCGTCGTAGAGCCCGTATCCGTTCTGCAGGAAGAACGCCACGTTCGCGATGAAATGCTGGGCGAGGTCGGCGACCGGGATCACCAACAGCGAGCCGGGATGATTGGCGATCCAGGTGTTGTGGCCTTCCAGATACGGTTCCTCACGCGGGAGGTGTATTCGCTCATCCGAGATCTTGTGATAGCGGCCGACCGTCTCGGCGAGCCAGTCCTCGATGCCCCCGTCCCCGCTACCCCCGTCCCCGCTACCCCCGTCCCCGATGTCCCCGCCGCGTCCACGGGAAGCGGGGGCGTCGTCGCGACTGGACAGGAAGTAGGTGCCCGAGTCATCGGTGAAGAAGAACTCCGTGGTGTGGAACCCGGCGGCGGACGGAAACGTGCGTCCCGCGGCAGAACCCGGGTAGTTCGGCAGCGCCGGTGCATATCCGGGATGGTGGCTGATGCCGAAATGCCATCCGGTGACGCCGGTGACGACCGACAGGACCAGGGCACGCTCGACCTCGCTGAGCGGTTGGACCGGCTTGCTGCTGGTGAAGGCGAGTTCCCCGGCGGGGATGTGGCCACCGACCGGGAAGCGACGGGATCGACGACCGGTGATCGCGCCGAGCAGCGGAAAGGCGGCGAGGTCGGCAAGGGCGCGGCGCTCGCCCTCCGTCAGGTCGAGGACGGCCGGGTCCGCGGTCGTCACGAGGACACCGCCGTGGGCACGCTGTGGGCGATGTGCCGGCCGATCACCTCGGCGACGTGGGCGTGGGCGACCTCGTTGAGCACATCATGGGCGCCTCCGTCGACGACTTCCAGCCGCAGCGCCGGTAGGCGGTCCCGCCACGCGGTGACACCGTCGATCGGTGCCACGGCGTCGTTGCTGCCGTGAACGGCGAGCAGCGGGATCGCCAGCGCGGGAAGGTCACGGTCGAGCCGTTCCCATGCGGGCGTGAACAGTCGGCTCAGTTCGGCACCGATGTCGGCGGCGGTGAACGCCAGCGGATCGTTGGTCAATTCATCGCGGTAGAACGGGTCCGCGGACAGGACGTCGAGATCGAGTTCGAACGGATCGTCGGCCTCGACCGCGGTCTGCAGCCACGGCAGCGGGGACAATGGCGCACCCGAGATGACGACACTCGTGTACCGGTCCGGCCGGTCGAGTGCCGCGAACACCGCGCCGAGGCTGCCCAGTGAGTGGCCGCCGATCGCCAGGGGGACGTCGGGGCGGTGGGCGGCGGCGAGATCGGTCAGCAGACGCGCGTTGTGGACGACAGCGTCGTACGAGCCGACGTTCCCGCGTGCGCCCTCGGACAGGCCGTGGCCCGGCTGGTCGAGTGCCCACAGTTCGATGCCCCGAGTGGCGAGTTCGGCGGCGTACCGGTGGTAGAGACCCGAGTGTTCGCCGAATCCGTGCAGGAAGATCAACGCTGCGGTCGGTGTGGTGTCGGCCGGCCACTGGCGATAGAACACCCGGCCCTGCGCACCGTCGAAATACGGCATGGCTCACTCCTTTCCGGGGCCCGACGGGTTTCGCGCCCCGTGTCGTCGCACGAGCTGTCGGCAACCCACAGAGCATTCACCCGGCACCGAGGGGGTCGCCAGGGTATGACCCATCCCGATTCTCAGGGGAGACAGCACAGCGCCGCCGGTCATCGGACCGACGGCGCTGCGTACTTCACCGGTGGTCGGTTGTCAGCCACCGACACCGAGCAGTGCCGGGAGCACTCCCACGAGCTGATTGAGCAACTGGGTCAGGGCATCCGAGTTGCCGATACCGGTCGAGGGTGTGGTCGTGCCCGGCGAGGTGGACCCCGGGGTGGTCGGGGTGGTCGTCGCAGGCGGCGTGGCGCCGCCCTCGGGAGTGGTCGCACGGGCCTGACCGGTGGGCGCGGGCTGGTTGACTCCGATGGTGATCCGCGGATTCTTGGCCGGGTCGAGCCAGACCAGGATCTGGCGCAGGATGTCCTTGTCGATGGAGACGCAACCCATGGTGGGCTCGCCGGTGCTGGCGTGCAGGAAGATCGCCGATGCCTTGCCGGGAACGCGCTGCGGGTTGTGTGCGATGTTCACCGCGTAGTCGTAGGCGGCGCCGGAGTTGTACAGGTTCTCGCTGTCGGCGCCCGGGCTCTGCACCTGACGCACGTGCGTGTTGTAGGTGGGTGAGCTCGTGTTGGAATCCCACCAGTCCTGGGTATCGGTCTTGAAGTAGGGCATCTTGGTGCCGGGGTTGGCCAGCCGACCGAACGCCTGGTCGAGCGCGAAGGTGCCCTCGGGGGTCCGGTAGACGTTGTCCTGCGGCTGGCCCATACCGAGTTCGCCGACGAATGCCTTGGTGGGGCCGAACACCGGCCGCCAGGTCCCGTTGTCCTCCTTCTGGAAGGCGGTCAGCGTCGCGGTCTGGTCGCTTGCCTTCGGCGCGGTGACCACGATCATCTGACTGCTCTCGCCGGCCTGGGGTCCGAGCTCCGATGAACCGGCCCCGGAGAGCTTGTTCAGGATCGTGTCGAGCTCGGGGATCCCGGTTTCGGGAATGGAGATCCCCCCGAGTACCCCCGGTGTTGATGTGCCCGGTGTGGATGTACTGGGGGTCGTGGTGCCCGGGGTGGCCTGCGGCGCCGCGAGTGCCACACCGCTCCCGCCCGCGATGGCTGCGAGCACGGCGGCCAGCATCAGTCCCATTAGTCCCAAAAACCTCATCAGCAACTTCTGCACCACACCAGTGTGACAAAAGGCAAGAGGTGTTGAGTCTCGCAACGGTCACGGTGCGACATGGATCCGGTTACCGAGGACTCTTGAATCTGACATCAGGCTCAAGTAGTGTCGGTCGCCAGAGTGATTCATCCCACATTCCGTGCCGGATGTGGGTCACCTCCACTTCGAAGGGATGCGCATGTCCGTCGTCAACGCCGTCACCGGCCCGATCGACTCCACCGATCTCGGCCCCACCCTCGTCCACGAGCACGTCTTCGTCCTCGGCGAGGAGTTCCGCCAGAACTACGCCGAGTGGGACGAGGAGCAGAAGATCGCCGACGCGGTGCGCGACCTGAACGAGCTCAAGGGCCTGGGAATCGACACGATCTTCGACCCCACTGTGCTCGGCCTCGGGCGCTATATCCCCCGCATCCAGAGGATCGCCGCGCAGACCGACCTGAACATCGTGGTCGCGACCGGGCTCTACACCTACAACGACATCCCGTTCCAGTTCCACTACACCGGCCCGGGCCTGCTGTTCGACGTGCCCGAACCGCTGGTCGAGTACTTCACCAAGGACCTCACCGAGGGCATCGCCGACACCGGCGTCAAGGCGGCCTTCCTCAAGTGCGCGATCGAGGAGCCGGGACTCACCCCCGGTGTCGAGCGGGTGATGCGCGCCGTCGGCATCACCTCCGCGCAGACCGGCGCGCCGATCACCGTCCACACCAACCCGCACACCCAGTCCGGTCTCGTGGCCCAGAAGATCCTGGCCGAGGAGGGCGCCGACCTCACCAAGGTGGTGATCGGCCACTCCGGTGACAGCACCGACCTCGACTACCTCATGCAGGTCGCCGACGCCGGGTCGATCCTGGGCATGGACCGCTTCGGTCTCGACGTCCTCCTTCCCTTCGAGGACCGGATCAACACCGTCGTCGAGCTGGTCGGTCGTGGCTACGCCGACCGGATGGCGCTGGCCCACGATGCATCGTGCTTCATCGACTGGTTCGATCCCGACGCGAAGCGGGTCGCCGTGCCCAAGTGGAACTTTCGCCACATCAGCGAGGACGTCCTGCCGGCCCTGCGCGAACGTGGCGTCACCGAGGAGCAGATCACCACGATGCTCGTCGACGTCCCCCGCCGCTATTTCGAGTGATCCCGCCGCCCCACCGGCCCCGATCACTGAACCCCTCCGAAGGAGAAACGGACCCCATGGCCAGCATCGTCACCGCCCTGCGGCAGTGCGCCGACATCCATCCCGATCGACCCGCGGTCCGTGCCGGCGACCGCGTCCTGTCGTATACCGAACTACGTGACCGCATCGCCCGTGCGGCAACCAGACTCGCCGACACCGGGGTTTCCCGCGACGATCGGGTCCTGCTGATCGCCCCGTCGATCCCGGAGTTCGCCATCGCCTACTACGGCCTGCAGTCCGTCGGCGCAACGGTGATCACCCTGAACGTGATGTCGACGTCCGCGGAGATCGGCTATGTCATCGACGATTCCGGTACATCACTGGTGCTGGCCTGGCACCAGTGCGCCGGCGCCGCGCGTTCGGCTGCCACCGAACGCGGACTCCCGGTGCTCGAACTCACCGAGTTCGAGAACGAACCCGACGACGGCGCCGCGGCCACCACACCCGTCGACCGCGAGGCCGACGACACCGCGGTCATCCTCTACACCTCCGGCACCACCGGCCGGCCGAAGGGCGCCCAGCTCACCGTCGCGAACATCGATGCCGCCCCGGCCGCGTTTCGGACCGCACTGCAGGTCGGCGAGCACGAGCGGTGGGCCACCGCACTGCCCCTGTTCCACTGCTTCGGGCAGGTCGTCGTCATGCACAACGCGCTGTCCGGCGGCGGCACCCTCTCGCTGCTGAGTCCGTTCACCCCGACCGCCTTCATGGATTGCCTGCGCGACGAACACATCACCATCGCGTGCGGTGTCCCCACCATGTGGAATGCGATGTTGCAGGTGACCGAGGGATACACCCCTGATGACTTCGCCGATCTGCGACTGGCCTGCTCCGGCGGCGCGTCGTTGCCCGGGGAGGTGATCCGGGAGTTCTCCGAACGATTCGGTTGCTCCATCCTCGAGGGCTACGGACTCACCGAGACGGCGGGCACCACCACCTTCCGCAATCTGGACGGTCCACCAAAGGTGGGAACCGTGGGTCCGGCACTGCCCGGGTTCACCGTCGAGGTCCGCGATCCCGACGGCCATACGGTGTCCGTCGGCGAGATCGGCGAGATCTTCATCAAGGGACCGACGGTGATGAAGGGGTACTGGAACCGACCCGACGCCACCGCGGCCGAGCTGGTCGACGGCTGGTTCCGCACCGGCGATCTCGGCACGATGGACGCCGACGGTGACGTGTGCATCGTGGATCGCACCAAGGACATGATCATCCGCGGCGGCTACAACGTGTACCCGCGCGAGGTCGAGGAGGTCCTCTACACCCATCCCGACATCGTCGAGGTGGCGGTGATCGGCGTCGCCGATGACCACTACGGTGAGGAGATCGCCGCGGTCATCACACCGCGTCCGGGGGCCGAGATCGATCCGGATGCATTGCGCGCGTGGACCAAAGAGCGTCTCTCGGCCTACAAGGTGCCGCGCATCATCCAGTTCGTCGACGGGCTTCCGAAGGGCGCGACCGGCAAGATCCTCAAACGCGCCATCGACCGGTCCGAGCTCACCGCACCGGCGGGCTGATCTCCGGATCATCCGGCGGTGGCATGTGACGGCCCCCACAGCCGAACGTACCCACGGACGTTGTCACGATCCTCTGGCGCGTCCAACTGACCCGTGGGTAACCTGACTCCGCCCCGGCCGGGGCGGAAGGGTCGGGTCCTCCTCACATGCCACCGCTCAGTCGTCTCGCACGACTGCAGATCGCCGCGATCCTCGTGATCGGACTGGCGGTCAGCGTCTTCGCCGGAATCCGCTACGTGCACGTCAATCGCGTGGTCGGGATCGGGGTCTACACCGTCACCGCACAACTGCCCGATTCCGGCGGGATCTTCACCAACGCCGAGGTGACCTATCTCGGCATACCGGTCGGCCGGGTCGGCGAACTCCGACTCTCCGCCGAGGGCGTGGACGTCGACCTGCAGTTGGACTCGAGCGCCCCCGACATCCCCGAGTCGTCGGTCGCCGTGGTCGCCGCGCGTTCGGCGATCGGCGAGCAGTACATCGACCTGCAGCCGTCGAAGATCGACGGCCGGTACCTCGCCGACGGCTCGGTGATCACCCGGGCGTCGATCCCACCGAAGGTCGAGGACGTCGTGGCGTCGGCGATCGATCTCTCCGAGTCGATCCCGCTGGACGACCTGCACACCGTGATCACCGAGCTGGGCAAGGGTTTCGGTGGTCAGAACGAGAATCTCCCCCGGCTGATCGACTCGCTGTCGAAGCTCGCCGCGGCCGGCGCCGACAACATCCCGGCCACCATCGGCCTGCTTCGGAACGCCGACACCGTCCTGGCCACCCAGGCCGACCAGTCCGATGCGATCCTGTCGTGGTCGCGCGGACTCGACCTGGTGTCGGCGACGCTCGCCACCGCCGACCCGGACGTCCGCCGACTGCTGACCACCGGTTCCGCGTCGGCCACGCAGATCTCGGAACTGGTGCAGCGCAACGGCGGTGACCTCGCCACCGTCGTCGGTCAGCTCGCCGATGTGGCACGCACCATCGAGCCGGCCACCTACACCACGTCGATGACCTTCGCATTGCTGTCACAGCTGTCGGCGGGTGCACACTCCCCCGCGCCCGGTGACGGGCAGATCCACTTCGGGGTGGTGCTCGAGACCAACAACCCGCCGGCCTGTACCCGCGGCTATGAGAGCACGCAGCGGATCATCGACGAGATGAAGCGCACCACACCGGATTTCGACATCCGGTACGACGACTTCCCGTTCAACACCGACGCCCGGTGTGCCGTTCCGTTCGGCAATCCGACGGGTGTGCGCAGCGCCGACCGGACCCGGTATGCCGATCCGTCCGCGACACAGCCGTGGGACACCACACCGAAGAAGGATCCCGACCGACTGAACCTGAATCCGCTTGCGCGGCAACTTGCCACACTGCTGGGCGTGCGGACCGACTGACGCCCGTCCGCACATCACCGTCCACGCCGCTCAGGACTTCGGCGGCCGCAACCCGATCGCGTTGGCCCACAACCGGGTTGCGGTGAAGGTGAGATCATCCATGGACACCTCGTCGACACCGATCGCGAAGGCCTGGTAGGCCATTCGCGACACCATCCCCGAGAGTGCTTGGGCCGCACCCATCGCGTCGAGGTCCGGGTCGGCGAGTCCCGTCTCCTGCAGCTTCTCGATGTGGCGTGCGTTGCGACGTGCGAACACCAGGCCGCGCTGGCGCCGCTTCTCCCGGAACTCCGGCATGTTCGCGGTCACCTGCTCGAGCACGAGACGCAGCTTCGCATTGCGTTTGTACGCCTCGAAATAGGCCCGGTTGGCGGCCTCGAGGACGGCGATCGGATCATCCTCCGATCCGGACTCCACATGCGGAAACCCGGGATGCAGCATGTCCTCGTGCGCCTCCGCCAGGACCGCGTCGAGGATCTCCTCCTTCGAGTCGAAGTAGGTGTAGAAGGTACCCGTCGAGCAGCTGGCGGCCACGGTGATGTCGGTGAGCCGGGCATCGGAGAACCCGTCGCGCTCGAAGATCTGCCGGGCGGCGGCGATGAGCGCCGCGCGGGTCCGTTCCCCGCGTGCGGTGGCCGGCGGTGCCTTCTCCGTGCCCGCGACGGCGATTCGCGGCAGATCGGCACCGACCAGGTCGGACCCCCTCGATTCTGCGGTCATCGTGACATCCTGACACCCACCGACGCCGCCACGCACACCGAGTACCCCATGAGCGCGCCTAGAGTCCCGCGGCGTCGGCCACTGCGGTCGCCTTCGCCACCAGGACGTCGATCACCTCACCGGTCGGAACGCCCGCCGACGCCCGGTTGGCGGGGTTGTCCACCGCTCTGCGCAGCACGCCCTCGGCGATGATCGCCACCTTCCACAGCCCCAGCGCGTGCCAGAACTCGAGGGCGCGCGGGTCGCGACCGGTGCGCTCGACATAGCTCTCGGCCAGCTGCGCCCGGTCGGGAAATCCCTCCAGCAGTTCCACCGGCGCGCCGGTCAGCGACGGTTCGCCGGGCCCCGGCCAGTACGCCAGGGTGCTGCCGATGTCGGCGAGTGGATCGCCCAGGGTCGACAGTTCCCAGTCGAGCGCCGCGCGGACCTCGCCGGTGGCCGGGTCGATCATCACGTTGCGGATGTGGAAGTCTCCGTGGACGAGTCGCGTCTCGTGCTGTTCGGGCGCACCACGGATGAGCCGCTGCGTCAGCGCGTCCAGGGCCGGGATCTCACGGGTCTTGGACTTCTCCCACTGCGCACTCCACCGTTTCAGCTGACGCGCGGCGTAGGGCTTGTGGCTCGCCAGGTCGTCGAGTCCGACGGCCTCGATGTCGACGGCGTGGATACGCGCGAGGGTGTCGATCATCGACTCGCCGACCCGCGCGCGGATGGCGGGGTCCAGCGCCTCCCCGGCCGGCAGGTTGTCGAGCACCACGGCGTCGACGAACTCCATGACGACGAGCGGGACCGGGCTCACCGACTCCTCGGTGCACACGCCGAGCACCTGCGGGACCGGCACATCGGTGGGGCCGAGGGCGGAGAGGATCCGCGCCTCGCGCACCACGTCGTGCGCCGACGCCAGCAGGTGTCCCACCGGTGGCCGACGCAGAACCCAGCGGCCACCGGCGTCGTCGGAGACCAGGTAGGTGAGGTTCGATTGACCGATTCCCACCCGCTTGCAGGTGATCTCGCCGTCGGCGTCGACGCCGATGTCACGCAACCATTGCTGCAGTGCACCGGAATCCACCTCGGGGATCACCGCCAGTCCACTCGTCGTCATGGTGTTGCCGTTCGTCCTTTCTGTTCCGGTGCCCGTCAGAACCGGGCGCTCAGTGCGGCATCGGAGACACCCGGCACGGTTTCCGGTGCGGGGGTGTCACGATACCGGCGCAGCTCACGCCGGGCGATGGCCCGCTTGTGCACCTCGTCGGGACCGTCGGCCAGCCGCAGGGTGCGGATGCCGGCGTACGCCGCGGCGAGCGGGAAGTCGTCGGTGACGCCCCCACCGCCGTGCACCTGGATGGCGCGGTCGATGATCTTCAGCGCGATGTTCGGGGCGGCGACCTTGATCGCGGCGATCTCGGTGGCCGCCGCCTTGTTGCCAACGGTGTCCATCATGTGCGCGGCCTTCAGCGTGAGCAGTCGCACCATCTCGATGTCGATGCGCGACTCGGCGATCCAGTCCTGGATATTGGCGCGGTTGGCCAGCGGCTCACCGAAGGTGGTGCGGTGGGTGGCCCGCGCGCACATCAGTTCCAGAGCACGCTCGGCCATGCCGATGGTGCGCATGCAGTGGTGGATACGACCCGGGCCGAGGCGGGCCTGGGCGATGGCGAATCCCTCACCCTCACCCTTCAGCACATCTTTCGCGGGCACCCGCACGTTCTCGAAGACGAGTTCGCCGTGGCTTTCCCGGTCGGTGTAGCCGAACACCGGCAGGTTGCGCAGGATGGTCAGGCCGGGGGCGTCGGTCGGCACCACCATCATCGACTGCTGGCGATGCGGCGGACCGGTCGGGTCGGTCTTGCCCATCACGATCAGGACCTTGCAGTCAGGTCGAACAGCATTCGACGCGAACCACTTCCGTCCGTTGAGCACATACTCGTCACCATCGCGGACCATGGCCAGCTCGATGTTGGTGGCGTCCGAGCTCGCGACGTCGGGTTCGGTCATCGCGAACGCCGAGGCGATCTCACCGTCGAGCAACGGGCGCAGGTACTTCTGCTTGTGCTCATCGGTCCCGAACAGCGTGAGGACCTCCATGTTGCCGGTGTCGGGGGCGTTGCAGTTGAACACCTCCGACGCCCAGTGCACGCGCCCCATGATCTCGGCCAGCGGCGCGTACTCCAGGTTGGTCAGGCCCGGCGCCCATTCGGCGTGCGGATGGAAGAGGTTCCACAGACCGGCCTCCTTGGCCCGGCCCTTGAGCTCGGTGAGGATCGCGGGCATCCCGTGGGGGTTGTCCAGCGCGCGCAACTGCTCCTCGTAGACGCCCTCGTTGGGGTAGACGTAGGCGTCCATGAAGTCCAGCAGTTTCTGCCGGTACTCCTCGGCACGCGGCGACGGGTCGAACAACGTCATGATCACTCCTTGATCTCTCCGGTTGAAAGTCTTTGTGGCCGTGCAAGACACGGCGCCGCTCAGGAGAGCAGCGAGGCCTGGAATCGGCGCATGCCGCGCAGCCAGCGGTCGTAGTCGGCACCCTTACGCCGGTACATCTCGAGGACCTCCGGGTGCGGCAGGATGAGGAATCGCTCGTCGCCGATCGCCGCGAGGACGACCTCGGCGACCTCTTCGACGGTGAGCACGGCCCCGGCGGTCTCCACCGCACGCTGCATCAGGTCACCGTTCGGGTCGTCCGGCATGGCCTCCGGGCGCAGCAGTTTGGTGTCGACGCCCATCGGGCACAGGCAGCTGACCCGGACGCCGCGGTCGCCGTAGCTGGCCGAGAGCCACTCGGCGAATCCCACCGCGGCATGTTTGGTGACCGAGTAGGTGGCCGATCCGAGCTGGGTCAGCAGCCCCGCTGCCGACGCGGTGCTCAAGAAGTAGCCACTGCCCCGTTCCAGCCAATCCGGCACGAGGAGACGGGCGGCACGGACGTGGCCCATCAGGTTGATGTCGATCGCCCGCTCCCAGTCGGCGTCGGTGGCGTCGATCCCACCGCGACCGCCGATCCCCGCATTCGCCACGTAGAGATCAACCGGCCCGAAAGCCTCTGCTGCAGCAGCGATCGCAGCTTCGATGTGTTCCTGCGACGCGGCATCCCCGGCCAGCGCGCGAGCGGCACCCCCGGCCTTCTCGATATCGGCGGCCGTCGCGGCGACCGACGCCTCGTCGAGGTCGGTGACGACGACGCGGGCGCCGCGTACGGCCAGGGCCCGGGCGATGGCGCCGCCGATCCCGCCACCCGCTCCGGTGACGACGGCAACTGTGTTCTCGATCTCCATGAATCGAACGTACTTGAACCCGGTTTCAAGTTCAAGGACCTGTTCCGGACAGAGCAAGGCCCCGGGGTCGAACCGACCCCGGGGCCCAGCAGAACCAGCCCGCTCGCCACGCTCCCGGTGCAGCCACACCGCGCCCGCTCGCTACGCTCCCGGTGCAGCCACACCGCGCCCGCTCGCTACGCTCCCGGTGCGCCCGGCCCGAATTCCTCCAACATGTCCGTCACCAACGCCGCGATCGGCGACCGCTCACTGCGGGTCAACGTGATGTGCGCGAACAACGGATGCCCCTTCAGCTTCTCGATCACCGCGGCGACACCGTCATGGCGACCCACCCGCAGGTTGTCGCGCTGTGCCACGTCGTGGGTGAGCACCACCCGCGATCCCGTTCCCAGACGCGAGAGAACCGTCAGCAGCACATTGCGTTCCAGCGACTGCGCCTCGTCGACGATCACGAAGGAATCGTGCAGCGACCGCCCGCGGATGTGGGTCAGCGGGAGGACCTCCAGCATCCCGCGGCTGAGCACCTCCTCGATCACCTCCGGGGACGCCAGACCCTCGAGGGTGTCGAACACGGCCTGTGCCCACGGTCCCATCTTCTCGGCCTCACCACCGGGCAGATAGCCCAGCTGCTGACCACCGACGGCATACAGCGGACGGAACACCACCACCTTGCGCTGGGTTCGGCGCTCCAGTACGGCCTCCAGGCCGGCGCACAACGCCAGCGCCGACTTTCCGGTGCCGGCCTTGCCGCCGAGCGAGACGATGCCCACGCTCTCGTCGAGGAGCAGGTCGAGGGCCACGCGCTGCTCGGCCGAGCGGCCGTGTAGTCCGAATGCCTCACGGTCACCACGGACCAGCTGCACCTGCTTGGCCTCGTTCACCCGGCCCAGCGCCGACGACGACCCATGGCCCAGCAGCCGGACGCCGGTATGGCACGGCATCTCCCGGGCGGCGTCGATGTCGACCACACCATCGGTGAACAGGGTGTCGATGGCCTGCTGCTCCACGTCGAGTTCGGTCATCCCCGACCAGCCCGAGACCACCACGTCCTGTGCGTGGTACTCGTCGGCGGCCAGGCCCACCGCACCGGCCTTCACGCGCAGCGGAATGTCCTTGGAGACCAGGGTGACCTCGCGGCCCTCGGCCCGCAGATTCAGCGCACAGGCCAGAATCCGCGAGTCGTTGGAGTCCGTCCGGAAACCGGCCGGCAGCACCGCCGGGTCGGTGTGGTTCAGCTCCACCTGCAGGGTGCCGCCGTCGTCGCCGATCGGGAGGGCGAGATCGAGGCGACCGTACTCGAGTCGCAGGTCGTCGAGCAGACGCAAGGCCTCACGGGCGAACCAGCCGAGCTCGTGGTGGTGACGTTTGCCCTCGAGTTCGCTGATCACGACCAGCGGCAGGACCACATGGTGTTCGGCGAAGCGCTTGACCGCCCAGGGATCGGACAGGAGCACGGAGGTGTCGAGGACGTAAGTGCGAGTGGTCACGTGGGCTCCTCGTCTGTGCGGCGCCCGCACAAACCTGTTCAGGTCGACCGGTCGGTTCTTGTCGGTGCTCTCTCGGCGTCAGCCGAGAGCGACGAGGACCGGGGCCGGCCCCCTCGCGCTGCTGGTGCAAACCACGAATCGAACCTCCCGGACGAGCCGCTTCCCCGCGACCCGTCACTGGTCAACGTACGCGGGAACCGGCATGACGGCGCGGTGGGCAGGGTGTGTCGGCGTGAATTTCGCGTTAACGGACGTAGCGTGGAAGTCACTGTCGCACAGAGTGCGTCACCTGGGATTTCGCGGCCGTTCACCGTCACAGGGCCCCGCTCGCGAGTGCGAGCGGGGCCCTGTGATGTGAGAAGTGTGGGACCGCAGACGTGGTTCTTCGGGTCAGCGACCGGCGAGCGTCAGGATGCGCGTGCGCGCCGCTTCGGCGTCGTCACCGAGTCCCTGCACGGAGTCGAGCTTGAGCGCATCGGCGAGGCTCGCGGCGATCGCGGCACGGGTCTCGTCGGTCTCGTAGCCGCCGATCAGTGCACGCTCGGCGTCGAAGTTCTCGATGTCGTATCCGAGCGGCTCGTCGACCAGCCGCGCCAGCGCCCGGTCCACCGCGATGACCGTGGCGTCCTGGTCGGCGACCAGCGCCGCGTCCAGGAAGTTGCCGAAGGTGACGCCCTGCAGGGCGTCGTCACCGGCGATCTTGTGCAGGATCTCGCTGTACACGTCGTCGCCGACAACGGTGGCGAGTCGCTTGGTGAAATGCACGCACTGGTACTCGTGCACCGCCATCAGCGCCAACACGTCGAGCGGGCCGAGTTCGTCGACCAGCTCGGGGGTCTGCCGGAAGCCCTTGGTGACGTGGTCGCGACGGCGTTCCTCCGAGTCCACCGGATCGATGGCCCGACGCACCACGAGGTAGTCCCGCAGCACCACGGCGTGACGGTTGTCCTCGGCGGTCCACACGCCGACCAGCTGCCGCCAGTCGGAGAAGGCGGGGAAGTACTTGGCCAGCACGCGGTGGTAGGACGGCAGGTTGTCCTTGGTCAGCAGCAGCGCCAGCGATCCCGCGCGCGCCTCGTCGGACAGGGTGGCCTGCGACGGATCCCAGTCGTCGCCGCCGAGGAAGGCGAAGTTGCGGCCGTCCTTCCACGGGACGTAGTCGTGCGGGTTCCACACGACCGCGGCCGCCTGGTGGCCCTCGGCGATCTCCGGAAGCGCCTTCTCGAGCGCGATGATCAGGTCGTCTTCGGTGAGTGCGTTCATCGCGTCCAGGATACGGATCCGTAACCCTCCAGGGCAATCGGGTCACATCGCCCATACAACGGCATGAACGAGCACGTCGGACGACGCACCCCCGGCGTACCCATCGGCACACCGGGGGTGCGGTCAGCGCTTGGCGGGGATGATCAGGCGCGGCTCATCAGACCCCACGACTCCAGGCCCTCGTACAGCGGGAAGTCCAGGGCCAGCTTGGACACGCGCGCACGCAGCGCCGAGACGTCGGCGGCCTGGCCGGTGGCGAGCGCGGTGCCGATGATGTCGGCGACCTCGGTGAACTCCTCGTCACCGAATCCACGGGTGGCCAGCGCCGGGGTGCCGATGCGCAGGCCCGACGTGACCATCGGCGGACGCGGGTCGAACGGCACGGCGTTGCGGTTGACGGTGATGCCCACCTGATGCAGCAGGTCCTCGGCCTGCTGGCCGTCGAGGGCACTGTTGCGCAGGTCGACGAGCACCAGGTGCACGTCGGTACCGCCGGTGAGCACCGAGACACCGGCCTTGGCGACGTCGGCACCGGTCAGCCGCTCGGCCAGCAGTGCGGCACCGGAGAGGGTGCGGCGCTGACGCTCGGCGAACTCCTCGGTCCCGGCGATCTTGAGGGCGACGGCCTTACCGGCGATCGCGTGCATCAGCGGACCACCCTGCTGACCGGGGAACACCGCCGAGTTGAGCTTCTTGGCCCACTCCTGCCTGGCCAGGATGATGCCCGAGCGGGGGCCGCCGAGGGTCTTGTGCACGGTCGAGGAGACGACGTCGGCGTGGGGCACCGGCGACGGGTGCAGACCCGCGGCGACCAGGCCGGCGAAGTGTGCCATGTCGACCCACAGGTGCGCGCCGACCTCGTCGGCGATCTCGCGGAACGCCGCGAAGTCGAGGATGCGCGGGTAGGCCGACCACCCGGCCACGATCACCTTGGGGCGGGTGTCGAGGGCGATCTTGCGCACCTCGTCCATGTCCACACGGAAGTCTTCCTTGCTCACGCCATAGAAGGCGTTCTCGTACAGCTTGCCCGAGAAGTTCAGCCGCATACCGTGGGTGAGGTGGCCACCGTGGGCGAGATCCAGACCGAGCATGGTCTCCCCCGGCTCCATGAGTGCCTGCAGCACAGCGGCATTCGCCTGTGCACCCGAATGCGGCTGCACGTTGGCGAAGTCGGCACCGAACAAGTCCTTGGCCCGGTTGCGCGCGATGTCCTCGACGACGTCGACGTACTCGCAGCCACCGTAGTAGCGACGTCCGGGGTAGCCCTCGGCGTACTTGTTGGTCAGGACGCTGCCCTGCGCCTGCAGCACCGCGCGCGGCACGAAGTTCTCCGAGGCGATCATCTCGAGGGTGTCGCGCTGACGGCTCAGCTCACCGTTCATCGCCGCGGCTACGTCGGGGTCGAGGTCGGCCAACGACATCGAGTTGACGGACTGGGAGTTCTCGGTCATGGGGTCGAGTCTATGGGTTGACCCGCCGGTCGCCGACACCCGGCCTCGGTGCTGTCGCAGGTCACACCCTCAGGCGGGCGCACCCGCCAGTTCGGCTCGTAACGACGCCGGGATCAGCGGCTCGTCGAGTAGCCGCCCGAACCGTGCCGCACGAGAATCGCCGGCGATGGTCGGCGCGTCGGCGTCGAGCCACCGCTCGAGCAGTCGATAGCCCTCCACATAGGTGGAGATGTACGCACGCCACAGCGGCGAGGTCAGGAAACGCAGCATCTGCCGGGCGCGGGCCTCCGGGGCGAGCAGCCATCGCTGCAGGAAGGCCGCGGCCTCGTCGGCGTCGACGTGCCGGTCGTGCAGCATCAGGGCGACATCCTGGCGCACACCGATCAGTTCGCCGGACGCCCGCCCCACACGTTGGGCGCGGTCACCGTCGAACCGCAGCCCGAGGTCGGCGTAGATCTCCTGGGCCCAGAATCCCCATTGGGGGCCCACGATCGCCTGCAGGGCGTGGTCGGCGAGGCCCTCGGCCATCAGGCACTGCGGGGTGTTGACCAGGAAGATGGTCTGTTCGTCCTGACCGCCCCCGACGAGTCGCTGCTCCTTGCGGCAGTGTTCGGTGTGGTGGCCGGGGTACGCCTCGTGCGCGATCAGGTGTGGCAGATTCGACATGTACTGGGTGAGGTCGGCGTTGATCGCGACCCGCGACCGGTAGTCGCCGAGGTAGTAGTTGAATCCCGACCACGGTTTGTCGGTGACCACCTCGAACTCGACGATCTCGGCGTCGGGCAGCGGGTAGACGTCGCGGACCTTCTCCCGCAGCGCACCGCTGAACGCGCGCACGCACTCGTCCACCCGCTCCGCCGGGATCTCGTCGGCACGCCGGTAGGCGGTGTAGGTCGACAGCAGACGGTCGGCGGTGGCGTCCGGTACGCCGAGGGCGACGGCGAGCTCGGCATGCGCCGCCCGATAGGTCTCGACGTCGCCGAGGGTGATGTCGACGTCGAAGTAGGCGCGCACCTCGTCGACGAAGGAGATGTCCTCGCCGGCGAAGGTGCGAGCCGAGCACTCCAACGCACGCAGATGTGCCCCGACGAAGGCCGCGCGATCGGGGTCCAGATCGCCCGGGAGGTCGGCCTGCAGACCCTGCGCGACCTGCGCCAGTTGCGCCGGATCGGGGGCCGGTCCGCTCATCACCTCGGCCCGCAGCGACGGATCCCCGGTATAGGCGTCGACGAAGCCCTCTTCGAGCCGGTCGAACGCGAGGCCGAGGCGCAGATAGTCGGTGACCAGCGGCGAGATGGGTCGGTGACCGTGTTCGGGAGGCATGGAAGGAAGGCTACCCATGGCGCGGGTTACACGTGGTCCTAAGCTGTAGCGCATGACATCTCGGGTCTTGTGTGACCTCGCCCCGACGGGACGCGCCGGCTGATGGCGCGCGACACGACCGGGCGCGATCCGAGCCTCTATCTGGAACTCGATCGCAAGCAGTGGCGTGAACTCCGCGAATCGATGCCGATGGTGCTCACCTCCGACGAGCTCGACCAGCTCGTCGGCCTCGGCGAGCAGATCGATCTCACCGAGGTCGCCGAGGTCTACCTGCCCCTCTCGCGTCTGATCCACCTGCAGGTCGCCGCGCGCCAACGACTGTTCGCCGCGACGTCGACGTTCCTCGGCGAGCGTCAGACCAACAAGCAGGTCCCGTTCGTGATCGGTATCGCCGGCAGCGTGGCGGTGGGCAAGTCGACCACCGCACGTGTGCTCGCGGCACTGCTCGCGCGGTGGGAGTCGCACCCGAAGGTCGACCTGATCACCACCGACGGCTTCCTGCTGCCGACCGCGGAGCTCGAACGCCGGGGGATCATGCATCGCAAGGGATTCCCCGAATCCTACGACCGGCGGGCGTTGTTGCGGTTCGTCACCGAGGTCAAGTCGGGTGCCCGCGAGGTCACCGCACCGGTCTACTCGCACATCACCTATGACATCGTGCCCGAGGTGCGCCATTACGTGCGCCAGCCCGACATCCTGATCATCGAGGGGCTCAACGTCCTGCAGACCGGCGAGAACCTGATGGTGTCGGATCTGTTCGACTTCTCCATCTACGTCGACGCCAAGACCGCCGACATCGAACGCTGGTACATCTCGCGGTTCCTGCAGATGCGGTCGGGCTCGTTCGCCGACCCCAACTCGCACTTCCACTACTACGCATCTCTCACCGACGAGCAGGCGACCATCGCCGCCCGCGACATCTGGACGTCGATCAACCTGCCCAATCTCCGCGAGAACATCCTGCCCACCCGGCCGCGCGCGACCCTCGTGTTGCGCAAGGACGCCGACCACTCGATCAACCGGGTTCGCCTGCGTAAGTTGTGAATCCGCGTCGCCGGCGTGGCGCGGCGTCGTGGCTAGCGCGCCCAGGGCGGACTGATCGGGTCGCCACCGGCCATCGTGGCGGTGAGCCCGACCACGGTGGTGACCCACATCGTCACCGGATCGGGACCCGGGTTGTCCACCGCCACCGACGACCCGGCGGGAGCGAACACCACCTCTCCCGACGTCGGGGTCGCGGCGGCGCCGTCGAGCCGGATGACCGGTTCGCCGGCCAGCACGAGGAAGACCTCCTCGTGGTCGATCGTGTGCTCGGCCCCGGCCTGGCCGGGGCCGATCGTGGTGCGCCAGGCGCACAGTTCCCGACTGCCGGACGAGGGCGACACGAACGAGTCGAAGTCGGCTCCGTGCAGACGATGCCGGACGGGTTCGGTGATGTGCATGACGATACCTTCCGATTAGACAAAATGACTGTCTATATTCAGACAGTTACCCTGTCGATATGTCAAGGCCCCGTCCCCCACGTGATGCACTGCCGTTCCTGCTGATGTCGGCCACGTCGGCGGTGGCCGAGCGGATCGACGACGCAGTCCGGGCCGCCGGGCATCCCGGACTCCGCCCGGTACACGGTCTGGTCTTCGGCCGCATCGCGTCGAGCGGCGCCACGATCAACGAGATCGCCGCCCACCTCGGCATCACCAAACAATCCGCCGCCGCGATCGTCGGCGGCCTCGAGAGGTCGGACATCGTCGTCCGGCGCCCCCACCCCACCGACCGGCGCGCGGTGCTCATCGAGCTGACCCCACTCGGGCGCGAGATCACCCGGGTGGCCGCCGACGCCGCCGCAGCCGAGACACGGTCGTTGGAAGAGATTCTCGGACAGGAGAACTCGCAGACCTTCCTCGACGCCCTCCGGCAGCTGGGTGCCGGGACGCCACCCCGATCGGTGTGGTGAGAGTCGGTCTGCGCCCTATCGGGCGGCCAGCCACTGCTCCACGGTGGTCGAGGTCTGGATGAACTCCCCGCGCGGAACGAGCCCGCCGCCGCGGACCGCCGGTCCGCCGACGTTGACCGTGAACACCCAACGTGGTGATCCCTGTTTGCGGGCAAGACTTTTCGCGATGTCGGCCAGGTCCATCTCAACCGGCCCGGCCACCTCGACATCCCCACTCGCCTGGTCGGTGACCGCATCGGCGAGCACCTGCGCGGCGTCGCCGGCGGCGAGCGGACGGCAGCGCATGTGCGGGACCGCCGCGACCGGTCCGAACCTCGCCGTCGACAGCATCTGCTCGGCGAGTTCGAACCACTGGGCGGAACGGACGATCCGCAGCACTCCAGGGCCCAGGGCGTCGGTGTAGACGCGCTCCTGGGCCGCCTTTCCCTGGTAGTAGCCGAATTTGGCGTTCACCTGCTCGTCGGCGGCGTTGATGATCGACAGGCAGACCACGCGTCGCACCCCCGCGCGTTGCGCGGCCGCGGCGATGTTGGCGGCCGACGTCGAGAAGAAGTCGACGGCGACGTTCGCCTTGAGAGTGGTCACGTTGATCGCGTCGACCACCACGTCGGCTCCGGCACAGGCCTCGTCGAGACCGGCACCCGCGTAGGCATCGACCCCGGTCGACCGTTGTGCGGCAACCACATCCACGCCGCGATCCTCGAGCTCGCCGACCAGTCTGCGACCGATCTCCCCGCTCGCTCCGAACACCGTCACGCGCATGACACCCTCCATCGATCTACGCCGAGTGGTCGCAGTCCACGCTACTGGCAATCGGCACCGACGACAGCGGCAATCAGGGTCTGGGACCGATCACTTCGAGAAGAGCCGATGGACGAACGGGATACTGTCGTCGAGGGAGGCGTTGACCGTTCCACTGTGGTCGAGGTCGTAGGTCTTCAGCGTCACCGGTTGACCGTTGTTCTTCATACGCTGCGCCAGCAGGAGCGTCCCCGCCGCATTCACATCGGTGTCCCTGAGCCCCTGACCGATGAGAACCGGTTGGTGGTAGCCGGATTCGGGGATCCCCATGTAGTTCTTCAGCGCACCGGCGAACCCCGCGATGCGATCGAGCGGACGACTGTAGAAGTTCCCGGTGATCACATTCGACTTCCGGATGACATCACCGAAGCCGTAGTCCTGCCCCGGCCCCTCGGTGGTGTCACACAGCGGCCCCTCCGCCTCGTCCACCCAGTGCCGGCCATACGGCGTCAGAGAGGAGTCCACGTTCCATTCGGGGAAGGAGGCACGCAGACCCGACAGGATGTAGAGGACGTAGCTGGTCGTCTCGGGCAGTGTGTTCCCGAGCTGGACGGGTACCACCCCGGGCCGTGCCACCAAGGGGATGGCGTCCTCGATGTAGGCGGGAACCCCGGTCGCGACAGCACCTCGATACGACAGGCCCCCGGAGTTGCCGCCGAAGTCGTCGGCGTAGCGTGCGGTGAACATCGCCGCGCCGCCGCCCTGTGACTGTCCGACCGTCACCCACTTCCTGGCGAGCGACGGGTAGGTCGCGGTCGCCGCCTTCACCCCGTCGACCACACTGTGCGCCTCGGTCTTCCCGTCGAGATAGGGATGCGCGCCCGGGGTTCCCAGCCCGACGTAGTCGGCGGCGACGATCGCATAGCCCTGCTGCATCCAGCGTCCGAGATATGCCCAGTCGCGGTCGGGCAGGATCGGCCCGTTGATCGAGTAGGCGCAGGCATCGTCGAGCCCGGTGGTGCCGTGCGCCCACGCGATGACCGGCCAGCCACCTTCCGGGGGTTGTCCGGGCGGGAAGTACACGGCCGCACTGGACTGCGCGGGGGCACCCTTGATCCCCTTGGTCCAGTAGATGATTCGCTTGCCGTCGACGGAACCGGGAAGCGTTGCGCGGGCAGTCAGCGGCGCGGTCGACGTCACCCGGCCCGGGGTCGTGTCGTCGGCGTGGGCGAGCCCCGGTGACATCGACACCGCACCTGCGAGTACCGCCAGCGTCGCCGACACCGCGGCAAACGGTCTGCGCCACCTCGGTGCCGCCAGAGCAGATCGCCGGTCGTGTCGGAATCGATGGATCATCGGTGAGGCCTCCCGCTGGGGACCGCCGCGACGGCGGCGATCGGCAGAATCGATGGGCCGGGCGACATCGGTCGTCGGTCGACATGTCCTCGACCAGCAGATGTCGGCACCCGGTCATCTCTGGGTACCAGAGACCCGTGACCGGCCGCATCCGCTGGAACCGATCCGCGCGCACGCGTCACGGATCGGCACCGGTCGTGAGGGCCGTCACGACGGATGCCTCTACTTGCCGAACCGCCGATTGCGGGCGGAGTAGTCGCGGAGCGCGCGCAGGAAGTCCACCCGACGGAACTCCGGCCAGTAGGCGTCGGTGAACCAGATCTCCGAGTAGGCGCTCTGCCACAGCAGGAACCCCGACAGCCGTTGCTCGCCGGACGTGCGGATCACGAGGTCGGGGTCGGGCTGGCCCTTGGTGTAGAGATTGCGGTCGATCGCCTCGACGGTGACCGCGTCGATCATCTCCGCCGGTGACGCGCCGTCGGCGGCCTTCTCGGTCAGCAGGGCGCGCACGGCGTCGACGATTTCCTGCCGCCCGCCGTATCCGACGGCGACGTTGACGTTCATCCCGGTGTGTCCGGCGGTGCGTTCGGATGCGGCGCGCAGCCGGTCGGCGACGTCGTCGGGCAACTGGTCGAGTGTGCCGACGATCCGCACCCGCCAGGGGCCGGTGGCCCCGTCCGTGCCGGGATGGGAGACCGGCCCGGAGATCTCGTCGACGATGTCGGGCACGATCTGCATCAGCGCGTCGAGTTCCTCGGAGTCGCGCTGCAGGTTCTCGGTGGACAACAGGTAGATGGTGACGGTGGCGATGCCGAGCTCCGAGCACCAGCCGAGCATGTCGGCGATCCGCCGTGCACCGACCCGGTGTCCGTGGCTGACGTCCTCGAACCCCGCCTCCTTTGCCCAGCGACGGTTGCCGTCACAGATGATGGCGACGTGCTGGGGCAACCGGGTGGTATCCATCAACTGGATCAGCCGCCGCTCGTACACGGTGAGCATCGGTCCACGCAGGCGGTCGGGAAGCAGTTTCATCGTCGTCCACCCTAGTCCGCATACGCCCGTCGCCGAGGCGTCGGACACGAACCCGACGCTCCGACCTACGGTTACGGTACCGTAGGTTCCGTGTCCTCCATGCTGACGACGCCGGTCGCCGAGCGACCCCGCCTGCGAGGCGTCATACACCAGTACGCGGCCTTCGTCGCCGCGGCATGCGGCATCGCCGTGATCGTCGGCGCCGCGGTCCTGCGTGGCACCGCCGCCGCGGCGTCGTGCACCGTCTACGCCGTCACCATCGTCGGCCTGTTCGCGGTGTCGGCGAGCTACCACCGCATCCCGTGGCGATCGCTGCGCGCCCAGATCCGGATGAAGCGCGCCGACCACTCGATGATCTTCGTCTTCATCGCCGGCACCTATACCCCGTTCTGCGTGATGGCGCTACCCGACCCCGCCCGCTGGTGGGTGCTCGGCATCGTCTGGGCCGGCGCACTCAGCGGCGTCGTCCTCAAGATCGCCTGGCCCGCAGCCCCCCGATGGCTCGGGGTCACCCTGTACGTCCTGCTCGGCTGGGTGATCGTGGCCGTCGCCCCGGTCCTGGTCGCGCATGCCGGCGTCACCGTGCTGGTACTGCTGGCACTCGGCGGGGTCTTCTACACCGTCGGCGGCGTGCTCTACGCGATCCGATGGCCCGACCCGTGGCCGACGGTCTTCGGTCACCACGAGGTGTTCCATGTGTGCACCGCGATCGCGGCGCTGGCCCACTATGTCGCGGTGTGGCTCGTGGTCGCCGGCTGACCCGGGCAATCCGATGGGACACCCGCCCCGAGGGAGCGCTTGTACACCACGGTGAATTCGCCGTCGTCGGTGAAGATACGCGTCTGCACGCCGTATACATCGGCGATCAGCTCGGTGGTCAGCACCTCGGCGGGCGGACCGAACGACACCACCCGTCCTGCCCGCATCACCAGCAACCGGTCGCAGTACCGGGCCGCCAGGTTGAGGTCGTGCAAGGCGACGTAGCTGGTCACCGGCAGATCCGCGACCAACGCGAGGACGTCGAGCTGGTGGGCGATGTCGAGATGATTGGTCGGCTCGTCGAGCAGCAACTCGGCCGGCTCCTGTGCGAGCGCCCGTGCGATCTGCACACGCTGACGTTCACCGCCGGACAAGGTGTGCCACATCCGGTGCGCCTTGTCGGTCAGACCGGTCTGTGCCAGCACCCGCTCCACCACATCGTCACCGCCGGCATCGGCGCCGAGCATCGACGCGTGCGGAATCCGGCCCAGCCGGACCACGTCCACCACCTCGATGTCGGTGTCGGTGGCCGAGTGCTGCGACACCACCGCCACGCGGCGGGCGATCTCCCGTCGCCGGAGCGAACCGATTTCGGTGCCGTCGAGGCGCACCGTCCCCGAGTCCGGCCGCGTCACCCCGGCCAGCGCGCGGATCAGCGAGGACTTCCCGGACCCGTTGGGGCCGAGGATTCCGACGGTCTCCCCCGGCTCCGGTTGCAGCGTCACACCGTCGAGGATGAGGTGGCCGCCGCGGCTCCACCGGATCTCGTGCGCGGTCAAGGTCATGAAGGCCTCCGCATCCGGATCAACAGGACCGCGAACACCGGGACACCGATGAGCGCGGTCACCACTCCGACCGGGATCTCCTGGGGTGCGAACACCGTCCGCGACAACGCGTCCACCCAGATCATGAAGACCCCGCCGGTCACCGCGACCGCGGGCAGCAACCGCCGATGCCCGATCCCGACCAGCAGCCGGGTGGCATGCGGGAGCACGAGCCCGACGAAGCCGATCGCACCGACCGCACTGACCAGCGTGGCGGTCACCACCGCGACGATGGTCAGTAGCAGGGCCCGCTCACGGCCCACCGACACGCCCAGTGTCGCCGCGGCACCGGCCCCGAAGGTGAACGCGTCGAGCGAGGCCGCACGGACCAGACACACCGCGAACCCGAGGCCGGTGGCGACCGCGCACAGCGCGACCTGGTTCCAGGTGACCCCCGACATCGACCCCAGCAGCCAGAACAGGATGCCACGGGTCCGCTCGGCATCGGCCGAGGAGATCACGATGAAGGAGGTGAGCGACGAGAACAGCTGGGTTCCGGCCACACCGGCGAGCACGATCCGCGACGTCCCGCCGCCTGCGCCCATCGCCAGGGCCATCACCACGACGAACGAGACGATGGCACCGGCGAAGGCACCCGCCGACAACGACAGCACCCCGCCGCCCACACCGAGCACCACCACCACGACGGCGCCGGTCGAGGCGCCCGACGACACACCGAGGACGTACGGGTCGGCCAGCGGATTGCGCAGCAGCGACTGCATGATCACACCGCACATGGCCAACCCCGCACCACATACCGCTGCCATCAGCGCCCGCGGAAAGCGCAGTTCCCACACGATGCCCTGCCGGACCGGCGAGAGGTCGGAGTCGGGGCCGCCGAGGTGGGCCAGGATCACGCGGTAGACATCGGCCACCGACAGGTCGGCGACGCCGATGGTCACCGACACCGCGATCGAGGCGACCAACGCGATCGGTCCGATCACCCAGATCGCCGACCGCGCAAGAGTGGAGGCCCGCTGCCCGGCCGGCGGACGCTCCAGTGTCGTCGTCATCGGGGGCCTTTCAGCCTGCGAGGTTCCAGCCGCGCAATGCGGCCGAGACCTTCTCGGCGCCGTCGACGGTGCGGATGGACGGATTGAGGTCGGCGCCGTTGACCACGATGTACCGCTTGTTCTGCACCGCCTCCATCTTGCTGGTCACCGGATTCGATTCCAGGAAGGCGATCTTGCTGTCGAGCGCGTCGCCGTCGATGCTGCGGCGGCTGAGGTCGGCGAGCACGATCGCGGTGGGATTGCGGTCGGCCACACTCTCCCAGCTCACCTGCGGCCACTCGTCGGTGGTGTCGGCGTAGATGTTCGTCGCGCCGACGGAACCGGAGATCACACCCGACGATCCGCAGCACCCGGCCATATACGGCGTCCGGGTGTCGGCGAACCAGTACACCAGCGAGGTGTCGTCATCCGTCCTGGTGATGGCTGCCGCCGAATACCGTTGCCGCAGAGACGATATCAGCTCCTCACCACGGTCGGAGACATCGAAGATCTGGGCGAGCTCACGGATCTCCTGGTAGATCAGGTCCATGGTCAGCGGTTCCGAACGCGCGCCGTCGGCGTTCACGCTGGTCGCCGCGCGCCCCACGCAGTCGGTCGGCGAGAGGTAGGTGCCCACGCCGAGCCGTTCGAACTGGTCGCGGTCGCCGACGCCGCCGGGACCGAGCGTTCCGCCGAACGACGCGGTCACGAAGTCGGGCTCGGTGGCCAGTACCGTCTCCAGCGACGGCTTGTTGTCGGCCAGGCGCGGGACCGACTCATTCGCCTGTGCCAGATCGGCTTTCACGGGATCGGTCCAGGTCGCGGTCCCCACCATGCGATCGGCGAGCCCCAGCGACAGCAGGATCTCGGTGGAGCCCTGGTTCAGCGACACCACGCGCTGCGGGGCCTGTTCGACGGCCACCGTCTGGCCGCAGTTCTCGATCGAGACCGCCGCCGCGGAGGCGTCGTCACCGTCGGAATCGGTCGAACATGCCACTGCGGCAGCCGCTATCGTCAACGATCCGATGATCGCGAGCGATCGCCGCATCGACGTCTGTGAGATCAGGTGACCCACCTGCGCCCTTCGTCATGCGGGCACACCGGGGCGTCAGGACACCGGGCGGCCACCCAACCGGCCCGGACGCGAACGCACCGACCATATCCCGCGAGGTCGATGTGCACCGCGGAGGTGTTCCACGGTGACGTCGGCAGGTCTTCGGACTCCGGACCCGGCACCTTCGTGCCACCTACCGATGGCCGCTTCCCGGGTCGTCACCGACCCAGTGCCCTGGCCACCATCGTTTCCGTCACCGCTGCGGGGCAGCTCTGGATTCTCACCAGATTCCCTCTTGGCCGGCCGAGGCGATTCCCCGGCCGGACCGACGCGGGGCGAGCCTATCAGCCGTCGATTGCGACATTTCCGGCACCCGGGTCCGGACGGGCGCGGGGTGTCAGCCGCGTGCCAGATCCGCCAGGACCGCCGCGCTGACCGCCCAGTCCATGCACTTGTCGGTCACCGACTTGCCGTACACGAGCGGTTCGGCGTCCGGCGACTGCGCCCCGGCCTCGATGAAGCTCTCCAGCATCACACCGCTGATGACCGGTTCGCGGCCGGCCGCGCGAGTCGCACGCACCGACGCCGCGATCTCGGCGGCCACCTGCGCCTGGCGCACATGATCTTTGCCGGAGTTGGCGTGGCTGGCGTCGATCATGACGCGAGCGGGCAGGCCCGCCTTGTCCAGTGCCGCAACCGCATCGGCGATCGACACCTCGTCGTAGTTCGGGCCGGGGGTGCCGCCGCGCAGGATGATGTGACAGTCGGTGTTACCCGCCGACTCCACCAGTGCACCACGCCCGAAGTCGTCGACACCGAAGAAGACATGCTGCGCCGCAGCGGCTTTCACACCGTCGATGGCGACCTGCACATTGCCGTCGGTACCGTTCTTGAACCCGATCGGCATCGACAGGCCGGAGGCGAGCTGGCGGTGCACCTGCGACTCGGTGGTGCGGGCGCCGATCGCTCCCCACGCCACCGCGTCGGCGATGTACTGCGGGCTGGTCGGCTCGAGGAATTCACAGCCCACCGGCAGTCCGAGATCGATGATGTCGAGCAGCAACGAGCGCGCGGTACGCAGTCCCCGCTCGACGTCGTATGTCCCGTCCATGCCGGGGTCGTTGATCAGACCCTTCCACCCGACGGTGGTGCGCGGCTTCTCGAAGTAGACCCGCATCACGATCTTGAGGCGGCCCTCGTACTGCGTGGCCAGCGGCGCCAGGCGCCGGGCGTAGTCGAGAGCGGCCACGGGATCGTGCACCGAACACGGTCCGACGACGACCAGCAGCCGATCGTCGGCACCGGCCAGGATGGCGGCGATCTCGTCGCGATCACGCTGCACGGCCACGGCGCGGCGTGCGGTCAGCGGCAGTTCGGTGCGGATCACATCCGGCGACGGGATCGAACGGAAGGCCTTGACCCTACGGTCCGAGGTGTTCTCGACGGTGTCGATGGACGTCGACGTCCGGGGCAGATCTCCGAGGGTGGTCACGGTGTGCCTTTCGCGGGTGTGCGGGCCTGTCATCCCGCCGGCCACCGGCTGTCGTCATCGGAGGCCCTTGAAATGACAAGAGCAGCGACCGTTCTGGTCACTGCTCGGGCTCCGGGTTGTGTGGTGTGCGCAGTCAGCGCTTCATCGCAGGCTCACCCGGAGCCTCGATAAAGCGCCAATACACGCGCACGGAGTGGATCACGTCGCCGAGGCTAGCACACATCTACGCAACCAGGCGAAACATGGTGGTCACATATCGCACCGACGACCACTCGCCGGGCTGACGGTCGCGCGTGCACGGCGGACCACCCGACCTACGGATGACCACGGTCGATGAGGTGACTGAGCACGATGATCGACTCGGTCCGATCCACCGGTCCGGCCTGCCGGATGCGTTCGAGGGCCCGTTCGAGATGGTGCACATCACGGGCCATCAGCCGCAGGATGGCATCGGCCTGCCCGGTGATCGTCGCCGCCGACACCACCTCGTGGATCGGCTCCCACGACACCCGCAGCTCCTCCGGCGAGATGTTGCCCCGACAGAACACCTGCACATAGGCCTCGGTGTTCCACTGCATCGCGGCCGGATCGATCACCGTGGTGAAACCGATGATCACGCCATCGGCGACGAGCCGGTCGACGCGCCGCTTCACCGCGGGCGCCGACAACCCCACCTGCGCACCGATGTCGGCGTAGGTGGCGCGGGCGTCCCGGGTGAGGCAGACGAGCACCTTCTCGTCCAGATCGTCGAGCTCGCGCAAGACATCCATCCTTGTCCGCAGATTGCGATCGAAATCTTCAACAGATGCGCAATCTGTGACGATTGATTGCATCAGATGCCGACCCTACGCTCGATTCATGACGCTGACCAGCTCGCGCCCTGCCGTGTCCGAACCCCGAATCGCCCGTCCTCGCACCTTTGCGATGACCCCACCGACGTTCTTCACCGTCACCTATGCGATCAACCCGTGGATGGACCCGACCGTCCCGGTCGACACCGGCCGCGCGGTCGCCCAGTGGGAACAGTTGTGCCGGATCTATCGCCGTCTCGGGCACACGGTGCACCTCGTCGACCCCCAGCCGGGTCTGCCCGACATGGTCTACGCCGCCAACGGCGGGCTCGTGGTGGACGGTCGGGCGATCGCCGCGCGCTTCACCTTTCCCGAGCGCGCCGACGAGGCAGGCCACTACGCCGAGTGGTTCACCGCCTCAGGCCTGGGCGAGGTGCGCCAGACCGTCGGGACGCAGGAGGGAGAGGGCGACTTCCTCGTCGTCGGCGACCGTATCCTGGCCGGTACGGGGTTCCGCACCGATCCCGCCACGCATGCCGAGGTCGCCGGGATCACCGGGCTGCCGGTGATCACGCTGGAACTCGTCGACCCGCGGTTCTACCACCTCGACACCGCCCTCGGCGTGCTCGACGAGCACACCATCGCCTACTACCCACCAGCCTTTTCCGCGGCGTCACGACGACTGCTCGCCGAGCTCTACCCGGACGCGATCATCGCGACCGACGCCGACGCCGAGGCGCTCGGACTCAACCTGGTCTCCGATGGGCACAACGTCGTGATGACCGATGCCGCACCAGGTCTCGCGGACCGACTCCGTGACGCGGGGTTCGAACCGATCGGCGTCGATCTGTCCGAGCTGCTCGCAGGTGGTGGCGGGGTCAAATGCTGCACACTGGAGCTACGCCTGCCCGATCCCGGCCGGGCGGTGTCCCACCGAACGGAGGCAACGATGCCGGACCTCGCCGAACCTCATGTGGCACACAACTACTCACCGCTACCCGTGACGGCCGCGTCCGCCGAGGGCGCATGGATCACCGATGTCGACGGTCGCCGGTATCTCGACTGCCTGGGCGCCTACTCCGCGGTGAACTTCGGCCACCGCAATCCCGAGATCGTGGCCGCGGCACGCGCCCAACTCGACCGGGTCACCCTGACCAGCCGCGCCTTCCGCTCCGATCGGCTCGAACCCTTCTGTGCCGCACTGGCCGAGCTGTGCGGCAAGGAGATGGTGCTGCCGATGAACACCGGCGCCGAGGCCGTCGAGTCGGCACTCAAGGTGGCCCGCAAGTGGGGCTACGACATCAAGGGAGTACCCGACGGTCGTGCCGAGATCATCGTCGCCGGGGGCAACTTCCACGGCCGCACCATCACCATCGTGGGCTTCAGTGACGACGAGGATGCTCGAGGCGGATTCGGTCCGTTCACACCGGGATTCGTGCGCGTCCCCTTCGGCGATGCGGCAGCGGTGGCCGGTGCGATCACCGACCACACCGTGGCGGTGCTCGTCGAACCGATCCAGGGCGAGGCCGGGATCGTCGTACCGCCCGACGACTACCTCCCCGCGGTGCGGCGACTCTGCACCGACAACCACGTGCTGATGATCGCCGACGAGATCCAGTCGGGACTCGGCCGCACCGGCACCACCTTCGCGTGCGAGCACTGGGATGTGGTCCCCGATGTGTACACGCTCGGCAAGGCCCTCGGTGGCGGCATCCTGCCGGTCTCGGCGGTCGTCGCCGACACCGACGTCCTCGGCGTCCTCCATCCCGGCGAGCACGGATCGACCTTCGGCGGCAATCCGCTCGCCGCGGCCGTCGGACACACCGTCGTCCGGATGCTCGCCGACGGCAGCTGGCAGGCCCGGGCCGCCACCCTCGGAACCCGGCTGCATGCCGCGCTCGCCGAGCTCGTCGGCCCCGACGTCCGCGAGGTCCGCGGCAAGGGCCTGTGGGCGGGCATCGACATCGACCCGGCGCTGGGCACGGGCAAGCAGGTCTGCCTCGCACTCGCCGACGCCGGGGTGCTCGCCAAGGACACCCACGGCTCGACCCTCCGGTTCGCCCCACCGCTGGTGATCACCCCCGACGAGATCGACTGGATGGTCGAGCGATTCGCCGAGGTGCTGCGCACCCGCCACTGATCGCGGCCGATCGTGACCCGGCGATCCCCCGGGCCGGACTAGGCTCGGTGAGATGACCACCGCCGCCCGCACCCGCCGCGTCCTGCTGATCCGGCACGGCCAGACCGCCTGGTCGCTGTCGAATCAGCACACCGGACGCACCGACATCGACCTGACGCCGCGCGGCGAACAGGACGCGGCGGCGCTGACCGGCCTCGCCGACCGGATCGGTCTGTGCCGTCCGTACGTCATCGCCTCACCACGGCGCCGTGCACAGCGGACCGCCGAGCTGGCCGGACTCCACGTCGACGAGACCGATGACCTGTTCGCCGAGTGGGACTACGGCGACTACGAGGGACTCACCCGCGCGGAGATCCAGCGCGACCACGAGCCGGGGTGGACGATCTGGACGCACGGCGCGCCCGGCGGCGAGTCGGTGGCCGACATGACCCGCCGGGTCGACGCCGCGGTCGACCATGTCCAGGTGCGACTGCCGGAGTCGGACGTGATCGTGGTGTCCCACGGGCACTTCTCGCGGTCGTTCATCTGCCGCTTCCTCGGCTGGCCGCTCGTGCAGGGCGCCGCGGTCGACCTCCGCCCGGCCGGTTCGGCACTGCTGGCCGAGCCCGACGGAGATCGGCGACTGTCGGAACTACGCGGACCGGAGGGATACTGGGCCTCGGGCGCGTCGATCTGATCGCGTCAGAGACCCAGCGCGGCAGCGAGTTCCGCTTCGGAGGTGACCGGGAGACCACAGACGGTGCCGCGGCACACGTAGACCGCGTCGGCGCCGTCCACCGGCCCCCGACCGGTGAGCAGTGGGATCGAATCCCGTTGTCCCGCCACCACGATCGCCCCACCCGGCGCGAGTTGCCTTGCCCGGGCGGCCAGTTCGCCGTCGGTCGCGGCATCCTGTGCGACGGCGAGCTGCAGCGGCCCCGATACGCGTGCCTGCGCCACCGTCAGCCAGTGCCCGGCCGAGCGTGCCACCTTGGCCAGCAACACCGCACCGCGGGACAACGTCGCATCGAGGAGTCGGGCGTAGCGTCCTGCCGCGTCCGGCCCGGCCAACGTCGACGCCAGGAGCAGCGCCTCGGCCAGCAACGACGCCCCGGCCGGAGTTGCACCGTCGACCGGGTCGCGCGGACGGGCGATCAGGTCGCCGACGGGTGCGTCGAACCAGCTGCCTTCTTCGGCGGGATCACCGAAGGTCTCGATCGCGGTGTCGAGGAGTGTGAGAGCGGCATCAACCCAGCGTTTCTCGCCGGTCGCCTGATACAGGGTGAGCAGGGCCGTGCACAGTGCCGCGTGGTCGTCGAGGGCGGCTGCGGGGCGCCCCACCACCCCGCCCAGCGACGACCGGCGCAGGGCGCCGTCGACGATGTGCCGCGCCAGCAGTGCATCGGCGACACCGGCGCCCAGGGCGACCCAGTCGGCGCGGCGTGCGCCGGTCCCGGCCTCCACGAGTGCGGTCACCGCGAGCGCATTCCAGCCGGTGACCACCTTGTCGTCACGCGCGGGCGCAACCCGGTCGGCGCGTGCGGCGAGCAGTCGCCTGCGGACACCGGCGAACCGGTCCGGGTCGTCGGCGTCGAACGGCAACCGCAGGGTCGAGGTGCCGTGTTCGAAGGTTCCGGCGGCGGTGACCCCGAAGACCTCTGCGGCCCAGGTGGCGTCGTCGGAACCGAGCACCTCGGTCAGTTGTGCGGGAGTCCACACATAGGTCGATCCCTCCACCCCGTCGGCGTCGGCATCGAGCGCCGACGCGAATCCGCCGTCGACGAGCAGATCGCGCTGCAGGAACCCGACGATCTCCTCGGTGACGCGGACGGCGAGCGGTTCACCGGTGCGCCGTGCGAGATGTGCGTACACCCGGAGCAGCTGCGCATTGTCGTAGAGCATCTTCTCGAAATGCGGGACCACCCAGGCGGCGTCGACGGTGTATCGGGCGAAGCCGCCGGCAAGCTGGTCGTAGATGCCGCCGCGCGCCATCGCATCACACGCTCGGACCGCGGCCGCGGCGGCATCGGGCAGGCCGGTGCGTTCGGTGTGCCGCAGCAGACCCTCGAGCAGCGCCGACGGCGGGAACTTGGGTGCCCCGCCGAATCCGCCGTTCTCCCGGTCCTCCTCGCCGAGGACGGTGCTCACCGCATGTGCCAGCAAGCGGTCGTCGACGTCGAGCGCGCCGGCCGGCAGCGCTGCGGCGTTGGCGTTCAGGTGATCGCGGACCTTGGCGCCGACGTTCTCGAGTTCTTCCCGCCGGTCGGTCCACGCGGTGGTGACCGCCGACAGCACCTGCCGGAAGGACGACATCCCGCCCCGCGGGCCGGACGGGTAATAGGTGCCGCAATAGAACGGGTCCCCGCCCGGGGTGAGGAAGCAGGTCATCGGCCAGCCGCCCTGACCGGTCATCGCGACCGTCGCGTTCATGTAGATCGCGTCGATGTCGGGGCGTTCCTCGCGGTCGACCTTCACGCACACGAAGTCCCGGTTCATCTGTGCGGCCGTCGCCTCGTCCTCGAACGACTCGTGTGCCATCACATGGCACCAGTGACACGCCGCATATCCCACCGACAGCAGCACCGGGACGTCCCGGTGGCGGGCCTCGGCGAGCACGTGCTCACCCCATTCGCGCCAGGCGACGGGGTTGTCGGCGTGCTGGCGGAGGTAGGGACTCGTCGATCCGCCCAGCTCGTTGCGCATCGGCCCTCCGGTGGTGTCGGCGCTCAGGTGCCCGCAGATTTCTTCTCCACGGACTTCGTCCCTGCCGCCTTCGTGTCTGCCGCCTTCGTGTCCGCCGCGTTCTTGTCCGCCGCGTTCTTGTCCGCCGGCGTCTCCACCACCGTGTCGGCATCGCCCACCGACTCCGGCGTCACCGAGTCGGTGCCCTCGTCGAAGGCCTGATCGGCTTCGGGATGATCGGTGTCGAAGTTCTTCGGCAGCTTCTTGAGCTGGCGGTTCATCGACCAGATGAGCAGCGCGGTACAGATCAGCAGCACGATGATCACCAGCAGGCCCAGGGGGGACGCCTTGCCGAACTCCGGGCCCTGCGGTTCCTGCTGTGCGGCGAGGATCGTGGTGTACAGAGCGGTGGTCATGGCTGCGCCTCACTTGCTGCGTCGACGCCGGTGAACAGATCGCTCTCCGGGATCGAGGTGGTCACCCGCGTCTGTGCGAGTTCGAATTCCTCGGTCGGCCACAACCGCTGCTGCCATTCCAGGGGTACCGCGAAGAAGATCCCGTTGGGGTCGATCTGGGTTGCGTGCGCACGGAGGGCGTCGTCGCGCTGCGGGAAGTACTTCGCGCATTCGACCTGGGTGGTCACGCGGGCCATCAGGTCTCCGCGACTCGAATCCCACCGGCTGAGCCACTCCTTGAACGGGCTCTCCTGCCCGTGACGTTCGAACTCGTCGGAGAACAGGACCATGCGGTCCCGGATGAAGCCGTGCGTGTAGTAGAGCTTGGAGACCGTCCACGGCTCCCCCGCGTCGGGGAACGCCTCGGGATCGCCGGCCGACTCGTAGGCCGCCACCGAGACCTCGTGGCAGCGGATGTGATCGGGATGCGGGTATCCGCCGTGCTCGTCATAGGTGATCATCACGTGTGGACGGAAGTCACGGACCACCTTGACGAGGGCCTCGGTGGGCTCTGCCAAGGGGAGCGTCGCGAACGACCCCTCCGGCAGCGGCGGACGCGGGTCGCCCTCGGGCAGACCGGAGTCGACGTAGCCCAGCCACATCTGCTCCACGCCGAGTGCGGCGGCCGCGGCGGCCATCTCCTCTTTGCGCACCTCGTGGATGCGTTCCTTGATGCCCGGACGGTCCATCGCCGGGTTGAGGATGTCGCCCCGCTCACCCCCGGTCAGGGTGACGACCATCACCTGATTGCCCTCGGCGGCATACTTGGCGGACGTGGCCGCACCCTTGCTCGACTCGTCATCGGGATGGGCATGCACGGCCATCAGACGCAACCCGCCGGCTGCCCTCAACGCGCTCGGGGAGCCGGATGTCGACGTGGTCGACGGTCCGGGTTCGGCGGTCTGGGTGTCGCTCACAGTTCCTCGCCTTCGGATCGGTACTCATCTCATGGTAGGTATTGACGAGTGAACAGTTCAGACGGGGGCACACCACAAGGCCCCGACCTGCACGATCGCCCACAGAGCGGTCCGCGGGCCACCTACCCCGTCGAACAATCGGCACGCAGCAAGCGCTACTGGTTCCTCGGATTGTCCGCCCTCGTCGTCATCACCGGTGTGGTGTTGGCCCTCATCGGCTACCAGAAGTTCGCCGACCCGGACGTATCGGGTCAGGCCACCGGTTATGAGATCCTCGACCCCTCGACCGTGGCGGTACAGTTCACCGTCAACCGTGCCGATCCGACGCAGCCGGTGGCCTGCGTGGTGCGGGCGCGCTCGATCGACGGCGACGAGACGGGCCGACGCGAGGTCCTGATCGCCCCGGGAGTGGCTCAGGAAGGGCACCGCGTGAACGTCAGCACGTCCAAGCCCCCGGTGATCGGTGAGGTCTTCGGCTGCACCACCGACGTCCCGGCCTATCTGACCGAACAGACCCGGTGACCGGCAAAAGAGCGATCCGAGCACAGTGACAGTCACCGAAGAACGCAAACCGCGCGCCGTATTCGCCTCGATCTCGAGCCCCTACCTGCCGATGCTCACGGCGATCTTCGTCGGCGTGATGCTGATCAGCAACGTCACCGGCACCAAGGGCGTCCTGCTGTTCGACCAGTGGTTGCACATCGATGTCGGCCCCATCCAGATGGACGGTCTGGTCACCGACGGCGCATTCTTCCTCTTCCCCCTGGCCTATGTACTCGGTGACGTGATCAGCGAGGTGTACGGCTTCCGTGCCATGCGCCGGACGATCCTGGCCGGTTTCGTCGTCCTGCTGATCGCCTCGGCGTGTTTCTGGCTCACCATCCACCTGCCCGCAGCCCCCTTCTACGAGGGTCAGAGCTCCTTCGAGACGGTGGCGGGGGTGGTCCCGCAGTTCCTTCTCGCCGGGCTCCTGGGATACCTGGCCGGCGAGTTCCTCAACTCGTTCGTGCTGGTCAAGATGAAGGAGCGGGCGGGCGAGAAGCGCCTGTGGGCGCGACTCATCGGATCCACGGTGGTCGGCGAGTTCGCCGACACCCTGGTGTTCTGCTCGGTCGCCGCGAGTGCCCTGGGCATCTCCACCTGGGGTGACTTCATCAACTACACCGTCGTCGGATTCGTCTGGAAGACCCTCGTCGAGGTGATCGTCATGCCGATCACCTATCTCGTCGTCGGCTGGCTCAAGCGTGCCGAGCCCTCTTACGCCATCGCATTGGAGAAAGCCCAGTCCGACGAAGTGTGAACTCGCCCTCATCCCCATTCACTGCTATCCTGTGTTGATACACGGCTCCGCGAGGGGTCGTGTTGCTGCATTTAGAGCAGTCCACACGTCCCGGCGAACCGCTCGCCGGGACGCGGACGACACAAAGGAGTGACCGATGACCGACACCCAGGTGACCTGGCTGACACAGGAGTCGCACGACCGCCTCAAGGGCGAGTTGGACTCGTTGATCGCCAATCGTCCGGTCATTGCTGCCGAGATCAACGAGCGTCGCGAAGAGGGCGACCTCAAGGAGAACGGCGGATACCACGCTGCACGCGAGGAGCAGGGCCAGCAGGAGGCACGCATCCGCCAGCTCCAGGAACTGCTGAACACCGCCAAGGTGGGCGAGGCCCCGACGCAGTCGGGTGTCGCCCTGCCCGGTTCCGTCGTGACCGTCTACTACGACGGCGACGAGTCGGACACCGAGACCTTCCTGATCGCGACCCGCGAAGAGGGCGGCGCCCAGGGTGGTTCGCTCGAAACCTATTCACCGAGCTCTCCGCTCGGCGCGGCACTGATCGACGCCAAGACCGGCGAGACGCGCGAGTACACCGTGCCCAGCGGCGCCACCATCAAGGTGACCCTGGTCAAGGCGGAGCCGTACCACAGCTGATCGAACGAACAACGAACGCCGCCACCCGCTTGGGTGGCGGCGTTCGTCGTTACGGCGGCCGTCACTTCCTGCCCCGGTGGGCCACCTTCGATGATCGAGCCGGGACCGAGCCCGAAGGGCGAGGACCCGAGTCGAGATCTCCGCAGCCGACGTCGGGCGGTGACCACCTCCGAGGTGACCCGTCGACAACTCGGCCGGAGAAGGTTTCGACACGACTTGTCGCTGCGCTCCTCGTCGGCTCAACCATCAACGGCCAGTGGATGATTGAGCCATCCATCCGAGGGTGGCCATGCTGCGCCGTTGCACGATGGAGTGGTCGGGTTGTGATGCCTGTCGCACACCCGTTATCGGGTTGTGGACGATAGTGACGTCGGCGTATCAGGACACGGTGACCTTCGCGCCGCCCGAGAACAGCGAGTCGTGCAATTCGATGGATGCCGGCTGTGCATCGGCGGGCATGTCGTAGACGACCTTGGCGGTCACCGTGTTGCCGGGATTGATGTTGTCCCACACCGGGATGCCCGAATCACCCAACGCGATCTGCGCGCTGGTGCTCGGCTCGAAGCTGCGACCCTGCGCGTCGAACAGCTTCTGATCCGTCGGCGAGAAGCTGTAGGCCTTGTCCGAGATGTTCTTGACCGTCATGGTCACGATCACGAACTGCCCCTGGGCCTTCTCGGTCAGGTACGGGTTGTCGCCGACACTGCTCAGGCCTTTCTCCACCCCGGTCACGACGAACTCGAACTTGCCGTCACGCACCGGGGTGTTCAGCCCCGGGGTCTGGTCGCCGCCACCCGACCCACCGTCCTGAGCGGTGGTCGACGACCCGGACTTCGACGCCTGGTCGTCACCGGAGGTCCCCGACATCACCGCGATGATGACGATCAGCACCACCAGCGCGCCGACGATCCACGGCCACTTACGCTTCTTCTTCGGCGGGGTCGGCACCGGCGGCTGGGACATGTGGGGCGGAACCCCGTACTGCGCACCGTAATTCGGCGCACCGTAGTTCGGTGCACCGGCGTACTGGGGCTGCTCGCCGTACGGCGAGGTGTTCTGCGGATCGGTCATCGAGTTCTCCTTCACTGGTGCGGCTCCGGGGAAGTCGGTGCCGCCACGCGCATGACTCTCCGCAGCCCCACCGACAACTCGGGCAAACCCGTCGTTCACCCAAATGAAGGCCGCCTCTCACGACACCTCCCGGCCCTGGTCACAGCCAATCCACAGCGGTGCTGCAGACCCCCGACAACCTCGGAGTTCATCGTGGAATGCACGGACCGACAGGGGTCCGGAGAGGAGAGTCCGATGCGCACCCACAAGCCCGCCCCCACCGTGCCGTTGATCGTGCTGACCGACGACGTCGTCGTCCGCTCCTATGCCGAGCACCTCTTCGACGCCGACGTCCCGCTCGCGGTGATCAGCGCCTACTACTCCGACGTCGTGCCGTACATGCTCGACAACAACGGCCACACCGTCGCCCTGGTCGCCGACATCGACGACCCGGCCCAGCTCGCCGACGCGATCCTCACCGTCGAGCGGCGCCTCGGCACCGTCGGTGCCGTCGTCCGGTATGCCTCCGACGTTCCGACATCGCCGGTCCCGCACGCCGCCTGACCGCACTGTCGACGTCGGACCCGGGCCGACGACACGCCCGGGCGCAGACGACAGGGCCGGCGACAGCGGCCGGGCGCAGACGACAGGGCCGGCGACAGCGGCCGCGACCTCGTGTGAGCGCATGTCAGGGCCACGACAGCCGGGCAGAGCACAGTGGTCGACCATGACCACAGCAACCACCACCGGCCCGGTCTCGACGCGAGGCGGTCTCGGCACCGACCTCGCGATCGAGGCCCACGGACTGGTCAAGCTCTTCGGATCGACCCGCGCCGTCAACGGCGTGGACCTGGCCGTCCCCACCGGATCGGTGTACGGCGTGCTCGGCCCCAACGGCGCCGGGAAGACCACCACCGTCAGCATGCTGGCCACCCTCCTGCGCCCCGACTCGGGCAGCGCCACCGTCTTCGGCTACGACGTCGTCCGCGACGCCGTGGCCGTCCGCTCGCTCGTCGGCGTCACCGGGCAGTACGCCTCGGTCGACGAGGACCTGACCGCCACCCAGAACCTGGTCGTCTTCGCACGGCTCCTCGGCTTCTCCCGTGCGGCCGCCAGGTCGCGAGCCGACGAACTGCTCGACGAGTTCGCGCTCACGGAGGCGGCCGACCGCCCGCTGAAGAACTTCTCCGGCGGCATGCGCCGGCGTCTCGACCTCGCCGCCAGCCTCATCGACACCCCTCCCCTGCTGTTCCTCGACGAGCCGACCACCGGTCTCGACCCGCGCACCCGCGCCCAGATGTGGGACACCATCCGCAGGCTCGTCGCCGGCGGCTCCACCGTGCTGCTCACCACGCAGTATCTCGACGAGGCCGATCAGCTCGCCGACCGGATCGCCGTGATCGACCACGGCCGGGTGGTCGCCGACGACACCGCCGACGGACTCAAGGACTCCATCGGCGCGGCCACCCTGCAGCTGGCGCCCGCCGATCGCGCCGACGCCCCACGTGTGGCGGTGATCGTCGAGAACGTGCTCGGTGAACCGGCCGCGTTGTCGGCGGAGGCGGGCCGGATCTCGGCATCACTGCATCGCCCGGACCTCGTCCCCGACGTCCTGATCGCCATGCGCGAGCAAGGGATCGCCGTCGACGAGATCACCGTCCAGAAGCCCAGTCTCGACGAGGTGTTCTTGACCCTGACCGGCAAACCGGCCGACCCCGACCCCGCCGACACCGACACCGACACCACCGCCGACGATTCCTCCGAAGAGGCGATCCGATGACCACCACCCTCGACCACACCCCTGCGGCACCCATCACCACCCGCGAGGTCCGCACCCGCGCCAAGACCTCGGTGAGCCTCGCCGAGACCGCGCGGCAGTCACTCACCATGGCCTACCGCGGTGTGCTGAAGATCCGGCACAACCCGGAGCAGTTGTTCGACGTCACCATCCAGCCGATCATCTTCACCCTGATGTTCACCTACATCTTCGGCGGTGCGATCAGCGGGAATGTGAATGCCTATCTGCCCGTGATCATTCCGGGCATCCTCGTCCAGACCGTGGTGATGACATCGATCGTCACCGGCACCCAGCTACGCGAGGACATGGACAAGGGCGTCTTCGACCGGTTCCGATCACTGCCGATCAGCCGGATCAGTCCGTTGTCGGGGGCATTGCTGGCCGACGTGATCCGGTACGGTGTGGCCACCGTCCTCACCGTGACGATGGGCGTGATCATGGGCTGGCGGCCCGACATCTGGGGCGTGGTCGCCTCCGCCGTCCTGGTGATGATCTGCAGCTTCGCGGTGTCCTGGATCTTCGCGCTGATGGGCTGCCTGATGCGCAAGGCCTCTGCGGTGCAGGGCATCTCGATGCTGATCATGTTCCCGCTCACCTTCATGTCCAATGCCTTCGTCCCGGTGGACACCATGCCGGGCTGGTTGCAGGGATTCGTCAAGATCAATCCGGTCAGCCACCTCGTCACCGCGGTTCGCGAGCTCACCGACTCCGGTCACGCCGGCATCCACGTGGTGTGGGCGCTACTCGGCGCCGCCATCATCGTGGTGATCTTCGCCCCGCTGGCCGTGCGTGCCTACATGCGCAACACCTGATCTGCCCAACCGATCGACATCGTCCGCCCGCGACGCCAGGATCGACCGGACACGTTCGGCCGCCTGGCGTCGCGACAGATTGCGTAGGCCTCGGGTCTCGTTGTCCCACTGTGCTTCCGACAGTCCGGAGACCGCGATCAGGTCCTCGTCGACGGCGGCACATCCGGGAATGTCGCGACGCGCCCGCAGTACCTGCGACAGCACCAGCAGGCGGGCTCCGTCCGAGCTCAGGACGTCGTCGGTGCACAGGACACAGCCGAGCGCCCGCGTCACCGTTCCCGCCTGCGGAAGGTCGCGCCACGCCGACCCCGCCAGCGTCAGCCCCACCGCCTCGACGAGCAGACCGACCAGTGCACGCGCGTCGGCGATCAGACCGCATCGCCACAGCCCGACGACGATCACGCCCAGCATCATCGACACCGCCGGATCCTGGACGCCGAGGGGATGATCGCGACGAAGGGTCGTCGTCGCCCGCCGGTACAGCGTTCCCGCGACCTCGATCTCACCGTGGGCGAAGGCGAGTTCGGCGGCGATCAGCATGATCAGTCCGGCGGTCTCCGGGCCGCCCTGCGGATCGGGATCGGGCGGCGTCCATCCGCCCGACAGGATCGCGAACTCGTGGTCGGCGGCGGCGAGATCACCGGCGGACACGAGCGCCGCGACGAGATAGCTGCGTGACTGCAGGACGTCGTCCTCGGCATCGAGCCGTACGAGGTCGACCAGTCCCGCCCGGTAGGAGGCGATCGCCCGCTGCCACCGTCCCTGCTGCCCGTGGAGGCCGGCGAGGGCCACACGCGCCATCCCCGACATCCAGAAGTCGCCGAGTTCGACGGCCCGGTCGATCACCTCGAGGCCGTCTCGCATCGCCGCATCGAGATCCCCGAGGTTCTCGGCGAGATTCATCCTGGCCACACGCGCGGTCAGGGCGACCCGCGGGTCGCTCACCCGCGCGCCTCTCACCATGTGCGCGATCGCGGCGGTGGGGGTGCGGCTGAGCACACACGCCGCGGCGAGTTCGACGGCGTCGTCGTAGGTCTTCTCCGGCCGGTGGAGCCTGCGCAGGTGGTACCGGCCCCGGGCGATCAGACGCAGATTGCCGCGCACCAGCTGATGCGCCCCGGCGGTCTCGACGGTCGCCATCCAGTCACGTCGCAGCCGTTCGTCGTCCAGGCCGGTGGGCGGGGCCGGCACGGTGACCAGCACCCGGGCACCCCACGTCACCACCTCGGCGTGCAGGCCGCGCGCCATCCAGTAGGCGGCGAGCACCGGGAACACGCGGATCAGGGTGTCGAGCGCATCGGCGACCACCGCGCTGTCGACCCCCGCCGGGCCACCGTCGTCACGGGCCTCCAGCAGGCGCAGACAGTCGCGCAGCACCCAGACCAGGTTCTCGGAGTCGTCGGCGAGACGGCGCACCAGATGTGCGTCGACCCGCGTCTCGTACTGTTCGACTGCCTCGAGCGCCAGCTGTCGCGCCCACCGGCGCATCGCGGTGTCCACCGCGAGGGATTCGTCGGCCTGCGCCGCCAGCGTGCGCTCGCCGAACTCGCGGACCGTCTCCAGCATGCGGTACCGCACCCGTCCGTCGGACTCGGTGACCGCCAGCAGTGACTGGTTCGCCAGTGCCGTGAGTACATCGTGGAGTCGGAAACCACGGAACCCCAAGATGATTGCGGCGGCGTCAGCGGTGAATCCGCCGGGAAGACGGCAGAGTCGACACTGCGCACGACGGCCGTCGTCGTCGAGCAGGTCCCAGCTCCATTCGATCACCGCATACAACGTGCGATGGCGGTCGGGCGCGGTCCGGTCGGTGCCGCGCAGCAGGGCGAACCGTTCGACGAGGCCGTCGGCGATCTCGTCGACGGTCATGGTGCGGATGCGGGCGGCGGCGAGTTCGATCGCCAGTGGCAGCCCGTCGAGGTGTGCGCACAGCGCCGCAACGGCGTCCGGGCGCAGATCGGCATCGGGACGGACGGCGCGGGCCCGCGTCACGAACAGTTCGACGGCCGATCCCTCGGCGTCGACGTCGAGGGTCGGCAGTTGATAGATCTGCTCGCCGGAGAGCAACAGCGGCGCTCGGCTGGTGGTGAGCACCCGGATGCGGGCGTCGGCGACGAGCAACTCGCCCACGAGCCGAGCGCATCCGTCGATCACCTGCTCGCAGTTGTCGAGGATGAGCACCACATCCCGGCCGCGGATCGAATCGATCAGGCGCGCGCGGAGATCGCCCACCGTTCGACGGGGTCGGCCAGACGCGGCGAGTTCGGATTCGCCGACGCCGAGCACGGCGGCGACAGCAGGCACGAGGTCGTCGGCGTCGCGGATCGGGGCGAGCGGGACGTAGAAGACGGTGGCACCGGCATCGACGAGTCGATGCCCGACGGTCGACGCGACGCGCGTCTTGCCGACGCCACCCGGGCCCTGCACGGTGACCAGGCGACCGGCACGGAGCAGATCGACCAGTGCGTCGACATCGTCGGCACGGCCGACGAGCTCGGTGGTGGCGGCGAGCAGACCGACACCGCGTCCCGGACCGGTCGGCCTCGACGGGTCACCCCGACCATCTTGTGCGGCGATCAGTTCCGCGTGGAGTGCGGCGATCTGCGGCCCGGGATCGACTCCGAGTTCGGTGACGAGGCGACGGCGCAGGTCGGCAAAGACGAGGACGGCGTCGGCGGTCCGCCCACCGGCGACCAGGGCACGCATCAGATCCAGATGGGCCGACTCGTCGAGAGTTCCACGACGGCAACGCCTCTCGGCCACCAACCGCGCCGTATCGGCGGCTCCGGCGCCCATCGCGGCGTCGAACTCGCGCCGGTCGATCCGATCCTGCACCCTCGCCGCACGTACCCGCACCTCCGAGACCAGCCCGTCCGGGCCGTCGGATCCCAGATCGTCGCCGGGCACACCACGTCGCCAGGCCCGTGCGGCGGCCACCGCCTCGCCGGAGTCGCCGGAGGCATCGGCGAGCTCGGTGATCACGTCGATGTCGGTGCGGCAACCGACCAACCGATATCCGGTCCCGGTGGCCTCGAGATGCGCAGCACCGATCAGGTGGCGCAGGCGGGAGATCTGGGTGTGCAGCGCCGCGGTCGGCGATCGAGGTGGGTCGTCACCCCAGACGTCGTCGATCAACGCCGTCGCCGAGCGGGTGCGTCCGTCGGCCAGGGCCAGCGACACCAGCAGCCGGCGGGCGCGCAGGCCGGGGACCACGGTGAGGTCGGCGTCGGCATCCAGGACACCGGTTGCCGATGCACGGATGACGGCCACCGGACCCCACACGCCGACGATCAGCACCCCGCCGTCCACCACCACGCCAGGCTAGTCCACCCCGGCGGGAAACCGTTCCCCACGGCCTCCCGAGTGGCTATCGTCGGGCCATGGCCTACGACCTCGAGCCCTTCGACCTCGATTTCTTCGACAACGCGCCGATCTCCTTCCGGATCGACGTCAACATCCCGGTCACCCCGCAACGCGCCTGGGCCGAGCTGACCCGCCCCGGCACCCTGGACTGGTGCAAGGCGATCAAGTCCATCACGTTCACCTCGTCAGCGCCGTTCGGTGTGGGTACCACCCGCCGGGCCGAGCTGTCCCCGGGATATGTCGCGCTGTCGGAGGAGTTCTTCGACTGGACCGAAGACCCCGCGACGGGTATCTACCACAACGCCTTTCGGGTGAAGTCGGTGAACGTCCCGGGGATACGGCGGTTCGGTGAGTACACCGAGATCGGCCCATCCGAGGTGGGTTCGCGGCTGGTGTGGGTGTTCGCACTCGAGCTCGGTTCGTCGTCGTGGCCGGTCACCGCGATCTCCAACCCGATGTCGACGCCGGTGTTCCGCAGCATCGAGTCGGACACGCTACGGCATTTCGCCCATCTCACGCCCCAGGCCTGACGCAAACCCTCCACACTTACGCAGAAACCCCCGGAGTTTCCGGGGGTTTCTGCGTAAGTGTGGAGGGTTTGGCCGATCAATCTGCTTCTCGCGGGCTACTGCAGCGCCTGCTCCAGGTCGGCCAGGATGTCGTCGATGTCCTCGATGCCCACCGACAGCCGCACCAGGTTGGCGGGGACCTCCAGCAGCGACCCCGCGGTCGATGCGTGGGTCATCGCACCCGGATGCTCGATCAGCGACTCGATGCCGCCGAGCGACTCGGCCAGGGTGAAGACCTCGGTGCGCGCGCAGAACTTCTTGGCATCCTCGATGTCACCGGCGACGAGCACCGACACCATGCCACCGAACCGCGACATCTGCCGGGCCGCCGCAGCGTGCCCCGGATGCGACGGCAGACCCGGGTACAGCACGGACTCGATCCTGGGGTGCTTGGCCAGGAAGTCGACGACGGCCTCGGCGTTGTCGCAGTGCTTGTCCATTCGCACCGCGAGCGTCTTGATGCCACGCATGGTGAGGTAGGCGTCGAACGGACCGGGCACCGCGCCGGCACCGTTCTGCAGGAAGGCGACGGCCTCGTCGATCGCGGCGTCGTTCGTGACGAGTGCACCGCCGACGACGTCGGAGTGTCCACCGAGGTACTTGGTGGTCGAGTGCAGCACGATGTCGGCGCCCAGGGTGAGCGGCTGCTGCAGGTACGGCGTGGCGAAGGTGTTGTCCACCACCAGCTTCGCGCCCGCCTCGTGCGTCACCGCGGCGATGGCCTCGATGTCGCCGACGTTGAGCAGCGGGTTGGTCGGGGTCTCCAGCCACACCAGCTTGGTCTGCGGGGTGATCGCCGCACGCACCGCGTCGACGTCGGTCACCGGCGCCACCGAGTAGGTGATCCCCCACTGCGTGAACACCTTGTCGATCAGGCGGAAGGTGCCACCGTAGGCGTCGTTCGGGATCACGAGGTGGTCGCCGGGGCGCAGCTGCGAGCGCAGCACGGCGTCGGTGGCCGCCATACCCGACGAGAATCCCCGTCCGTGGGCGCCCTTCTCGATGGCCGCGATGTTGGCCTCGAGCACCCGGCGCGTGGGGTTACCGGTACGGGCGTACTCGAATCCGTCGCGCAGTCCGCCGACGCCGTCCTGGGCGAAGGTGGAGCTGGCGTAGATCGGCACGTTGACCGCACCGGTCCGCGGGTCCGGGTCGTAGCCGGCATGGATGGCCTCGGTGGCGAATCCGCGCCGACGCTGCTGATCACTCACGTGAAAACTCCTCGCTGAGTTGGGCTCTGGTCGGCGGTCAGCCGGCGGTGATGGTGGGATGGGTGCTGACGAAGGCCAGCAGGTCGTGCCGGGTGATGACACCGATCGGCTTGCCGTCCTCGACCACCATCAGGGCATCGGTGTCGGAGAGCGCCTTGGTGGCCGCCGACACCGGCTCACCGGAACCGATGAGCGGGAACGGCTCGCCCATGTGCGCCGACACCGGGTCGGCCAGGCTGGCGCGACCTTCGAACACCGCCGACAGCAGGTCGCGCTCGGTGACCGCACCGGCCACCTCACCGGCCATGACCGGCGGTTCCGCCCCGACCACCGGCATCTGGGAGACCCCGTACTCGCGCAGGATCTCGATGGCGTCGCGCAGGGTCTCCTGCGGGTGGGTGTGCACCAGATCCGGCAGCGCCCCGGTCTTGCCACGCAACACATCCCCGACCAGCGGTTCGGGGGTCTTGGCGTCGAGCGGGGTGCGCAGGAAGCCGTAGCTGCTCATCCACTCGTCGTTGAAGATCTTGGCCATGTAGCCGCGACCACCGTCGGGCAGCAGCACGACGACGACGGCGTCGGGACCCTCACGCTCGGCCACCTGCAGTGCCGCGACGACGGCCATCCCGCAGGACCCACCTACCAACAGGCCCTCCTCCTTGGCGAGGCGGCGGGTCATGTCGAACGAGTCGGCGTCGGAGACGGCGATGATCTCGTCGGGGATGCTCGGGTCGTAGGCGGCCGGCCAGAAGTCCTCACCCACGCCCTCGACGAGATACGGCCGTCCGGTGCCGCCGGAGTAGACCGAGCCCTCCGGGTCGACGCCCACCACCTTGACCGCGCCGTCCGAGATCTCCTTGAGGTAGCGGCCGGTGCCGGTGATGGTGCCGCCGGTGCCGACCCCGGCCACGAAGTGGGTGACCTTGCCGTCGGTGTCGGCCCAGATCTCCGGACCGGTGGTCTCGTAGTGGCTCTGTGGGCCGGCCGGGTTGGAGTACTGGTTGGGCTTCCAGGCACCGTCGATCTCGGTGACCAGACGATCGGAGACGGTGTAGTAGCTGTCGGGGTGCTCCGGCGGGACCGCGGTGGGGCAGACCACGACCTCGGCGCCGTAGGCGCGCAGCACGTTCCGCTTGTCCTCGCCCACCTTGTCCGGGCAGACGAACACACACCTGTAACCGCGTTGCTGGGCCACGAGCGCCAGTCCCACACCGGTGTTGCCGGATGTGGGCTCGACGATGGTGCCGCCGGGCTTCAGCTCACCGGACTTCTCGGCCGCCTCGATCATCCGAAGGGCGATCCGGTCCTTGCTGCTGCCGCCGGGGTTGAGGTACTCGACCTTGGCCGCCACGAGACCCGATCCGGGCCTGACCACCGAGTTGAGCTTGACCAGCGGGGTGTTGCCCACCAGGTCCACGACAGAGTTGGCGATGCGCATGCGTCCATCGTCCCAGAGTGCCCCGCGACGCCGACAGCCGACTCGGGTTGTCCGCCCGGTGTCGGCGACGGGCCGGGGACGGCGCGCCCGACCGTCGCCTCCTCGGTGATCGCTAAGCTGACAGACGTGTCCGGACCGCGTCACACCGACCATCGTCTCCTCCGTGACATCGGCGCCACGGTGGCAGCGACGTCCGCAGCCGCCGGAGTCACCTGGGGTGGCTACAACCTGCTGGTCTGGCAGGCGCAGAAGGCCCGCACGGTGATCCCGCATCGCACCGACAACGCACCCGACGGCGACGGCCTCTACCGACCCGACGGCACCGGCCCGGCCCGGGTCACCCGCGCCAATGCCGCCGACGCCACCCTCCACCTCGCGGTCTTCGGCGATTCCACTGCGGCCGGACTCGGCGCCGACACCGGCATCCAGACCCCGGGGGCGCAGCTCGCGCGCCGGGTCGCCGCCGAGACCGGCAACGTGGTCCGGTACAGCAACAAGGCGATCGTCGGCGCCACCTCGAAGGGCCTCGACTCGCAGATCGACGCCATGCTGATCGCCGGGCACCGGCCCGACATCGCGGTCATCCTGATCGGCGCCAACGACGTCACCGCACGTAACGGCATCCGGTCGTCGGCGATCCGGGTCGGAAAGGCGGTCGACCGGTTGCGCACGATCGGCGCCCAGGTGGTCGTGGGCACGTGTCCCGACATGGGTGTGATCACCGCTGTGCCGCAGCCGCTGCGGTCGCTGTTGCGACTGTGGGGGCTGCGGCTCGCGGCGTCGCAGAAGTCGACCGTCGTCGCCGCCGGCGGTCGAGCGGTCCCGATGGCCGACCTGTTGTCCGAGGAGTTCCGGGAGGCGCCGGACCGGATGTTCTCTTTCGACCGCTATCACCCGTCGAATGCCGGCTACGAACTGGCCGCCGACATCCTGATGCCGGAGGTGCTGGCCGCGCTCGGCGAGTGGGGACCCGAACCGCTCCCGGAGCCGCCGGAGATCTCGCCGTCGGTGGACAACAGCAAGTTCACCGAACGTCTGCTGCGGGTGGTCCGGACGGTGCGGCATGTGCCGATGCCGCACGGCCGTTTCGGATAGGCCGTGCCCAGACCCTCAGGGCAGCTGTGAAGTAACGTGTTTCACATGCCTGAAGCTGTCATCGTCGCCCATGCCCGCTCCCCCATCGGCCGCGCCGGGAAGGGATCTCTGAAGGACGTCCGCCCGGACGAGCTGTCCCGACAGATGGTCGCCGCCGCCCTCGCCAAGGTCCCGGGCCTCGATCCCGCCGACATCGAGGACATCCACTGGGGTATCGGCCAGCCCGGCGGTCAGGGCGGATACAACATCGCCCGCGTGATCGCCGTCGAGCTGGGCTTCGACCACATCCCCGGTGTCAGCGTCAACCGTTACTGCTCGTCGTCGCTGCAGACCACCCGCATGGCGCTGCACGCCATCCGGGCCGGTGAAGGCGATGTCTTCATCTCCGGTGGTGTGGAGAGCGTCTCGAGCTTCGGGATCTCCGGCGGCGCCGACGGTGCCCCGAACTCCAAGAACCCGATCTTCGACGAGGCCGTCGCCCGCACCGAGAAGACCGCCGAGGGTGGCGCCGGCAAGTGGACCGATCCGCGCGCCGACGGCATCCTGCCCGACGTCTACATCGCGATGGGCCAGACCGCCGAGAACGTCGCGTCCTTCACCGGCATCTCCCGGGAGGACCAGGACCACTGGGGTGTGCTGAGCCAGAACCGCGCCGAGAAGGCCATCGCCGACGGGTTCTTCGCCCGTGAGATCGACCCGGTCACCCTGCCCGACGGGTCCACCGTCAGCACCGACGACGGCCCTCGCGCCGGCACCACCTATGAGAAGGTGTCGCAGCTCAAGCCGGTCTTCCGCCCCGACGGCACCATCACCGCAGGCAACGCCTGCCCGCTCAACGACGGTGCGGCCGCGCTGGTGATCATGAGCGACACGAAGGCCAAGGAGCTGGGCCTGACCCCGCTGGCCCGTGTCGTGGCCACCGCGGCCACCGGCCTGTCGCCGGAGATCATGGGTCTGGGCCCGATCGAGGCGATCCGCAAGGTGCTCAAGGTGTCGGGGATGTCGCTGTCGGATATCGACCTCGTGGAGATCAACGAGGCCTTCGCCGTGCAGGTGCTGGGTTCGGCCGACGAGTTGGGCATCGATCACGACAAGCTCAACGTCTCCGGTGGCGCGATCGCGCTGGGCCACCCGTTCGGCATGACCGGCGCCCGCATCACCACCACGCTGCTCAACAACCTGCAGACCCATGACAAGACCTTCGGTATCGAGTCGATGTGTGTCGGCGGCGGCCAGGGTATGGCGATGGTGCTCGAGCGCCTGAGCTGATCCGATCACGGTCGAGACAGACGAAAAGAACCCCGCTCCGGTCGGAGCGGGGTTCTTCGTGTCTCGTGCGTGTGGCGACCGCGCCAGATGATCCCTAGTCGCTCTGGAAGTAGCTCAGCAGGCGCAGGATCTCGACGTAGAGCCAGACCAGGGTGACGGTGAGGCCCAGCGCCACGCCCCAGGCGGCACGGTCGGGGGCACCGGCGCGGATCAGGCGATCGGCGGCGTCGAAGTCCAGCAGGAAGCTGAATGCGGCGAGCGCGATGCACACCAGCGAGAAGATGATGGCGATCGGGCCGCCGTCACGCAGGATGCCTGCGCTGCCGGTGAAGAGGCCGATGATCAGGTTGCCGACCATCAGCACGATCACGCCGATCAGACCCGCGAACAGCATGCGGGTGAAGCGCGGGGTCACGCGGATCGCGCCGACCTTGTAGACCAGCAGCATGCCGAAGAACACACCGAAGGTGCCGAGTACGGCCTGGCCGATGAGCGCACCGGCGTTGGCGCCGCTGACCACCAGGTTGGCGAAGACGTAGGAAAGCGAACCGACGAACAGGCCCTCGAGGACCGCATAGCCCAGGACGATCGCCGGGTTGTCCTGCTTACGGCCGAAGCTCGCGATCAGCACGAGCACGAGACCGCCGATGGCGCCGACACCGCACAGCACCGGTGCGAGGGCCTCGTTGGACGAGCTGAGGAAGTACGACACGATGGCCGAGATGGTCAGCACACCGAGGGTGATGGCCGTCTTGGTGACGACATCGTCGATGGTCAGCTGGCGTGTGCTCGGCGGTGCGGCCGGCGGGGTGTACGGGGTCTGCTGACCGTACTGGTTGTACATGGCGGCCTGTCCGGCACCGGCAGCACCGCTACCGAAGCCTGCATAGCCACCGGACTGATTGTCACGGACAACGCCGCGCATCACCGGATTGCTACTGTCTCGCACCTGATGCTCCCTTGTCTGGACGTGAGTGGACGTCTGAACTGTTCAACGGGGACGAACCCCCATGAGTTCCGACTTTACCTTTTCTTGACCATCGATGCCGGAACCGTATCGCCGGGTCTGCGGTCAGGGTCGACGGAGCCGGTCGACGAGCCGCCGGACGGCGTCGGGATCGGGACCGTCCACCGCCCGCATCACCACACGTCCCAGACATGCCGCACGGAGCAGGGTGGCGGCGCGCTGCTGCTCGTCACCCCAGTTCAGTACGGGTTTCGCGATCATCAGCGAGGCCACGCCGTGGGCGGCGGCCCAGAACTCGAGAACCACGTCGGCGATGTCGTCGGGATCGAACAGGCCGTCGTCGGCGAGTTCGGTGACGGTATCGGTGAAACGGACGAACGCCGACACGGCGAGCACCATGTCGACCTTCGTGCCGGTGTCGACGGTGGTCCGGGAGAACGCCTGCCGGTAGAGGACCGGGGTGGCCACCGCGAACCGCACGTACGCCAGTCCCTGCTGCAGGGCGCGTTCCATCGGGTCGTCGATGCCCGCACAGGCCTGGGCCATCTGGTCGTCGAGCTGCTCGAAGTAGCGGGCGCAGACCGCGTCGAGCAGTTCTTCCTTGTCGGCGAAGTGCAGGTAGATCGAGGGCGGGGTCACGCCCACCTTCGTCGCGACCGCCCGGATCGAGACCGCGCTGCTGTCCTGCTCGTCGAGGAGCAACTCGGTGGCGGCATCGATGATCTCCTCGGCGAGGAGTTCACCGGAGCCGCGGGGGGACCGCGTCCTGCGTCGCGACGTCGTGCTCACTGCTCTCCTGTTCCGCTGTCTTCGTTCCGGCCGTCGTGCTCGCGGCGGGCGCCGCCGGAAGTCCGTGGTCACCTTCCTCCGACAGCCCGATCCGGTCGTGCAGGGCCCGCAGGGGTGCGGGCGCCCACCAGTTGGCGCGACCGGCCAGCCGCATGAACGCCGGGACCAGCAGCATCCGGATGACGGTCGCATCGATCAGTACCGCGAGGGTCAGACCCACCCCGAACATACGCATGAACGACACCTGGGAGGCGGCGATCCCGGCGAACACGATGCTCATCAACAGCGCCGCGGCGGTGACCACACGTCCGGTGCGGGCCAGGCCCACGGCCACCGCGTGATCGTTGGCGGCCCGGCTGCGATCGGATGCGAGCCACTCCTCCCGGATCCGGCCGAGCAGGAACACCTCGTAGTCCATCGACAACCCGAAGGCGATACAGAACATCAGGACCGGCATGGTCGCCACGAGGTAGCCGGTCGCCGTGGTGCCGAGGCCACCGAGGTGACCTTCCTGGAAGAACCAGACCATCGCGCCGAAGGTCGCCGACAACGACAGCACATTGAGGACCAGCGCCTTCAGCGGCAGCACCACACTGCCGGTGAACAGGAACAACAGGACGAATGTGGCGATCGCGATCACCGCGAGCACCCACGGCAGGTGGGCGTAGATGGAGTCGACGGTGTCGGCGTTGAGCGCCGCGAGGCCGGTGAACGACGCGGTGAGGCCCGGCGGTGTGGGCACCGCGCGCAGGGACGCGAGCTGATCGGAGCCGGCGTCGCTGAGCGGCTCGACCTCGGTGGAGATCGACAGCAGCCCGGTGACGTTCCCGTCGTCGGCGGTGTGGACGTCGGCCGGAGCTGCGGGTCCCCGCGCGACGCCGTCGACGAAGGTCCCGGACGCTCCCGACACCGACGTCACCCCGTCGATCCGGGACAGCGCGGCGGCATACTCGGCGCGGACCGCGGGATCGGCATCGCCGACGACGACACCGGTCAGGGTGCCCGACAGGTCGTCGGTGAACTCGTCACGGATCTCCTGCTGGACCTCGTGTGCGGTCGCCGAAGCCGGCAGCACCCGGTCGTCGGGAAACCCGAACCTGATCGACAGGAACGGCGCGCCGAGTACCAGCAGCGCGACGATCACCCCGGCGCCGACGGTCGCGGCATGACGCAACACCCACTGCACGAAGCGATACCAGCCGCTCTCTTCGATCGGCAGGGATGCGGGTTCGGGGCGGCCCCGGCGTCTGCGTAAGGCCTTGCGCACGTCCAGGGCGTCGATGCGCGGACCGAGGAGCATCAGCAGCGCGGGCGTGACGACGAGTGCGGCGAGGACGGCGACGATCACCACACCGAGCCCGGCATAGGCGAACGACCGCAGGAAGTACATCGGGAAGATCGCGAGCGCCGAGAGCGACAGAGCGACCGTCACCGCCGAGAACGCGACGGTGCGGCCGGCGGTGTTCATCATGACCACGATCGCCTCAGGACGCCCACGGCCGGCCGCGAGTTCTTCCCGGTAGCGCGTCACCAGTAGCAGTGTGTAGTCGATGGCCAGCGCCAAACCCATTGCGGTGGTGAGGTTCAGCGCAAAGATCGACACATCGGTCACGCTGCCGATCAGGCGCAGGACAGCAAAGGTCACGACGATCGCGAACACCCCCACCGCGATCGGCAGGGCAGCGGCCACCACCCCGCCGAACACCACGATGAGCACGAGGAAGCTGATCGGGATGGCGATCCCCTCGGCGATCGCGAGGTCGCGGCTGGTCTGTTCGTTGACCTGCCGGAAGACGAGCGCCTGACCGCCCGCCCGGATCGTGATCCCGTTGCGTTCACCCACGATCTGGTCTTCGAGATCCGCGGCGTACCGCGGGGCCTCGTTGTCGCCGCCGGACAGCGTGGCCACGATCAGGGCCGACGAACGGTCCTTGCTCAGCAGTGACGGCGCCAGCGCAGGTTGCTGCCAGACCGACAGGATCGGCCGTTGCACATGAGGATTCGCCTCGAGCTCGGCGATGATCTCCCGTCCGGTGCGCATGCCGACGGGATCGGTGGCCATGTCGGTGCCCGGCGGGGCGTCGAGTGTGAAGACGATCTGCAGACCGCCTCGGTCGAAGGTCTCGTCGACGACCCGCGCGGCCGTGGCCGCCTCGGAATGCGGGTCCTCGTATCCGCCGGACAACAGGTACTGCGACGCCGACGCGCCATAGATTCCGGCCCCCACCAGAACCAGGAACACCACAGCCAGAACACGTTTGGGTGCAGCCGTCACGAGCTGTGCAATTCGGGTCAACATGGGTCCCCCAGACCTGTTGGTCGATCCATCCCTGCAGTTTGACTTATCGATGTTAAGTTAACGACGATAAGTCCCGTTGGTCAAGGGGTGGTCCCCCATCCGGCACACACCACCCCCACGCGCATCGGACGGTCGGCGATGGCATGCTGATGCCCACGCCCCCATAGCCCAATCGGCAGAGGCAGCCGGCTTAAAACCGGCACAGTGTCGGTTCGAGTCCGACTGGGGGCACCATCACACCCCTGCCGGCCTCCGGCCGGAGTGCGCCCACTGAGTTCAACTGGCATCCCGGAGGGCGCACCATCACACCCCTGCCGGCCTCCGGCCGGAGTGCGCCCGCTGAGTTCGACTGGCATCCCGGAGGGCGCACCATCACACCCCTGCCGACCTCCGGCCGGAGTGCGCCCACTGAGTTCAACTGGCATCCCGGAGGGCGCACCATCACACCCCTGCCGGCCTCCGGCCGGAGTGCGCCCGAATCCGGTCACCCCACGACCCGATCGGCCACCTGACCCACTGCCCTGCCGGACAGTCGCGGGTCAGGTCGATTCCGTAGCCGTTGTGATCACCGACACATCATCCCTAGATTTGCGAGCGACATCACCACCGAATGTCGAGATCTATGAAGGGATCACGATGACCGACGTTGCCATGGCTCCACCCGAGACGTTCACCCCACCGACCGGATCGGTCGAATCGGCCACTCCCCCTGCCCCACCCGCGAATCCCGCCGCGATCGGTGTGCCCACCTTCATCGTCGGGTCGGTGGCCCTCGGCATGGTGCTGGCGGGATTCGTCCCGGCCACCGGGGCCTCCATCCCGATCATCCTGGCCGCCACCAGCATCGGCCAGTTGATCGCGGCGATCTGGGCATCGTCGGCGGGACAGAACGCCGTTGCCGCGATCTTCGGCATCTTCAGCGGATTCTGGCTCAGCTATGCGGTCCTGGTCCTCGGCCTCACCCACGGATGGTTCGGGGTCGGTGACGCGGATGCCGTTGCCACCCAAGAGGTCTTCCTCACCTCATGGCTGGTGGTCGTGGGTCTGCTGACCGTGGCGACCCTACGGCTCCCGTTCGCGTTCACCCTGCTGTTCGTCCTGATCGACATCGCGCTCGTCCTGGTGCTGTTGGCAACGGCCCAGGGCAGCACCGCGATCCAGACCGCCGCCGGCTGTGTGGTGTTCGCCTTCGCCGCGGTCGGCGCCTACCTGTTCCTCGACGCCATGTCGACGTCCACCGGCGGGCCGGCACTCCCGATGGGACGGCCGGTCCTGGCCTGATCCACCTGGCCGACGCCGCCACCTCCTCGACGGGGGATGTGGCGGCGTCACAGGCATTTTCGCCCGATCACACGAAATCCTGCGCGCGTGCGCGCAGGTCAGTGCAGGCTCTCCAGGAGCCGTAGCCACACCTCGCTGACGGTCGGATAGGCCGGGACCGCATGCCACAACCGGTCCAGCGAGACCTCTCCGACCACGGCGACGGTCGCCGAGTGCAACAGTTCGGCGACGTCGGGACCGACGAAGGTGGCACCCACGATCACCTCCCGCAGGGCGTCGATCACGAGTCCCGCGTGTCCGCGATAGTCCGACCGCACCAGCGCCGATCCCGCGACGGCGATGTCGAGTTCGGTTGTCCTGACCTCGATCCCGGCGGCACGCGCGGTCTGCTCGGTCATTCCCACCGAGGCCACCTCGGGGCGGGTGAACACCACCTGCGGGACGGCCGAATGGTCGGCGAGCGCCCGATACCGGGGGCCGTCGAGCCGGTATCCCTCGGCGCGGGCGGAGATCACATCGCCCACCACCCGCGCCTGGTACTTGCCCATGTGGGTCAGCGGAGCACGCCCGTTGGTGTCGCCGACCGCATACAACCATCGTCGGCCGGCCACATTCAGGTGATCGTCGACGTCGAGGGGTTGGGTCGGATCGATCCCCAGCGTCTCCAGTCCCAGTCCCACCGTGGCGGGTCGGCGTCCGGCGGCGACGAGAACCTCGTCGACCTCGAGTCCATCGGCCCGCGAGCCGTCGGCCCCGGTCAGCGAGATCCGGACCGGCCCACCGTGGACACGGCCGGGGCCGGTGTCGCGGGTCTTCTCCCGCTGCACATGCCCGAACGTCTCGCCGAAGCGTAGGTCCACTCCGCGGGCTCGCAGGCCCTCGGCCACCAGCGTCGACGCCCACGGTTCCATGGCCGGCAGCAGCGCCTGCCCGCGCACGACCATCGTCACCGTCGCACCGAGATCGGTGAGCCAGGTGGCGGCCTCACAGGCCACCACCCCGCCGCCGAGTACGGCCACCCGTTCCGGAACCTCGACCAGGGCGGTCACGTCACGGGACGTCCAGGGCGCCGCGTCACGCAGTCCCGGGATGTCCGGGATCGACGCCGTGCTGCCGGTTGCCAGCACCACCGCCTCCCGTGCCCGGATGCGACGGCCGTCCACCTCCACCACACCGTCCTCACCGGTCAGCCATGCCCGGCCGCGCACCAGGTCGATACCCGCGCCGTCGAGCCATCGGACCTGGGACGCGTCGTCGCGGTGCGAGGTCATCGTGTCGCGCCAGCCGAGCAGCGCGTCGCGGTCGGGCCGGGTCGAGGTGACCTGAGGCGCCGAGCCGGGCAGTCCGGCGGCGGCCTCGAGCACCGCCCCCGCACCGAGCAGCGCCTTGCTCGGCATACACGCCCAGTAGGAGCACTCGCCGCCGACGAGCTGGTCTTCGATGATCACCGCGGTGCGACCGGAACCGCGGATGGCGTAGTCGGCGGCGTTCTCCCCGGCGGGGCCCGCGCCGATCACCACGACGTCATAGGTGTCCGTGCGATCTTCCGAACGACTCATGTGACCACGGTAGGCGCCGAGTGCCCTTCGCCAGGCATGATCGACAGTCATGTCGGACAGCGTTCATCAGGGCCCCTCGACGCCGGACGAGCCGGACACGGGCACCGCCGCGACGTCGAACCGCCCGGACGAGGTGCACTGGATCCGGGGCACCCGGCGCATCCTGGCCGCCGAGTGGCGGGTGATCCGCGGCCACGATCCCGATCTCGACCCCATCGCCATCACCGAGTACTCGGGTCCGCTGCTGGTCGCAGGGATCGCGATCGCCATCGTCGGGATTCTGCCGCTGGTGGGTACGCATCTGGGTTCCGATGCGGTCTTCGGCCCGCTGATCGGGTCGTTCGCCCTTGCCGCGGTCGCGACCACGACGATCGCCTGGCTGCTGGCGACGGTCCTGGCCGGGCTGGTGGTGCTGGTGGTCTACCACGCGTCGCCGAAGACGGCGACCATGACCACCGAGCATGCGGCGCGCGCCTCGTTCGACCGGATCACCGGGATCTCGTCGTCGGTCACCCTGATCGCATTCATCTCCGGCCTGGTCTCCCTGGCGATCGCACTGCCGCGATTGGAATCCACCGACGACGAGGACTCGGTTCTCGCCCGACTGTTGAGCGCCCAGGTGGCCTGCCTGTTACTCGCCCTGGTGCTGGCCTTCACCGTGGAGGCGTTGCGCACCGCCACCGCCATCCTGGGCTCGCAGGTGAAGGTGATCGCGTCGGTGGGCGGTCTGCTGATCACACTGGTCGCGTTCCACCTGGCCGCCACGGTCGGCCCGTTCGAACCGATCGCGCTCACCCGGACACTGCTCGACGCCTGGCTGCCCGCGACGGTCGACGGGACGCCGCGCGACGAGGTCATCGCCGATCTGCTCCCCGGGTCGGCGCACCTGTGGACTGCCCTGACCGTGACCGGATACGTGGTGGTCATGTGGCTGCTCCTCGGGTGGCGCACCGGCGACCTCCGACGATTGCGGGCCGCCGTCCGGATCGTCGGACACTGATCGCGAACCGGACCGGACACCGAGAGGTGGACCACAGAGACTGCGCACCCGAGGACGGATCGGAGTCGTGTTCATCCGGGATTCACCGCACACCCACCGAACTCTGCCTACACTCTGCGAGCGGCCGCATCACCTTGTCTGCGGACCAGCCCGTTCGGTGCGACCGCTCGACTGCGAGGAGCACAGGGTGAGCAACGCCGGATTTGCCGGATATTCGCGACGGGACTTCCTGGCCCGTGTCGCCGCCACCGGCGGCGCAGGACTGTTGACGTCGTGGGCGGCCCCGATCATCGACAAGGCATACGCCTCGGCCGATCCCGGCGGGAGTGGCTCCCTGTCCGACATCGAGCACATCGTGCTGTTCATGCAAGAGAACCGCAGTTTTGATCACTACTTCGGGAGCTATTCCGGCGTAAGGGGTTTCGGCGAGCAGTCGGCCGCATGGAAGCAGTACGGCTGGGCACCGGACGTCGGTCCCACCCCGTCCGGATACACCATGCCGTTCCGCCTCGACACCGCGCACGACGCCAACCTCGACGGGCAGTGCATCAACGATCCCGACCACTCGTGGGCCGGTCTGCACAAGGCGTGGAACAACGGACGCAACGACGGCTGGCTGCCGATGTCGATCTCGTCGGTCGGGCCGGAGAACGCCCCCGCACTGATGGGGTACTACGAGCGCGCCGACATCCCGGTGCACCGCTCGCTGGCCGAGGCGTTCACCCTGTGCGACGCCTACCACTGCTCGGTCCTCGGCCCCACCGACCCCAATCGCCTGTACTGGATGAGCGGCACCCTCGACCCCGACGGCAAGCACGGCGGACCGCTGCTCGAAACCCCCACGCTCATCCCGAAGTTCGTCTACACGTGGCGCACCATGCCCGAGAACCTCCGCGACGCCGGGGTGAGCTGGAAGATCTACAACAACAAGGACTTCGGCCCGGTGTCGTCGGTGATCCTCGACGGCATGATGGGCTGCTTCACGCAGGCACAGAACCCGAACTCCGAACTCGCCCGCCGCGGAATCGATCCCACCTACCCGGCCGACTTCGCCGCCGACGTCAAGGCGAACCGCCTGCCCAAGGTGTCGTGGGTCATCCCGCCGGCGATGGAATGCGAGCATCCCGCGCTCCCGGCGGCACTCGGCGCGGTCGGCATCGTGCAGCTGCTCGACATCCTGACCTCCAATCCGGCGGTCTGGGAGAAGACCGCGCTGATCATCAGCTACGACGAGAACGGCGGCTTCTTCGACCACGTCACCCCGCCGACAGCACCGCCCGGTACCCCTGGCGAGTACGTGAGCGTCCCCGACCTGGGAAAGGTGTCCTCGGCCAAGGGCATCCGGGGGCCGATCGGGCTGGGCTATCGCGTGCCGTGTTTCGTCATCTCCCCGTACAGCCGGGGTGGCCTGGTGGCCACCGAGACCTTCGATCACACCTCGCAGCTACGGCTGATCGAGAAACGGTTCGGGGTACCGGTGCCCAATCTCACCGCGTGGCGTCGCTCCACAGTCGGCGACATGACCTCGGCATTCGACTTCGGCCACCGCCCCGACACCACCCGGCCCAGGTTCGGTGACCCGGTACCCGCCGCACAGAATGCCCTGGTCACGTGTGGTCCGAATGTGGCCGCGGGAACCCTCGGCCAGGGCACACCCTACCCGGTGCCGCCCAATCGGATGCCCACCCAGCAGCCGGGAACCCGCCGCGCGCCCACCGGCTAGGGCCGTGATGTACTCGAGCCATGACCGATTCGGGTGTGTCCGCCGGCCCGCATGTCCCCGGCCCACAGATCCTGGCACTGGGTGACGGCGCCGTCGCGGGTCTGACCATCGGCATCTCCGTGTATGCGGCGGCCATCCTGATCGCGGTCGGGGTGGGGCTCACGGCCGCCCGGCAGGGGCGGCGGCGGCGCGCGATCATCAGCGCGGTGATCGTCGGCATCCTCACCGTCGCGGGTGTGGTGGTCGCGGTGGCCAGCAGCATCGTCTGAACCTTCTCGGCGCGAACCGGCATCTCGCCAGGGCACCGGGTGCCGATGGTGTCGCAGGTCACCCGATTCGTCGGATACCGGCCCGAGCGTGTACGGTCGGTACATCGTGATGCGCCTCGAGCAGCATCACTGCGTCGTAGAACGACTGTTGTCGGCGGGACGCCCGAACTTCCGGAGCGCCGCCTCGATCACTCCACTTCATACGGCGAACGAATGCGCGACCCCGCGCCTTCGCCATCCGATCGTCGCGATGTGGGTGTTCCACTCGGTGTCGATCCCTGCCCGAAAGGCATGATTGTGACCTCCTTCGCCGATCTCGGTGTACCCAACGCCCTCGTCGAGGTTCTCGCCGCCGACGGAAAGACCGAGGCGTTCCCGATCCAGGCCGACACCCTGCCCGACACCCTCGACGGCGCCGATGTCCTCGGCCGCGGCCGTACCGGGTCCGGCAAGACCCTGGCCTTCTCCATCCCCCTGGTCGCCGGACTGGCCGACCTCGAGGTCGCGCGCACCCCGGGTGCCCCGACCGGCCTGGTGCTGGCCCCGACCCGCGAGCTGGCCACCCAGATCGCCGACGCCGTCACCCCGCTCGCCGAGGCCGTGGGCCTACGTGTCACCACCGTCTTCGGCGGTGTGAAGCAGAGCCGCCAGGAGCAGGCCCTGCGCCGCGGCGCCGACATCGTCGTCGCCTGCCCCGGACGACTCGAAGATCTCATGAGCCAGAAGATCATTCGGCTCGACGACGTCGAGATCACCATTCTCGACGAGGCCGACCACATGGCCGACCTGGGCTTCCTGCCCGCGGTCACCCGAATCCTCGCATCGACGCCGGCCGACGGACAGCGCATGCTGTTCTCGGCCACCCTCGACAACGGTGTGGACAAGCTGGTCCGCCGCTTCCTGCACGATCCGGTGATGCACTCCGTCGACGACGCGTCGTCGCCGGTGGAGAAGATGACCCACCACGTCTACGAGCTGGCCGACGCCTCGACCAAGAACGACGTCATCCGGACCCTCGCGTCGGGCACCGGACGGCGAATCCTGTTCACCCGCACCAAGCATCAGGCCCGCAAGCTCGCCAAGAAGCTCACCGCCGAGGGCATCCCCGCGGTCGATCTCCACGGCAATCTCAGCCAGGCACAACGTGATCGGAGCCTCGCGGCCTTCGGTGGCGGCAACGTCCGCGTGCTGGTGGCCACCGACGTCGCCGCCCGCGGTGTGCACGTCGACGGCATCGAGTTGGTCGTCCACGTCGACCCGCCGGCCGAACACAAGGCATACCTGCACCGCTCGGGTCGTACCGCCCGCGCCGGCAGTGCCGGTGACGTGGTCACCCTGTGCCTGCCCGAGCAGCGCCGCGACCTTCGACAGCTGCTGGGCAAGGCCAAGATCACCGTCACCCCGCAGCGGGTGGACGCCTCCTCCGAGGCGGTCGTCACCCTCGTCGGCGAGCGCGCCGCGTATGTGGAGCCCGCCCCCGAGCAGCCCGTCCAGCAGCGTCAGCCGCGCGGTCCGCGTCGCTCCGGCGGCCAGTCCGGCGCACGTGACAACCGCAGCGGCCGCGGCCGCAGCCGCGGCGAGCAGTCCGGCACCGGCGGCTCGCAGGGTTCACGGACACGGTCGGGCAACTCGCGCCGGTCGGCGGGCGGCCATCCGGAAGGGGGCGCCGCGCGTTCGGGCTCGACCACCCGTTCCGGCGGCACCGGCCACGCCGGTGGCACCCGCACCCGGGATGCCCACGCCGGTGGCCCCGCGCGTCGCGGCAACGGTCGCAACGGCAACGGCCAGGCCGCGCGTCGACGCACCTCCGCCCCCACCCACTGATCCCGCGTCACCCGTAGATCGACGTCAGCCGCCGGCCGGCAGCAGCGCGAGTGTGCTTCTGTCCGCACCGGCGGCGACGAGGTCTGATCGGGTCGTCTCGAGCCAGCGCCGGGCCCACGTCCGGTCCACCGCGGTGAGTGAGGCGTACTGGGTCGCCCAGGCGGCCCGACGATCATCCGGTGTGCCCGACGGATACATCCGTCGGGCCCGGAGGTCGGCGATGGTCTCGGCGACGATGCGCAGGAATTCGACGGAGTCCGTGGTGGATCGATCCGAGAGGACATGCGCACGTTCGCGGATCGTCAGATGCCAGGAGCCGTCCGGGGCAGACCAGCACGATGGATGGCCGTCGTCCCGAACGAACCGCAGCTCCGGGGCATCTCCCGGCCCGGCGTCCATCCGACGGGCCAGATCCTCGATGCGGCCTCGCATCCGGGCGTCGAGCGCCTCGGCGTCGTCGCCACCGGCGGCCGTTCCTCCCGCCACTATTGCGGTCCGGGGTAGGTCTTCTGCAGATAGCCCGAACAGATCAGCCACCGCACACTCGCCGTCGGCGCCACCTGCGACTCACAGGCAGGGTTCGCCGGGACGAATGCGGCGACCATCTCGTACTGGGTGCCGCCGCCCGGCTGCTCGAAGGCCTTGGCGATCCTGCCCGTGTACACCTTGAACGGCTTGAGCACCTGATACACGTGGTAGTTGCAGTACTCCGGGTAATCGGCGGCCCCCAGATTCGCCGGCGGCAGTGCACGTTTGGCGTACGGGGTGCCCGGCGGGGCGAGGAAGGTCCCGGTCTCGCCGCCATACCGATCCATCCGCGTGCCAGGGGTCAGCGTGATCTCGCTCTTGATCGGTCGGCCTTGTCCGTCGAGGACGTAACCGTCCTCCGGAGGCCACTTCCACGTCTTCGGCGACACCTTGTCATTCCACCATTTGATGAGGAAGTCCGAGTTCGACAGATCTCCGGTCCGCTTGTACCCGACCACCTGTGGTCCCACGGGCGCCTGATTCGACAGCGTCACCGGTCCGAGGCGCCAGTCATCGTCGACGAGTTCCCTGGAGCAGCCGTGCTGCCCGGGCAGACCCGGCCCCGAGGAACCCAGGTCCAGCGATCCGAATGCCGAAGGCGGTGCAGCCCAGGCTATTCCACCGCCCGAGAACAGCAGGATGAAGGCCGAGACGATGGCGAACAGAGCATTGCGACGAACCATGGCCGCGCCTTTCAACCGAAGGTGCCCGTCACCATGGCGAGCTGGTGTTGCAGCATACCGGGACGACCATCGAACGCGCGGCGGAATCCGGAATCTGTTCCGGGACAACACCTATCGTACGACAGAAATCAGTCGACCGACATCTCGCCCAGTTCCGACCAGCCGTCCTGGTCGACGGTGGTGTTGATGATCTTCGGAGTCGACGCCAGGTAGGCCGGCAGTTCCGCGGTCGCCTGGGTGAAGTGGTCGCTGGTCACGTGGGCCACTGCGGCATCGTCGTCGAATGCCTCGACGAGCACGTACTCGTCGGGGTCGGCGATGCTGCGGGACCACTGGAACCACTTGTTACCCGGTTCGGCCTGGGTGGCCCGGGTGAACTCGGCACTGATCTCGGGCCAGCGATCGGCGTATTCGGACTTGATCTTCCACACTGCGACGATGTGAATCATGGGCCCGACCCTAGCCCGGCCCGCCCGGTTCGACGGTCTCAATCCGCGACGCCCGCACGCGAGGGACGGACGGTTAGCGACCGCTCACTCGGCCTCGTCTGCCATCAGGCATAGTGTGGGGTACGACACAGTTCGTGGTGACCATCCCGACACGGAGGACAAGCATGCGCGAGATCACCCAGTTCTACATCGACGGCCAGTGGGTCGACCCGATCGAGCTCAACCTCATCGACGTCGTCAATCCGGCAACCGAGAAGGCCGCGGGCCATGTCGCGATCGGCACCGCGGCCGACGTGGACGTGGCGGTCGCCGCCGCCCGCCGCGCCTTCACGACCTGGGGCAACACCACTCCCGCCGAACGACTGGACGTGCTCAACGCGATCATCGCCGAGTACCAGAAACGGATGGACGACCTGTCGGCCGCGGTCACCGAGGAGATGGGTGCCCCCGACTTCCTGTCCAAGAACGTCCAGGTCCCCATCGGCCTCGGCCACCTGATGACCGCGGCCGCCGCACTGCCCGGGTACGCCTTCGCCGAGGACCGCGGGACCTCGCGCATCGTCAAGGAGCCGATCGGCGTGTGCGGCCTGATCACGCCGTGGAACTGGCCACTCAACCAGGTGATGTGCAAGGTCGCACCGGCACTCGCCACCGGCTGCACCATGGTGCTCAAGCCCTCGGAGGTCTCGCCGTTCAGCGCCGCGATCGTCGCCGAGATCTTCGATACCGCAGGTGTTCCCGCAGGTGTGTTCAACCTCGTCAACGGCGACGGGCCGGGCGTCGGCACCGCTCTGTCGACCCATCCCGGCATCGACATGGTGTCCTTCACCGGCAGCACCCGCGCCGGCATCGAGGTGGCCCGCAACGCCGCACCGACCGTCAAGCGCGTGGCGCAGGAACTCGGCGGCAAGAGCCCCAACGTGATCCTCGACGACGAGGACCTCGCCCAGAACGTCGCGGCCGGCGTGGCCTCGATGATGGTCAACTCCGGCCAGTCCTGTAACGCCCCCACCCGGATGCTGGTACCGGCGGGCCGACTCGACGAGGCCACCGAGGCCGCCCGGTCGGTGGAGCCCACTCTCACCGTCGGCGATCCGACCGGCAAGGTGCGCCTGGGCCCGGTGGTGTCCGAGCCGCAGTTCACCAAGATCCAGGGACTCATCGAGCGGGCCATCGCCGACGGCGCGACCCCGGTCTTCGGTGGTCCGGGCCGTCCCGACGACCTGCCGACCGGCTACTACGTGCGCCCCACGGTCTTCCGCGACGTCACCAACGACATGGAGATCGCCCGCACCGAGGTGTTCGGTCCCGTGCTGGTGATGATCGGCTACGACGATCTCGACGACGCCGTCGAGATCGCCAACGACACCGAATACGGCCTCGCCGGATACGTGTCGGGCAAGGACACCGACAAGGTCCGCGAGGTCGGCAGCCGGATCCGTGCCGGATCGATCTCGCTGAACGGCGCGCAGCTCGATCCGTCCGCACCGTTCGGCGGCTACAAGCAGAGCGGTAACGGCCGCGAGTGGAGCGACTACGCCTTCGACGAGTTCCTCGAGGTCAAGTCGTTGCTGGGCTTCGGCGCCTGACGCTCGCATCACCCTCTCACCACACCGGCGGGGCATCCACATCGGATGCACCCGCCGGTGATGTCGTCGGGGCCGAGCCGTTCTCAGCGTTGCGTCGGGGTGTGTCCGTCGATCCACCGCAGCAGGGTGCCGAGCACGTCGTCCTTCTCCGGCTCGTTGAAGATCTCGTGCCGCAGCCCCTCCCAGATCACCAGGGTCTTGTCCTCCGACGACGCGAGCCGTTCCACGAGCCGGCTGCCCTCAGGATTGGTCAGCGTGTCCTCGCTGCCGTGCATCACCAGGACCGGCATCCGCAACGACGGGAGCCGCGCCGGGAAGGACTGCATCGTGGAGATCATCTCGGCGCCCAGACGCGCCGGGATCTTGCCACGGTGCACGAGCGGGTCGGCCTCGTAGGCCGCGATCACCGCCGGATCCCGGCTGATGCTGCCGGCGTCGAGCGCCATGGTCGGCAGCCCGGGCGCGATCTTCCCGACCAGCTTCGACACCGCGATCAACGGCCCCGGCAGATCGTCACCGGGCATCACCGCGGCTCCCGACAGCACCAGGCCGTCGAGGCGGTCGGGGTGGTCGAGGGCGTAGTCCAGGGCGATGCAGCCGCCCATGCTGTGCCCGACCACGAACAGCGGGATGCCGTCGACGCGCACCTCGCCGATCACCCGGTGGAGGTCGTCGGTGTAGTCCTCGAAGCCGCTGACCTGCATACGTCGCCCACCCGACCGGCCGTGTCCGAGATGATCGGGAACGGCAACGAGATAGCCTGCCTCCGTGAGTATCTCGACGACGTGGGCGTAACGACGCCCGTGCTCACCCATTCCGTGGGCGATCACCACCACCGCCCGCGGTGCCGTCGCCGGGTCGAAGACGTCGAAGACGATCCGTTCGCCGTGCCGACCGATGAACTCATGCTCCACCTGTGTCATCCCTACCCTCTCAGCCCAATCCGATCCGATTCATCACACTGCGTCCCACCGACTCGATCGCACCGAGCGGACGCAGTGCCGTCTCGCCGATACCGACGAGCGCCTCCACCCGACTGACCACGGTCTCCAGTCGTGCCACCACGGCGACCATCCGGTCGACCGTGTCGTCGACGCGGGTGAGCGTGCCGGTGAGTTGCGACAGCGTGGTGTCGAGTTTCTCGATGGTCTCGTCCAGATCGCCGAGGGTGTTGCCGAATCCGTCCAGTGCCGAACCCATGTCGGTGAGAATGGTGTCGACCTGTTCGACGGTGACATCCGCGTTCAATGCGGCCTGTGCCAGTTTGCGGAACCGCTGCCGCTCCCCCGGACGCGCCACCGCTCCTTGCGTAACCCCTTTGTCGGCCATGGAGGCGATTATCCCGGTCGCCCGCGGCACACGGAGGGGATTCGGCGGGCCGCCGCCGAATGCAGGCTCAACGACCGGCCAGCACCCCGAACACCGCACCCAACCGGATCCTGGCGGCATCCACCTCGGCGTCGTCACCGGCCAGGTGGTGCAGCAGGGTCCGCTGGAAGATCCCGTCGAGCAACAGGTAGGCGGTGGCGGAGTCCAGGGCGCAGCGCGTTCCCAGCAGCTCGCAATAGCGCGTGACGACCCGCCAGATCATCTCCTCGCGCCGGGCCTCGATCTCGAGGACATCCGCCCGGAAGGCGTCGTCGAACAGACTCTGGTTACGCAGGTCGTACCAGAGCCGGTGGATCGGAGCATCGGCGACAAGAGTCCCGAAATAGGTGTCGCCAAACGTCTTTCGCAACTCCTCTGCTCCGGTGGCGGTATCGACCACGTCGTCGTAGCGGGTCACACACACCGCCTCGTACTGGCGGACGGCGTGGGCGATCAGGTCGAGCTTGTCGGAGAAGTAGTAGTGCAGCACACCGTGGGAGTACTCGGAGTTCTGGGCGATCTCCCGCAGACTCGTGCGCGCATATCCGAGTTCGGCGAGCGTGTGCAGGGTGGCCAACGCCAGCTCGGTGCGTTTGGCCGAGAACTTGTCCCGAGCCCGCTCGTCGATGCGGGCACGCGTTGCACTCGGTCCTATCATGGCGTCACCCACCTCCACGTCGACCCGGCCGCACCACGGCCGGAGATCCCAGTCTAGCCCCGCTACCTGCACCAATCTTCTTGACAATCGTCCAGAGTTTCCTTGACGACTGTCAAGAAAACATCCTAGGGTGTGATCTGCACCACACTCTCGACGAACGGAGCAACACCATGCCCACCGACAAGCGCGTCGTCGTCTATGGCGCATCCGGGTACACCGGACGCCTGATCTGTGAATACCTGCGTGAGTACACCATTCCGTTCCTGGCCGCGGGCCGGAACTCCGGTCGGCTGAAGGCCGTCGTCGACGCGGTGCCCGGCATCGACACCGTCGACCACCAGATCGTCGACGTCGAGCACTCCACCGAAGCGCTGGTCGATGCCTTCCGCGGCGCCGAGGTGGTGCTCAACACCGTCGGCCCGTTCGCGCGGTGGGGCGACCCGGTGGTGCAGGCATGCCTCGAGATCGGGGCCCATTACACCGACACCAACGGCGAGCAGAACTGGATGATCGACGTCGAGAAGCGCTACGGTGCCGAATTCGCCTCGCGTGGACTGGTTCTCACCCCTGGCCTGGCCCAGATGTACACCCTCGGCGAGATCGCGGCGAACATCTGCCTGGAGACGCCCGGCCTCGACACCCTCGACATCGAGGTGTTCTGGAAGGGATATCCGACCGTCGCCTCCACCAACACGATCCTGACCAACGCCGCGTTCGCCAAGGCCTACTACCTGGAGCAGAACGAGTACGTGGAATGGCCTGCCGACGCCGGGATCTACGACGTCGTCGTGCCCGGGCAGCACGAGCTGGGCCTCGCCCTTCCTTGGGGTGGGACGTCGCATCCGGTGTGGTTCAAGAACGATCCGCGCGTCGCCAACGCGAAGGCACTCGGCGGCGTCATCAACCGGCCGCTCATGCTGGGGGTCCCGCAGATCGTGGCGGCGGCGCTCGAACAGATGGAGGGAAAGTCCGACGCGGAGAAGTTCCAGATCATCGATACCGTCTCGGCGTCGGTGCGCAGCGAGACCCCGCCCCGGGAGAACCCGCGGATCAACACCTCACTGGACTCGGTCCATGCCTCCGGCCCCCTGGGTCGCGTGCACTGTGTGATCCACGGCAACTGCAACTACAAGCAGACCGCCTTGCTCAACGCCTACGGTGCGGCGCATCTGCTGCAGGCCACACCGCGTGCGGTCGGATTCGTCTCGGGCTGTCAGGTTTTCGGTCATCGTGAGCTGCTCGGGGTGCTGCGCGCATTCGGTCTCGTGCTCGACCCGATCGTCACCGCCCACGGCTGAGGAGCTCGACGATGCGACTGTCCGACTATCTCGACAAAGGTGTATCGCTCGGCCGGGAGGCGCCGTGCCTGACCGCGGGCACCCGAACACGCACCTACGGTGAGGTCTACGACCAGACCGTGAGCATAGCGGCTGCGCTGCAGCACAACGGAATCCAGACCGGAGACCGGGTCGCGGTGCTGTCGGCCAACGATCCGCTGGCTCTCACCTGCGTCTTCGCGATCGCCCGGGCCGGCGCGGTGTGGTGTCCGGTGAACCCCCGCAACGAGGCCGACGAGAATCGGCAACTGTTCGACCTGTTCGGCTGTCGATTCCTGTTCTTCCAGAGCGCTTTCACCGGTCTCGTCGCCCGCATCCGCGATCGGCTGCCCCGTCTGGAGTGGCTGGTGTGCCTCGACGACGACACCGGCGACGACATCGACGGGGCGGTGCCGTTCGACCGCTGGCTCACCGAGCATCCGGGAGAGCTCGACTCGCAGCGTCATCCCGACGGTGGTCTGTGCATGCTCGCCGGCACGGGCGGGACGACGGGACGACCCAAGGGCGTTCGGCTCACCGAGGACAATCTGATGACGTCCACGGCGTTGGCGTTGATGTCGTACCCGTTCGGACGTCGACCCCGCTATCTGGCGATGGCACCGCTCACCCATTCGGCGGGTGTGCTCACCTTCCCGATCCTGAGTCTCGGCGGCGAGGTGGTGATCATGCGCGCGCCGGATCTCACCGAGTTCCTGGCGCTCGTCGAGGAACACGGCATCACACACGCCTTCCTCCCGCCGACCGCGATCTATGGGCTCCTCGACACCCCGACCCTCGAGCGCACCGATCTCTCGTCGCTTCAATGCCTCTGGTACGGCGCCGCGCCGATGTCACCGACCCGGCTCGAGGAGGCCCTGATCCGGATCGGCCCGGTACTCGGACAGCTCTTCGGCCAGACCGAGGCACCCAACATGATCGCCACGATGTCCCCCGCCGACCATCTCCGTCCGGACGGTTCCATCGCCACGGAGCGACTCCGCTCCGCGGGACGTCCCACCCCGCTGACCACCGTGGCCATCATGGACGATGCGGGACGGCTGCTCGATCACGGCGAACGCGGCGAGATCGTGGCGCGCGGGCCGCTGGTGATGGATGGGTATCACGAGAATCCCACGGCCACAGCCGAGGTCGGCCGGTTCGGGTGGCACCACACCGGCGACATCGGCTACCTCGACGACGACGGATTCCTCTACGTCGTCGACCGGGCCAAGGACATGATCATCACCGGCGGATTCAATGTGTACTCCGCCGAGGTCGAGCAGGCGCTGTTCGCCCATCCGGCGGTCAAGGAGAGTGCCGTGGTCGGCCTGCCCGATGCGAAGTGGGGTGAACGGGTCACCGCCGCAGTGCAACTACGCCCCGACCAGACTGTCACCCCCGCGGAGTTGATCGCCTTCGTCAAGGAACGGATCGGCAGTGTGAAAACCCCCAAACAGATCGAGATCTGGCCCGATCTCCCCCGTTCCAAGGTCGGCAAGATCCTCAAGAACGAGATCCGAGACACCCTGCAGCAAGGAGAGCAGTGAGTGAACTGTCCGGCAAGCGCGTGTTCGTCACCGGGTCCGGCGCCGGGATCGGGGAGGCCATCTCGGCCCTGTTCATCGAGCGTGGCGCGTCGGTCGTGGTGAGCGACCGCGACGAGACGGCTGCAGCGTCGACCGCCACCGGGTCCGGCGCCGAGATCGGGGAGGCCATCTCGGCCCTGTTCATCGAGCGTGGCGCGTCGGTCGTGGTCAGCGACCGCGACGAGACGGCCGCAGCGTCGACCGCCACCGAGATCGGCGCCGCCGGTGTCCGGAACGCGCTCTGCAGTGCCCCGAGCAGCGCGAGTCCCCCCACCGTGGCGATGATGTCCAGGCCGAAGTGCAGGAAGACCCCGGCGCCCGCCCCTGCCCCCGCTCCCTGCTCCCTGCTCCCTGCTCGCCGCCCAAACGCCAGCCCGAAACTGGGGGAAGGTCACTTTCCCCTAGATTTCCGACCTTCCCCGTGGTGAAACACGGGGAAGGTCACGAAAGTCGGGGAAGGTCGCCTTCCCCTACTTTCGGAGGGCGTCGACGACGATGCACCGATCGAAACAGCCTTCTGAAACAGCCTTCTGAAACAGTCTTCACGAATGGCGGAGTTGCCCGGTTTGTCGGTGGCCTCGTGTACCGTGGCCTGTAATCGAACAACAGTTCTTTACTGCAGGTCACAGGCACTCCGGGGGGAGGAAATCAGATGACGGCCACACCCACGACATCACTGTCGTTCACCGACTCCCCCTGGCCACAACTCCCACACACCAATGCCAACCTACTGGGCGGGGTCGACCCGAAAACACCCGAACAATCCTCCACCAACGACTTGTTGATCGGGTTACGCGAGATCGATCGGGGACGATCGTTCCTCGCCTGGTCGACCTACCAGTCGGTGATCGAACTCATCGGCCGCCACGTCGACGCCGACCACGGTGTGGCCGGGGCACCATCCGGGTTCGTCGATCTGGCCAAGAAGATCTCCCGTGTGCGTGGCATCACCCAACGCGCCGCCGAACTCCTCATGGACGAATCCATCGCCGTTCTCCACCACCTCCCCCGTGTGGCGGAAGTATTGCGGGACGGCTGGATCACCCCCGAGTTGATGAAGGTGGTGGTGTCACGGACCGCGCTGGTACACGGTCGCGAATCAGCACCCAAAGTCGACGCCGAGATCGCCGAGCTGATCCGCCGACGCCGACGACTGTGGTCGAAGAAAACCATCACCGACATGACCGACCGAGTCGTGTTCCGCCACGACCGTGACGCCGTCCGTGAAGCCCGCGAACGATGCCTGGACAAACGTGGCGTGTGGACCTCGTTCAGCAATGACGGGACCGGGGAGATCGCCGGCACCATGGCTGCCGACCGCGTCGAGTTGTGCGGCCTCGTGATCAGCGAACTCGCGAACACGGTGTGCCCACACGATGGACGCACACCACAGAACCGGAAATCCGATGCCATGTTCGCTCTCCTGTCGGGGACCCAGTTCGAGTGTGACTGTGGTCGGGAGGACTGCCCGGCCGAGATCCCCGAGGCCGGGTCGATCCCGCACGTGCAGTACGTCATCCACCTGTTGGCCAACGAGGCCACCATCGCCGACCTCGACACCGTCACCGGCCGACCCCGACCCGAACCTGAGCCGGAAGTTCACAGCGACAACAGTTCTGAACGGCAGCTCGATCTCGACGTCACTGCGACCGGTGCCACCGAGCAGCCCGACGACACTCCCACACCTGATGACACCCGTCGGTCGGCCCGCCGCGAGCGTGACGCGGCAGTCGAGTCGGGACCGACCGGTATCGACACGGCCGCGAATCCGACTGCCACACCCGATGTTCCACCGACTGTGGCGTCGACCGATTCCTCGGACCTGCCCGCCGGTGCCGCACCCGGCTACCTGTTCGGCAAAGGTGTCATCGCCCCGGAGTTCGTGCGGGACCTCGCCTCCCACCCGAATGCCCGATTCACACGACTGGTCCCCTCAGGTGTTCGGCCCGAGGATGTGGTGTTGCCGCCGACCCTGCCCTCCGATCCGTATCGGCCCTCAGCAGCCCTCGACACATTCGTGCGTCTGTCCTATGGCACGTGTGCCGATGTGGCGTGCACCCGAAGCTCCTTCGATGCCGATCTCGACCACGTCACCGAATACGATCACCACAACCCGGCGGCGGGTGGGCAGACCACCCCGATCGGGTTGAATCCGAAATGCCGGTTCGATCATCTCCACAAAACCCATTCCGGGTGGATCGACGACCAATACCGTGACCCCCACACCGGCCGGCTGGTCATCGACTACACCACCCCCGAAGGGTTGATCCTGCCCGGACCCGCGGAGACCATGGAAGATTTCTTCCCCGGCCTCCGCCGATACCGGTTCGACGACCCACCACCAGCCCCACCAGGACCACCAGCCCCACCGGGGACACCGGGTGCGCACCGCAAACCGGATGGGGAACGACTCCTGGACCGGGAATCCGCGCTGGCCCGAAAACATCGCCGCCGACGACTCGAACGCCAACGCAACCGTGCCCGCAACCAGACACCCGCCGGCCACGAGGACTCACCCGACCCACCCTTCTGAGGGCCTCGCCGCACTCATCGAGAACGTCGACGCAAACCCGGGCCTCGAACCGGGTTCGCTACCGTGGTCGCATGTCAGCAACCGCGTCGCGTGAGGCCTATTTCGAGGCCGGTCTCGCCGTCTTGTCCGAGTCCGGGTACGGATCGTTCAAGATGGGCGCGATCTGCAAACGCCTCGGGGTGACCACCGGCTCGTTCTATCACTTCTTCAAGAACTGGTCTGACTTCACCGAACAGCTGCTCTCCCACTGGTACAGCTCGCGAACCGAGATCGAGATGTCGGTGGCGCGCACCGATGCCGATCCGCTGCACCGGATCAAGGGCCTCATAGCGTTCGGTCTTCAGCTGCCGCACGGCGCGGAGGCCGCCATCCGAACGTGGGCCGCAATCGATCCGGCGGTCGCAACAGTACTACGCCAGGCCGATCGCGAACGGTACACCATCGTCTACGAGTCGGTCCTCGCGTTGCTCGATGACGCCGACGCGGCACACCGGTACGCCAGCTGGTCGATGTATCTGCTCACCGGCTACGAGCAGGCGACCCTGCCGCCGGACGTCGACACGCTCGAGTGGAGCGCACAGCAGATCATCCGGTCGTTGACCGCCGACGTCCGCCGGATGCGTCGCTCCCGCACCTCGACGGTCGACCGGAAGCCGGCCCACCACTGAACCGAAGTGTGGGATCGGCCACACCATAAACACCCTTATGGTAGCTTTCTAAGCGTCGTTAAAACTGCGCGGGAGGTCTGCCGATGGGCGCACGTGAGAGACTCGGGCTCGCCGTCCAGGCCGGCCGTATCGCCGGATACCGATTGACCGAGTCCGTGTCAGCTCGCCGGCCGCCACGCCCCGGTGAGGTGCCGGTCCGCACCGACGACCTGACCACAGAGTGGCTCTCCGCAGCATTGTGCAGCGGTACACCGGGAGCTTCGGTCGACTCCTTCACCTTGGGTGACACCACATCGGGAACCAGTGCGCGCCGCAGCCTGACCGTCACCTACAACGACATCGGTACCGCGGCAGGACTTCCCGAGCAGTTGTTCACCAAGACGACGCCCGATCTGGTGACCCGACTGTTCACCGGGCTGACCAACCTGTTCGTCGGCGAGGCGAACTTCTACAACGTTCTTCGCCGGCAACTCGAGATCGAGAGCCTGATAGGGTATTTCGCAGCCTTCGACACCCGCAGCTGCCGCTCGATCATCATCATGGAGGATGTGGCGCGCACCCAAGGCGCGGTCTTCGGATCACCGCAGACCCTGCACATCGACCACACCCGCGCGGTCGACATGGTCGAGGTCATGGCCACCTACCATGCGGAGTTCTGGGACTCACCGATGCTCGACGACCTCACATGGCTACGCTCGAGCGAGGACTGGCAACGCCACCTCGACGCGATGATCAACACCGAGGCGATGGTTCGACGAGGTCTTGTTCGGGCAGAATCCGTTCTGCCCGAATCCGTCTCACGACGCCAGGCCGACATCTGGCCGGCATTCGCCGCCTCGCTCGAACGGAAGTCCCGTCGACCGGTCACCCTGCTGCATCACGACGTCCATTCCAAGAACTGGTATCTCACCGACGACGGCCGGATGGGCCTCTACGACTGGCAGACCGTGGTCAAGGGGACCTGGGCGATCGACTTCGCGTACGCCGTCAACTGCGGCCTGCAGGTGGAGGATCGACGCACCTGGCTACCCGAACTCCTCGACCGCTACCGCTGCGCACTCGCCGAGGCCGGTGTCGACGCACCCTCGGCGACCGAGGCCCGACAGCTCTACCGGGAACAGTCGATCCACGGATTGATCTTCTGGCTCGCCACGATCGGCGCCGGCCGACTGCAGCCCGATCTGCACGACGAGAAGGACTGCCTACTCAACATCGAGCGTCTCGCCCACGCGGTGGCCGACGCCGACACCCTCGACGCACTCATCTGACCCACTCACCCACAGGAGAAACCGATGGCACCGGTGACCAGCGGCTGGATCGACACCCCGGTCAACGAGACCGGACAGTGGATCGCGACCGGCCTCACCTACGCGCTCGCGGTGGCCGCGATCGTCTACGTGATGCGAATCTGCCTCCGCGAGCGCATCGTCTGGCCCGCACTGGTTCTCGTCAGTGGTGGCCTGACGTGCCTGATGGAGCCGCTCTTCGACCATCTCTACGGACTCTGGTTCTACGAACCCGGCCAGTGGCACCTGTACACCACCTTCGGTAGCGCCCAGCCGGTCTGGGTTCCCGCGGCCTACATCGCCTTCTATGGCGGCGCCACGGTGATCATCGCCCGCACCCTGGCCCGTTCCCCCGACATGCGCACCGTGTGGCGGATGTACGCCGCCATCGCGGCCATGGCGCTGATCGCCGAGATCACCTACATCTCGATCCTGGACGTCTACAGCTACCACGACCGGCAGCCCTTCGTCGTCCTCGGCTACCCGATCTTCCTCGGCTTCACCAATGCGATGTCGGCGGTGGTCACCGGGATCGTCGTCTACCGTCTCGCACCGGTCCTGCGCGGCGCAGCCCAGGCTTACCTGGTGACCCTGGTCCCGGTGGCCTTCGCGGCCGGGCTGTTCGGCTCGGCAATCCTGTATCTGTCGGTGCGGCACTCGAATTCCCCTCCGACCGTGCTGCTCTGGCTGTCGGCTCTGACCGTGGTCGGCGGGATCGCCTGGACCATCGGCACACTCGGTACACACCTCGTCGCAGGCCGCGAACCACAGCACCCTTCGCTACGCCCACAGCCGTCGGATGACGCCACACCCTCGGTATCACCTCACCGGGTGCCGTAGAGCGTTCCACTCCACATCGCCACGAGCGAATCCACAAGGGAGTCCTCGTCCTCCAGGTCGTCGTCGAAGCCGAGTCCCGCGATGTAGAGCACTCGTTCGGTGCCCCAGAAGAGCGTCGCGGCCAGCTTACGACTGCCGACGCCGGTCGTGAGCAATCCGGCCGCACGCTCCCGCTCGATCTCACGGGCACCCGAGTCGATCAGGCGGTCGGCGAGAGTGAGCCACATGTCACGGATCTCGGGCTCGGTGGGCCAATGCAGGGTGACCGCCTGCAGCACCAGTCGATGCCGCCCCCAGGTGTGTGTCACCGCCCGGATACTGCGCTCGAGCGCCGCCTCGGGGGGCTCGTGGGAATCGCGCTGCAGAAACGGTGACACGGTGGCCGAGATGTCGATCATCGCGCGCTCGAGCAGACCGCGCAGCACCGCGAATTTCGACGGGAAGTAGGCATAGAACGTGGCCCTCGACACCGCTGCGCGCCTGAGGATCTGGGCCACGCTGAGCTCGCCGAAGGGTTGCTCGGCCATCAATTCGAGAGTCGCCGCATAGATCTCGTCGGCGATCTCGCCCTCGGTCTCCGGGGTCCGTTGCGGTCCCCGGGTTCGCACTCCATCTGCCACGGCCGCCACCCTACCCGCGCACCGACCGCGCCCCCGGCCATGAAATCTATCCCGATGTAGAAAATAGCTATACATGCTGTTTAGCTTTTGCTAGTGTGACCTGGTACATATCTCGCCGTGTATCTGGCGGACATCACAGGAAGGTTCCACCGTGAGTACTCCCTTGAATCTGGCCGGCAGCTGGCCACTGGTGACCGAGGAGGGGTGGCCGCCGAACATGCTGCCCAGCCCCGGCGACTTCTCGGTCGGACTCGCCCAAGAGGTCTCGTTCTTCTTCATCGCCGGCGCAGCCGTGGTCCTCTTCGCGCTGCCGTGGGCCATCAAGGCTGCGGTCAAGAGCCGCAACTACGTTCCGCTGCTGATCATCGGCAGCGGCCTGATCTGTAGCCTCCTCGAACCGATGCTCGACCTGCTCGGTCACCTGCACTGGGCCGAGAACCTGATCCCGGCATTCACCAACTTCGGCATCACCGTGCCTGCGCTGATCCCGCTCTGCTACGTCGCGTTCCTCGGACTCGAGTCGTACTTCGCGTACTTCGTGATCCGCAACGGCGCCCACCGCAGGCACTTCGTCATGCTGCTGGGCATGGGCATCATCACCGACGCCGTGATGGAGACCATCGGCATCAATCTGGGCGTCTACGAGTACTACGGTGTGCAACCGTTCCAGCTCTTCGGTTTTCCGTACTGGTGGGGCTTCATCAACGGAGGCTCCTTCGTGACCGTCGGTGCCATCATCGCCTATGCCGCACCGCGTCTGGTCGGCTACGGCAAGCTCCTGCTGTTGTTCGCCGCCCCCGCGGGCATGATGGTCGCCTACTTCGGGGTGGGCTGGATTCACATCCTCGCCCACAACTCGACGCTGCCCACGTGGGCGCGCTGGATCGCCACCACGGTGATGATGGTGATGATGGTCGGATGGATGTTCGTCCTGCACCATCTCATGGGCCGGAAGGACACCGAGGCCGCACCGCACTGGACGCTACCCCGCATGTTCCTCTACACGTGGGTGCTGCACACGAAGTCATCACGGCAGAACCTGTGGGACAAGATGATCGACGAAGCCGGCCCCGACGCTCACGCCGTCCTCGCCACGGATCCGGAGGACCCGGCGCAGGCCGTCATCGACCAGCCGCAGCGCACGTCCGAACCGCAGCCGGTCTGATCCCCGGCCCCTTCCCGACAACGATGCCCGGCACCCTCGCAGGTGCCGGGCATCGCTCATGTCGTCGTCGGATCTGCCGGGTGAATCCGCGGAGCCACACCGAGCGGAACTACTTCGGTGCGAGGGCGCCGTCCACACCGCCGACGTCGGTGATCTGCCAGTCCTGCGCGCTGTCGAGGGTGACGGTGTAGCTCGCGGTGGACTGCACGCCGTCGGGCGCCTGGGCGTTCTTCGTGGTCACCGCGACAAAGGCGTTGACCACGTACACATCGCCGTTGTGGGACTTCACGCTCGCCGCGATCGGCCGGGCCGTGGAGGTCCACTGCAGCGGCACGATCACCTGCTCCATCGAGGACGCCGCCTCCTTGAGCTTGGCGGTGAGTTCCGGTGTGGTGTGGGCGGTGAGCGCGGTGTTCCAGGCCGGCAGGTCCTTGAAGTTCATGTTCGCCGCCCCGGTCGCATAGTCGAGCGCGACCTGCTCGGCATGCGACCCGTCGGCCGCCGCCGAACGCATCGCATCCATCTGCGACGACTGGTCGGCGGCAACGTACCCCAGCACGCCCACCGCGGCCACCAGCCCCGCCGCGGTGACCCCCATCGCCATCTGTGGCAGTCCGATGGTGCGGTCCGACAGGCGTTTCCGGACCGACGATCCCGACCCGGCACGCGACGAGGCGTCGCCGTCGGCGGACGGCGACGCCTCGTCGTGCGACTGCGGTTCCGGTGCGTCGGTCTCGTCGTCGAGTTCGATCAGCTGGCTCATCGTGTTCCTCCTTGTTCCCTGCGCCGGTTGTCGGCGGTGAGCGGGTGATGGGTTGTGCGCGTCGTGATCACGGTCCGACCCCGATCACCAGGCCGTTGCCGTCGCCGACCGTGGCCAGCGCCGTCCGGGTGAGCACCGAGAGATCGACGGCGCGCAGGCCGGCGGCACCGGCGGCCACCGCGGGCAGCGCGGCGTCGCCGAGCACACGCAGATCCGGCGACGCGGCATCGAGGAATCGCTGTATGTTCTCGAGCAACGGTTTGGCCTGGTCGTCCAACGAGAACGGTGCGTTGGTCGCCACGATGAAGCCGTCCTGGCCGTCAGCACTCGTCGCCGCCCGTTTACCGCCCTCGCTGAGGAACTTCGCCAGGCCGACGCCGAACCGCTCCACCGGATCACCGGATGCGGCGAGGTCGTCGGCGACGTCCGCGCCGCGTCCGAGCAGGGGCTGCACCTGGGTCAGCAGTTCGGTCAGCGAACCGCGCGTCGTCAGCACCGTGGTCTCCAGTAACGCGCTCGCCTCGGCGATCCGCGACAGGATCTGCTGATCGGCCACCAGGCCGGTGTTGACCTCGTCGACGATCGCCGCCACCCGCTTGCTGTTGATCTGTTCGAGGAACCGGGTGACCCGGTTCGCCAGTTCGTCGACGGTGGTCGGCACCGTCACCGAACTCGCGGTCAGCACCACACCATCGGACAGCCGCGGCCCGTGATCGGTCCGCGGGATGATCCCCAGGTAGGTCTCCCCCAGCGCCGAGAGATTGTCCACGCGGAACTCCGAGTCCACCGGGATCTGATAGCGATCGCGGTAGTCCCACGCGATCCGCACCCCCGACACCGAGGGCTCCACCGCGGTGACCCGGCCGATCGTCACCCCGCGCAGCAGGACCTTGGAGCCCACCACGAGCCCGTTGGTGTGGGGCACCGTCATCGCCGCCGTCCGCGTGTCACGACCCTCGGCGACCCTCAGTCCCAAGGAGTTCATGTAGACCAGCGAGACGACGACGAGCGCCAGCATCGCGGCGATCGACACCACCGTCTTGCGGTCCGGTGCCGAAACGGCCCGCCACCTGCTCATCCGATCGCCCCCAGCATGCGTAGTAGTTTCGTGACATCGCCGATCAGTTCCCGTCCATCCGGCGTCGTCGCCGACACGATCTCCAAGCCGGGTTTACGGATGAACGGGAACAGGCTCTGCGACAAGAACTTCTCGAGCGCCGGCGGATTCGCCCCGATGGCGTCGATGGTCGATCGGACGGTGCCGATGGAGCCGTCGACCTCGGTGAGCAACGGCATCAGCCAGTACCCACCCTCGAAGACACTGCCGATACTCGGGAGCACCACCCCGATGCCGGAGAACAGTTTCGACAGCTGACTCCAGTAGTGCATGCCCTCCGGGCTGAGCATCGCGTCGATGTCCGGTGCCCGCGCCGCGATCGTGCGTGCGGTGGCGTCCAGTCCGCGAATCGTCTGATCGATCAGCGTGGTGCCCTGCGACAGGTCGCCGAGGTCGATCGCGGAGATCCGCGCCACCCGCTTGGTCTGCGTGGCATCGGGCAAGGCCTCGTTGATCTTTCGGATCACATCCTGCATGGTCTGGATGCTGCCGCCGTTGACGAAGGTGGCCACCACCGCGAGGGTGTCTTCCAGCGGTGGTGGAGAAGTGGTCTGCGACAACGGGATCATTCCACCGGAGGTGAGCATGCGCCCGGGATCGACACCGGTGGAGACCACTGCCACGTACGGGTCGCCCAGGACGGTGTTCTGCCGGATCGACGCTCTCGCCGCGGCCGGAATCCGCACCCCCGACATCAATGTGGTGTCGACATCGACGTGACCCGGCTGCAGATGTACCTGGGTCACCGACCCCACCTTGCTGCCGTTGAGGGTCACATCCGAGCCCTCGGGCAGGTTCAGGGTGTCGGTGAACTGCAGTGTCAGCCGGTCGCCGTCACCGGTCGAACGGACCGACGACGCCATCTCGCCGGGGTTGAGTCCGCATCCGGACAGCACCCCGGTGGCGGCCAGGAGTACCGCGACCATCGTGAACAACCGCGCCCTCACCGGTGCACCCCCGCAACCAGCAGGTCCAGCGCCCCGACCCGGACGAGCCGGGTCTGTCCGCTCTCCACCACACAACTCCCCGAACTCATCGTGTTCAGTCGTCGACACCACGCCCCACCGTCGGCGGTGGCCACCCGCACCTGGGGTGGTCGCACCTGCAGGCCCACCCCGCGGCCGCGTTCGGCCACCAGCGCGGTGGCCCCGGCCAGCGCCGGGATCGCGTCGAGTGCTCCACTGATGTCGCCGACGTGTGCCGCGGCCACGTGCAGCGCACCCGCCAGGGCATCGAGCGTGGGATACAAGTAGTCCTTGCCATAGCGCGGCTCGATGTCGGAGATCAACTGCAGCACCGGCTGCATGCCGTAGATCATGTGCACCGTCCCCGGCCACAACACGCGTGCCGCGACGTCGGTCGCCTCCGGCAGCTTGGTGATGATCGAGGCGATGTCGCCCCAGTGGGCCAGGGCGTCGGTGGTCAGCGGTGCCGACGCGGTGATGATGGTCCCGATGTCGGCGATCGTCTGATCCGGGCTGCGCGCCGCGCTCGCCGCGGTCGACATCAGGGTCGCGATCCGCGGCCCGGTGCCGGCCAGCGCATCCGACATCGCCGTGATCGATCCCTCGATCGATCGGGTGTCGCCGGCCGGGGCGAGCTGGTCCACGAGATCGGCGATCGACCCGGTGATCTGCGAGATGCTCTGCGGGGTATGACCACGTTCGATCGGGATGCAGCCGGACGGCTCGAGTTCCTTTCCGCCCCGATAGTTGCCGACGAGTTCCAGCGACCGGTCGGCGAGCACCGATTTCGACCGCGTCACCGCCGACACCCCGGCGGGCAACGGACGGTCGGCGTCGACGGTGAACGACACCGTCACCCCGTCGTCGCCGGGGTCGATGGCGCCGATCCGGCCGACCCGTACCCCCATCTGGGTCACCGGATTCCCGGTGTACAGGCCGATCGCGTCGGGCAGGACGGCACAGTAGGTCTTCGTCGCCGTGCCGGCAGCGGCGCGACCGGAACCGAGCACGGTCACCGTGATCGCGAGTGCGGCGACGACACCCATCACCGTCGCGACGGTCACTGATCTCCGCATGTCAACAACTCCGTCCGGGGACAGGCAAGCACATCCTGGTGGCGTCGATCACGAACGGCTGCGCTCCCGGCGAGGCCGCGGTGCTGACCAGGGATGTCAGATTCTGTTGCAGTGGGCCGAGATTGGTGATCATCGCATCCATCCCGTCGCGCATCCGCAGGGCCGTGTCGCGGGCGGCGACGACTGCGGGATAGATCTGATCTGAGTGGTTCAGATAGAACGTCGAGACCGCACCGAGTCGTTCGAGCACACCACCGAGTTGTCGGTAGGCCTCGGAGAATCCCGCACGGTAGGTGTAGAACTGCGACAGCGCGACGTTGACCTTGCGGATCAGTTCGAACACGAACGCCCGGCTGTTGTCGAAGGTGGTGGTGTACTCGGCGGCCAGGGCCGCCACCTTGTCGACCTGGCGTCGCTGGTCGTCGACCACCGACGCCAGCGAGTGAAGCCCGCCGATCAACGCCCGCACCGATGCGGTGTTGTCACCGAGCCCCTTCGAGAGCTGGGCCAGCGACTGCTCGATCGTGTTGCCGGACACCTCATCGGTGATCCGGGGCAGCTCCTGCAAGGTGTCGGCGATCGTGTACGGAACCGAGACACGTTGCGCGGCGATCGTCGAACTGTCCTCGGTCACCCGGCCACCGGGGACGAGTGACACGAAGTACCCACCGACGGCGGTCAGCAACTGGACCTTCACCGAACTGCGGTCACCCACTCCGACCTCACCGTCGACGTCGAGGTCGACCGCGACGTTCTCCGGGAGTAGTCGGACATCGGCCACCGTGCCCACCGAGATACCCGCGACGCGCACATCCATCCCCGGACTCAGCGATGCCGCGTCCCGCGTGGTGAAGGTGATCATCTGGCGGCCGGGCGGGGAGAGATAGAAGTAGGTGACGCCGACGAGGACGGCGGCCGCCACCGCCAGCGCGAGCAGACCCATCCCGACATCGTTGGAGCGCACCCGCTCCCACCGCTTGCTCAGCCGCGACATACGACCACCCCACTGCCGTTCACCAGGACCCGGGCCAGAGCCGGGAGTTCGAGTCGTCCGTGCGTACACCGTCTCGTCGGCGCCGCCGCGGTCACCGGTGCCTGCAGCCCGTCGAGCACCGTCGGCAGCAGTTCCAGTGAGCGCCAGAGGTTGTCGACGGTCGGGAAGGCCGCGGTGAGCTCGCGGTCGATGTCGGTGTCGGTGTCGATCCCGACCCCCGCGAGGATCGAGTTCACCACTCCCATGAACGACGGCCCGTACTCACTGGCCTTACGGAACTCGTCGAGCACGGTGAGTGTGGAGTCCACGGGGACCTCGATGTCGTGCAGGAACTCCAGGATCTGCGGGGACTTGCCGCCGAGCGTGTCGGCGATCCGGGACATGTTGTCCACCAGCACCGAGATGACCTGCCTGCGGTCGGCGGCATATCGGCTGAGCGTCTCGACGCTCTCGAGCATCGGACCCAACCCGCTGCCGTCACCCTGCAACACCGTGAGTGCGTTCTGCGAGAACGTGTTGATCTCCTCGGGACTCAGGGTCGCCAGCACCGGCTGCAACCCGTTGAACAGTTCGGTGATGTCGAACGACGGCACGGTCTGTTCCACCGACAGGTGTGTGACGGGCGCCGCCGTCGTTGGCGGAGTCGCCTCGTCGGTCCCGGTCACATCGACGTAGCGAACACCGGAGAGGTTCGCGTATTTGACAGCCGCCCTCGATGATTCGGTGATCCGATTGGGTTCGACGAGGGTGAACCTCACCCGGGCGAGCGCGCGACCCTCGGTCTGTGTCATGTCGACCGCGGTGACCTTGCCGACCTTCACACCGCGAATCCGGACGTCAGCATTCGGCCGTAGACCGGACACGTCGGTGAAATCTGCGGTGTACGAGTCGGTCTCACCGGCGACGGGGTTGGTGATGCCGTTGGTGATGATCACGAACAGCACCACGGCGACGACGCCGGCGGCGGCGAGCTTCCACAGGGGACGCAGGATCCGGAGGGTTCCGGCGAAGCGGTGTCTCATCATCGTCCTCCGGTGACCGGTGTGCCGGCGATCGGTCCGGCCAGTGCCGGGAGTCTCTGCAGGGCCAGTTCGATCCGGAGTGTCGTGGTGCCGTCGGGCTTCGTCGAGAATGCCCCGTCGAGGCCCGCGACCAGTTCGCGGACGGTCACCGGGGTGAGCCCGGGCCCCAGTGCCGGCAGGATCGACGCCGCCTCGGTGGCCACCTGCACCGTCGAGGTCAGGTTGGCCTGGTTGGACTCGAGCAACCGTCCGACCATGGAGAAGAAGTTGTCCGAGATGGCCTTGAGGGTGACCGTAAAATTGTTCTGCACCTCGTCGCCGGCCGCTCGCAGTTCACTGTTGTAGAAGGCGAACAGCGCGCCGATCGCCCCCTCGCTGAACGGTGGCAGAGCGTCCACGATCCGGTTGTACTCCGCCAGCAGTTCGCGCGGCATCGCGCGTTGGGTACGGGCCACCACGTCGGCCACCACGACCCCGGTGTGCAGCAGTGGCTCGAATGCGCCGGTGTACACCAGCACCCGGCGGACGGCGTCGGTCGTCGACGGCAGGAGCGTTCCGTTCGCGACATCCGAGCCGCGCTCGATCATGGCGGCCATGGTGGCGTCGTATCCCGCTGCCCGGGACAGATGATCACCGTCGTGGACCACACCACCCGCCCCGGCTCCGGGGTCGGCGATGGTCACACCGGTGATGCCGAAGTAGTTCTTCGGACGGAAGTCCATCACGAAGTCGCGACCCAGGCCGTTCACCGCATTCTTGTCGAGATCGAGTGTGAGGGTGGCGGTTCCGTAGTCGTCGATGTCGAGGGTACGAACCAGCCCCACCGGTGCGCCGCGCAGCATGACCTCGGTGCCGGCCTCCACCCCCGGCCCCACGGCCGGGGTCTCGATGGTCAGGGTGATCCGGTCGGCGTCGTCATCGCCGAATCGCGGTATCACGTACAGCGCCACGAGGATCGCGACGACGACCGCCGCGACAACCGTACCGCCGGTGCGGCGGAGTGTTCGCCGCCGGGCGTCCTCCGAGCCGATCAGAAATCCGGAAACCATCGTCTACCCCTTGAACACCAGGTCAGGGTGCAGACCCCACAGCAGGATGGTCATCACCAGATTCATCACGATCGTCAACACGAGGCTGGCCCGGATGGCACGGCCACACGCCCGGCCGACACCTTCGGGACCGCCGGAGGCGAAGAACCCGTAGTAGCAGTGGATGATCGTGATCACCGCACAGAAGGTCACCGCCTTGATCAGCGAGTAGAACACCTCGACCGGGTCGAGGAACTGGCTGAAGTAGTGGTCGTAGGTACCGGCCGGTGCGCCGTGCACCAGTTTCACGAACAGGCTCGCGGTGGCGAACCCGATGGCCAGCGAGAGCAGATATCCCGGTATGACGCAGAGCATTCCGCCGACCAGGCGGGTACCCACGACGAACGGGATGGACCGGATGCCGAGCGTTTCGGTGGCGTCGATCTCCTCGGCGATGCGCATCGAGCCGATCTCCGCGGTCATCCGGCAGCCGATCTGGGCGGCGAAGCCGATCCCGGTCATGATCGGGCCCATCTCTCGGATGTTGAGGAAGGCGCCGATCACCCCGGTCAGCGGCCCGAAGCCGATCAGGTTGAGCGTGTTGTATGCCTCGATCGCCACGGCGATCCCGATGGCGACACCGAGGATCACCAGCAGTGAGATCACCCCGCCGTCGACGACGATCGATCCACGGCCCCACGCCATGCTGTTCATCGTGTTCAGGGTCTGTTTGCGGTAGTGCCGCACCGTGAACGGGATGTGTACGACGGCCTGGGCGGTGAACAGGGTCCACCGGCCGATTCCCTCGCCGACGGTGAACACACTGGTGGTGAGCATGCGCTGCAATCCGCTCAGTGCGGGCAGCGGGGAGTACTTGCTGGGTGTGGTGGTCATCGGTTCAGCCCACCTGTCCGGGGAAGAACATCGACTGCAGCTGTGTGGTCAGCAGATTGGTGACGAACACCGCGACGAAGCCGAGCACCACCGAGGCGTTGACCGCGTCGGCCACACCGCGCGGACCTCCCTTGGCCTCCATCCCGCGCAAGCTCGCGATGATCACCACCTCGATGCCGAACAGCATCGTCTTCCCGATCGCGAAGTAGAAGTCGGTCTGGGTGGCGAACGCACCGAACGACTGCCAGAAGCTACCCGGCACCACCCCGTTGATCGAGACCGCCAGGACGAAACCCGCGGCCACCGCCGAGGCGACGATGATGACGCACAGGATCGGCGAGATCAGGACGATCGCGAGGAATCTCGGCAGCACGAGACGCTGGACGGGGTCGACACCCATCACGCGCATGGCGTCGATCTCCTCGCGGATGGATCGCGCGCCGAGGTCGGCGGCGATCGCCGACGCCGCCGCGCCGCCCATCAGCAGGCCGGCCGCGATGGGCGCACCCTGGGAGATGACGCCGATCCCGCTGGCGGCACCGGCCAGCGACTTGGCACCGACCTGATTGACCACCGCACCCACCTGGATGGAGATCTCGGTGCCGAAGGGAAGCGCGATCAGGACGGCGGGAAGTGCGGTGACGGTGAGCAGAAACCATGCCTGCTCGAGGGTTTCGACCATCGGCAACCGCATGCGGATGGTCTCGGTGACGCTGTAGCGCAGCACCTGGGCGGCGAGAACCGCCGCCCGGCCCATGGTGCCGACGCAGTCGCGCGGCACGGTACTCAGATAGGTGAGGATGCGCGTGAGCACCCTCCGTGCGATGACAGCCGGTCCCGACGTGCTCCGGGCCGGTGGTGCGGGTGGACTCTGCTGCGGGGTCAGCAGCGCGAGCTCGGCACCCGTCAATCGAAGATCCTGCATCCCTCCCCCTCGATGGATTCGCTGATTTCGACTGCGACGGCGTCAGTCACCCGGCAGTAGGTAGCTCGGCAGGTCGGCGTAGGAGTTGCCGATCAGGCCCAGCCAGTTGAACGGAAGGTGGTAGACGAAGACGAGGGTCACCATGCAGAATCCCAGTACCGCGAGGTCACGGATCCACGGCTGCATCGCCGGACGCCACCGCTCGGCCCCCACCTCGATCGGCGAACTGCCGGCCGGCCGCTCGGCCGCCTCGAGGCGGGCCCAGGTGAACACGCACCCCACGAAGGCCACCAGGACGGACTCGTAGATCGGGAACTGATGCACCTCTCCTGCCCAGAGTGTCAGCGGCTCATATGTTTTCGCGAATGCGTAGGCGTGGGTGGTGCGGATCACGACATTCTCGACGACGAAGTCGAAGACGAACTCGAAGAGGAAGATCAGGACGAACAGCCGGAACTTGCTGATCGCGGGCCATCGCCGCCGTACGCGGGCGGCCTCGTGGCAGGCGACGATCGCCACGCCGGCACAGAAGTAGATGTACATCGGCGGGCCCCAGATGAGCGACTCCGCGTACCGGCTGGGTGCGTCGCCGTCGTGGAACGGCATGAACCGCACCCACACCCCTCGATTGACGTTCGCACTGTTCCACGCGAACAGGTACTGCTGGACGTTGAGGAACGCATCGGCGACGAAGCAGATGATGCCCCCGATGACGAACTTGCCGTCGAGACCGATGCGACCGTCGCGACGCCAGGGGACGATCACGCAGAACCAGATGAAGGCGACCATGACGATCAGACTGATCACCTCGAACACGCGCAGGGCGACCAGACGCCAGTCGGCCATCTCGTCGGGCCCCAGTCTGGGCGCGGGTGCGAAATCGGTGGGCGAGGTGACCCAACGGATCACGACATAGACGCAGACCGCGAACCAGATCGCGCCGATGAGCGCCAGGAAGGTGGCGGGCCCCTGCCGGCCGAGTGGTGGCAGGGGTGTCCGGGCCGACGTCGAGATGCGGTCGCCGGACTCCCCGACGGGCGTGGACGGGCCCTCGGGTCGAGTGACTGACATGACGGATGTGGCTCCTTGCCTACACTTTCAGAAGAGTCGCCGCATGATGGCGAGGTCGGATCGCGAGTACGGCGGGTACACCATGCGGATGTCGGGTCGGGTGGTCTTGGCGAGCACCGCCTTGCGATGGCTGAGTCGTTCGAATCCCCACCGCCCGTGGTAATCGCCGATCCCGGAGGCACCGACGCCGCCGAACGGCAGTTGCGGGACGAGGCAGTGCATCGCGATGTGGTTGAGCACCGCCCCACCCGATGCGATGTCATCGATCAACCGGCGTCCGGTGCGCGAGGACTGGGTGAATGCGTACATCGCAAGCGGTTTGGGCCTCGCGTTGACGAATGCGATGGCCTCCTCGAGGCTCCCGACGGTGAGGACCGGGAGGATGGGACCGAAGATCTCGTCACTCATCACCGGATCGTCGGGAGCCGGGTCGACGATGATCGTGGGTTCGATCCGCAGCCGCCCCGGGTGGGTCCCACCACCGGCGACAACGGTACCCGACGTCGAGTCGAGATAGCCGGCGAGCCGGTCGAACTGGCGGCGGTTGACGACCGGTAGCGAGGTGTCCGCAACCCCCGACCGGAACTCACGGAGGCATCGGACCAGTTGGTCGACGAGCCGGTCGGCGACGTCGCGGTGGACCAGGACGTAATCCGGTGCGATGCAGGTCTGTCCGGAGTTGAGCAGTTTGACCCAGGCGATCCGGCGCGCGGCGACCTCCACGTTCGCGTCCGACGCCACGATCACCGGGCTCTTGCCACCGAGTTCCAGGGTGACCGGGGTCAGCGTCGGCGCGGCCCCGGCCATGATCTTCTTGCCGACCTCGGTGCCACCGGTGAACACCGCATGGTCGAACCCGAGCGCGAGCAACTGCTGCGTGGTGGCCCCATCCCCCTCGACGACCGACACCGCCGCCGGGTCGAGGTACTGCGGGATCAGCCGACCCAGCAACGCAGATGTGGCGGGCGCGAGTTCGGACGGCTTGATCACCGCGCAGTTTCCCGCGGCCACCGCCGCGATGAGAGGTCCGAGTGTGAGGTACACCGGATAGTTCCACGGGCCGATGATCAGCACGACTCCCAGGGGTTCGTATTGCACCCACCCCGAGCCCGGGAGCTGGGCGAGCGGCAGTCCGACGCGACGGCGCCGCATCCACTTCTTGAGGTGTTTGCGGGCATACGCCGCCTCCCCCGCGGTGGACGCGATGTCACCGAGCCAGGCCTCTTCCGGCGTGCGTCCCAGGTCCTCGGCGAGTGCCTCGGCGATCTCTCCCTCGCGCTCCGCGAGCAGGTTCTCGATGGCGGCCAATTGGGCTCGCCGCCAGCCGATGTCACGCGTACGACCGGAAGCGTATGTCCGTCGCAGGGATTCCGTCAGGGTCGGCGAGACCGCCTGTCGCCGGTCGGTATCGGGTACAGAGGAGCCGGGATCGCCCTCGGTCAGGGTGGACATATCCGGTGCCCCTTCAGATCTCGGGTGCGGGGACGACGCCGGTCAGGACCGACCCGGTGACCCCGCCGTCGACGACGAGTGCATGGCCATTGACCCAGCGGGCGTCGTCGGACGCGAGGAACAGCAGGGTGTCGGCGATGTCGTCCGGGGACGCATGCCGGCCGAGCAGATTGCGCAACCCGTCGAGGGTGTCCTTGCCCATCGACTCCTCGAAGTCCACCAGGATCGGTGTCTCCACCGGACCGGGCAGCACGGCGTTGATCCGGAAACCCATCTCCGCCACCGCCAGTCCCATCGACATGGTGTAGACGGTGCTGACCTCCTTGGAGAAGTTGTAGGTGTTACCCGCCTGCGGATTGTCCTTGAACCAGGTCATGCCCTCGTCGAAGGTGTCGGTGGTGAGCAGGTCGCGGATCTGTTCCAGGCGGTTGGGCCAGCCGAAACCGGCCGTGGAACTGACGATGGTGATCGAACCGCCGGGGTTGAGACGGTCGAAGAACGCCTCGCTGAGATGTCGGACGGCGAGGGTGTTGATCGCGAACACCACCTCACCGGGCAGGGTTCCGGGGACACCGGCGATGTTCAGCAGTCCGTCGAAGCTGCCGTCGAGCGCCTCGAGGGCGGCATCGATGCTGTTGGGGTTGGCCAGGTCCACCTCGGTGTGACCGGTGACGGCCACCGACGGGGTGTTGCGGTCGAGGCTGTGCACCTCGGCACCGGCGGCGAGCAGTTTCGCGGCGGTGGCCGCGCCGATCCCCGATGCCGCACCGGTCACGACGAAACGTTTGTTGCTGAGGTCTGACATGAGGTCTCCGCTCGAGAGGTGTGGACTCACAGGGTGTAGGGCAGGGATTTGACGGCCCGGACGAAGTTGCCGGTCAGGTACTCGGGGGTGCCGACGGTCAGGGTCGGGGCCCGGTGGAGCAGCTGGTCGAAGATCTCCCGCAACTGCATCTTGGCGACGAAGCTGCCCATGCAGAAGTGCGGTCCTCCCCCACCGAATCCGACATGCGGGTTGGGTGAGCGGCTGATGTCGAACAGGTGCGGATGGTCGAAGACCTTCTCGTCGCGGTTGCCGGAGGAATAGACCATCGCAACCCACTCGCCGGCCGCGATCTGCTGACCGCCGAGGATGGTGTCCTGGGTCGCGGTCCGCCGGAAGGTCATCACCGGTGACGCCCACCGGACGAATTCCTCGATGGCCGGGCCGATCCGGCCGTCGAAGTCCTCCAGCAGATATGCCCGTTGATCCGGGAAGTCCTGGAATGCCTTGGTGGTGATCGAGATCGAGTTGCGGGTGGTGTCGTTCCCGGCCACCGAGAGCAACACGAAGAACGACGCGATCTCCTCATCGGTAAGTCGGTCACCGTCCACCTCGGCCTGCACCAGCCCGGTCATCAGATCCGACTTCGGGTTGCGCCGACGTTCCTCGGCGAACTCGTAACCCATCGCGAGCAGTCCGACCAGCGACTCGTTGAGCACCTCACCCGGCTCGCGGCCGGCCGCGACGTCCTCGTCCGCCCACGACACCATGCCGTCGGCGAAGTGGGCGGCCTCCTCGCGCTGGTCGAGGTCCTCGAGGCCCATCATCTCGTAGATGGTCCACATCGGCAGCCGCTTGGACACCGACTCGACGAAGTCCCCCTCCTTGCGTGCGAGGAGTCCGTCGACGATCAGCCGCGCCTGATTGCGGATCTGGTCATGGATCTTGGCGACCTGCTTCGGGGTGAACGCCGAACTGACCAGCTTGCGCAGCATCGCATGGCGTGGGTCGTCCATACCGAGAAACGACCCGGCCGCCGACAGCACGTCGTCGGGGATCTCCTCGAACTGGAATCCCTCACCCGAACAGAACAATTCGGGGTGTTTGCTGACGTACGTGATCAGCTCGTGGCTGGTCACCACCCACACGCCGTCGTTCTCCGGCGGCATCAGGGCACCGTCGAGCGGACGGTGCCAGCTGACCGGACGTTCGGCACGCAGGACGGCGAAGGTCTTCTCCCGCTCGTCGGCGTCGCCGGCCCAGAAGTCGAGAGCCGAGATGCTGTGCGGATCATAGGGGCGGGCGGGACGGATCGGCGCGGCGGTCATCGCGCACCCGCCCCGGCGAGATAGCGCTTCTCGATCTCACGTTTGACCAGTTTGCCGGTCGCGGTGCGCGGCAGCTCGTCGACGAAGTCCACCGTACGCGGTGCCTTGAAGTGCGCGATGCGATCTCGCGTGTAGTCGATGATCTGAGCGGCCAGGTCCGCCGATCCGGCGACACCCGCTCGCAGCTGCACCACCGCCTTCACCTCCTGCCCCATCTCGGGATCGGGCACACCGATCACGGCGACGTCGAAGATGTCGGGATGCAGGGTGAGGACGTTCTCGACCTCCTGCGGATAGATGTTGACCCCACCGGAGATGATCATGAACGCCTTGCGGTCGGTCAGGAACAGGTAGCCGTCATCGTCGACGAAGCCGAGGTCCCCCACCGTCGTCCAGTTCGAATGCTCCGGATGCTCTGCGGCGCGGGTCTTCTCCGGATCGTTGTGGTATTCGAACGGCCGTGCCTCGCGCTCGAAGTACACCGATCCGACCTCACCCACGGGCAGTTCACGTCCGTCGTCGCCGCAGATGTGCACCGGCCCCAGTGCGGACCTGCCCACCGATCCCCGCTTGGTGAGCCACTCGGGGGTGGTGATGATCGTGGTGCCGTGCTGCTCTGTCGCACTGTAGTACTCGACGAGAATCGGCCCCCACCAATCGATCATCGCCTGCTTCACATCCGGCGGACACGGTGCGGCCGCATGGACGGCAAGCCGCAGCGACGACGTGTCGTGACGCGTGCGGACGTCCTCGGGCAACTGCAGCATGCGCACGAACATGGTGGGCACCATCTGGGCGATGGTGACGCCGTGACGTTCGATGGCCGCGAGCGCACCCTCGGCGTCGAACTTCTCCATCACCACCACGGTGCCGCCGGCGGCGTGGATCGCCCCGCTCCACTTCAGCGGTGCGGCGTGATACATCGGTGCGGGCGAGAGATAGACGTCGTCGGGCCCGGCCTTGAACACGTTGATCACGAGGCCGGTGATCGGATCACCGGGCTCGTCCACCCGGATCGGCTGCAGCGCCGGCTTGATCCCCTTCGGCCGGCCGGTGGTCCCGGACGAGTAGAGCATGTCGGAACCACGCGGCTGATCGACGAGACGTGTTCCGGCAGAGCTGATCACATCGTCGTACGACGATGTGAACCCCTCGATCGCGCCGCCGAAGGCGATGGTCGTGACGAGCTCGGTCCCGGCGAGTTCGCCGAGCACCGCCGACGCGAGATCACCGATCCCCGCCGATGCGACCAGCACCTTGGCACCGCTGTCGGCGACGATGTAGGCCACCTCGGCCGGCGCGAGATGCCGATTGACGGCGGTCACGTAGAGTCCCGATCGCAGTGCGGCCCAATAGACCTCCAGACACTCGGGAGCGTTCTCCGAGAGCAGGGCGACCACGTCACCCGAACGGAGCCCGAGCTCGTGGAATGCCGCGGCGAGCGCGGCCGAATGATCGTCGAGTTCGCGATAGCTGACCGTCCGTCCGCTACCCGCCATGATGATGGCCGGTTTGTCGGGGGTCACCGCGGCATGGGTACCGGGATACATGTGTGCTTCCTTCGTGAGTCGGATGGTTCGGGCGCGATCAGGCGAGCAGGTCCTCACGACCGTCGGACTTCAGGTTGTTGATGTAGACGGGAAAGAGTCGCTTGCCCAACGGGGCCAGCTTGAGCAGGCTCGCGACATTGCCGGTCACGCTGATCTTCTTCTTGGCCATCGCCAACGGCAGGTTGACCTTCCCCTGCCAGTACGCACTGCCGAGATCGGCCTTCATGATCATCGTGGCGTCGGGTTCGCGGACCCCGTCGAAGGAGTCGTGGACCTTCTTGTTGACCGCATCGACCACCACGACAGCGTTCGGATCGGAGAAGTCGAAGGCGAACACGAGGCCACTGTCGACCAGTTTGGGGCCGATCTCGGGATCATCGAACGCGGTCTCGAAGATTCCCCCGATGTACTTGCGGACCTCGGCCGAGTCATGGAAAGCCATGGGTTCCACCTCTACTTTCGAATGTAATTTTGATTTGAATCTGCATCTACAGGCCTGCTGCCTGCGATTTCCGAGCCGGATCACCGTTTATGAGCTGCGTCACAAGGACGATAGCATAAGATGGGTTATGGTCAAGGCCCGATCGGGCCGGCCCCGTGAGGAGGGAACCCCATGACCACCCTGACGTCGCGTGACGCCTTCTACGAGACCGGCCTGGCGGTCCTGTCCGAACTCGGCTACGCCGGACTCAAACTCGCCGAGGTCTGCGCCCGCCTGAAGGTCACCAGCGGCTCGTTCTATCACTACTTTGCGAACTGGGCCGACTACACCGCCGGACTCCTCGGGTACTGGTTCGAGATGCGCACCGTACGAATCATCGAAGATCTTCTCGCCGAAGGAGATCCGCGTGCACGACTCGCCCAGATCGTCGAGGTGGGCCTGACGCTCCCGCACGGCGCCGAACGCGCGATCCGCACCTGGAGCAACCTCGACCCGCGTGCGCGGCAAACACAGAAACTGGTGGACCAGAAGCGATTCGACGTCGTGTCCGCCACCGTCGCCGAGATCTCCGAGGACCCGGCGTTCGCCGAACAGTTCGCCTACTGGTCGGTGTTCCTGCTCGTGGGGTACGAGCAGACCTCCCTGGCCGGCAACCGTCCGGCCCTGCGCGAGGTCATGGTCCGGCTGCTGCAGATCCTCGACGAGCAGAGCGGTTCGGGATCCCCGGCGCTGCCCGCAGAACCCCTCCCCCGCAACCACACTCGACGAAGAACGGCGCGATGATCGAACCGCGGGGATTGTGCCGTGCCGACGTGGCACCTACACTCGTCTCGAGCTGCGCCGTTCCGTCGTCCGTGCCGGAACCATGTCGCCCGAACGACGTTCGGGGTCACCCCGGGTGCCACACACCCGCTCTCACACCGGAGAACCCGGTTCCTGATCACCCGGTCACGCCCATCCATCAGAGGAGAATCCCATGACCACACCCCTGCCACGCGAAGCGGACGTGATCGTCGTCGGTGCCGGCCACAACGGCCTCGTCGCCGCCGCGTATCTCGCGAAGGCCGGCCTGGACGTCCTGGTGGTCGAGGCCGCCGACCGTGTGGGCGGCATGACCTCGACCAGTCCGTTCGAACCGGAGGCCCCCGGATTCACGATGAACGAGGCCTCCATCCAGGCGTCGTTGTTCCGCACCACGACCATCGACGCGGATCTCGAACTGTCCCGCAAGTACGGGCTGCGGCAGACCGTGATCGATCCCGCCCACTTCCAGCTCGCCGCCGACGGGGCGTCACTCGGCCTCTGGCGGGATCCCCGAAAGACCGCCGCCGAGCTCGAGTACTTCTCCAAGAAGGATGCCCGGGCCCTGCTCGAGCTGTACGAGGTGATCGACGCAGCGGTGGCAATCGGACTGCCGATGATGCAGACCAGCGTCGTCGAACCGGAGATCGGCAACATTCTCAAGTCGGCGACAGCACTGGCGAAGAACCGGGAACAGCTTGTGGCGCTGGGCCGTTGGATGTCGAGCTCGCAGGCCGAGGCGATCGAGGAGAGCTTCGAGCACGACATGATCCGTGCTCCGTTGCTGACCAGCCTCCCGTTCATGCCGTTCGATGCCGACCTGTCCGGGTGGTCGTTGATCTACCTCGGCGTGCTCAGCAGGTACGGCGTCGCGATGTTCCACGGCGGCACCGGCTCCCTGCCCAGGGCTCTGATCGGTGTCATCAAGGACAATCGCGGTCATGTCGTGACCGGGACCCCGGTGGAGGAACTGATCGTCACCAACAACCGCTGCACCGGTGTTCGCGTGCGCGGTGGCACAGAGATCCGGGCCCGGCGGGCCGTGCTCACCGCATGTAGTCCGAAGACGACGCTCACACGGCTGCTGCCGCGAGGTGTCCTCGAGCCCAAGAAGCAGAATGCGGCCGACCACATCCCCACCCGCAAGCGCGGAATCGCCGACGCCAAGGTGAACGTGGCGCTGAGCGGTCGGATCGACATGTCCAAACACGAGAAGTGGCGTGGCGACGGGATCGACCTGCGGCTGGCATGCAACTGCTACCACACCTACGAGCAGGCACTCGAGGCAGCACGTTCGTGTGTCCGCGGAGAGGTCCCCGAGGCCATCCCGGGTCTCGCGCAGGTGACCAACGCGTTCGACCCGTCGATGTCACCGGAGGGTCAGGATCTGTGGTGGTTCTGGACCGGACTGACCCCGTCGTTCCCGGCCGAAGGATGGGATGTGGCCCGCAAGCAGATCACCGACAGCATCATCAAGGACGCCGAGCAGTACTACAAGGGTGTCGACGAACTCCAGATCGCGGTACGGCCGTTGGTGTTGCCCGACATCGAGGAGCGGTTCTGGGCGATCGACGGCTCGGTCTATCACGTCGACCCGACGATCAGCCGGTTCGGTCCGAACAAGCCGGTCGCGGGTTTCGCCGGCTACAAGACCCCGGTCGACGGGCTGTACCTCACCGGTTCGGGGACGCACCCGGTCGCCGGGATCAGCGGAATGCCCGGCCAGAACGCCGCCCGTGTGCTGCTCAAGCACCTGGCGATCGAGGAGAAGGGCGGCCGGCTCGCCTCGCTCAGGGATCGCCTCACGCATCGTCGCGCGGGCGCCGGCGCCGACTCCTACGCCGGGGGCCAGAACGATCCGTTCCCGGTCGCACGCTGACGCCGGTATCCGACCCGAGATCACGCCGAGGACGTCGAGTCCGCACGATGGGAGCGCCACACGATGGGCGACAAGATGGAACTGCTCGGAGCGGTGTCACGCGCGACCCGGGCGGCCGCCGGGGAACGAGTCCGCGGACGCCGCCCGGTGCACACCCTCGACGAGGTCCCCGCCGACGTCGGTCAACTGACCCCGGAATGGCTGACGCTCGCACTGGCCCGCGGTGTACCCGGTGCTGCGGTGCAGGACTTCACGCTCGGTTCGGGGTCGGTGGGCACCAGCGCCCGCCGGGCCCTGACGATCTCGTGGAACGATACCGGACAGGCTGCGGGCCTGCCGCGGACCGCGTATTCGAAGACCACCCCGAGTCTGGTCAACCGGCTGCTGGTGGGTGTCACCGGGGCCGCCGGTGCCGAGGCACTGTTCTACAGCGCGATTCGTGAGCATCTCCCGATCGGGGCACCCGCGGGATACCACGGTTCGTGGGACCCGCGGACCTGCCGTTCGATGGTCCTGACCGAGGACATCGCCGTGGACCGGGGCGCGGAGTTCGCCGATGCGACATCGTTGTACGTCGACCGTGCGTCCGCGGAGAGCATGGTGGTGGAGTTGGCCTCGTATCACGGTGCGCTGTGGGACGATCCGCGCCTGTCCGGCGAGTGGGAGCTGCAGTCCGCGGCGCAGTGGCAACGGACGTTCAACGCGCGTACCGCATTCGATTCCGGCGCCATGGTCGGGATGCGACTGGCCGGTGATCTCGTCCCGTCGGAACTGCACGACCGTCGCGGGGAGATCCGCGGCGGCCTGATGCGGTCACTGGCGCACAACGACAGTGGTCCGCACACCCTGTTGCACCAGGATGTCCATCCAGGCAACTGGTTTCGACTTCCCGACGGTTCCCTGAACCTGTACGACTGGCAGGGCATCGCCCGCGGCGGGTGGGCGCTCGACCTGGCCTATGCCCTGAGTGCGGGTCTCACCGTGGCCGATCGCCGATCCTGGGAGCGCGACCTGGTGTCCCGCTATCTCGACGAGCTGGCCTCGGCGGGCGGGAAGCCCCCGTCATCCGAAGAGGGCTGGCTCGCCTACCGCCAGCAGATGTTCCACGGCTTCATCTTCTGGAACTACACCTTCCTCGTCGGCAAGGTGTCCACGCTGCAGCCGGACGGACACGTACGACTGCTGATCGAGCGTACCGCCCAGGCGATGGTGGACCTCGAGACCCTGGACTCGCTGGACCGCGCACCGCGCTGGGAGTCCTGAACTCACACGATCGATCGGCGAGAAGCGGTGCCAGGCAGTCAACTGCCGGGCACCGCTTCTCGTCTGCGCCGATCAGATGGTCGCGAGCAGGTCGATCGACCCCAGGTCGAGTGCTGCCTGGGCATGCCGTCGGCTCACGACGCTCAGATACTCCTCCGACTGCACCCCGTCACCAGGGGTCAGCACCGAGGCCAGGCCCCAGATCGCGAACTTCCGATAGTCGCGCCACGCATCGTCGAATGTCGGTGCAGCGCCGGTGTGGGACTGCAGGCGGTCCAGGTACCCGGTGAGCAGATCCCGTTCATGGGTACGCCGGTCGTCGATGGTCATCGAACTCGCCATGGCGTAGACCACATCTGAGGCCCAGTGCCCCGATGTGACGAGCTGGAAGTCGAGCAGACCGGCGCCGGTGGTGTCGAAGAAGTGATTCCCGACGTGCGGATCGCCGTGGATCATCGACTGCGGCCCGGTGCGTTTGGCCGCCCACGCACTGCGGATCGCCGCGGTGGTGGTGTGATGGTCTGTGAGTTCTTCGGGAATGTGCTCACCCCGTGGCCGGGACAACTGTTGCTCCCAGTTCACCTCGGACAGGAATCCGTCCAGCATTCCGCCGGCCTCGAAGCTGTCGCGCAACGGGTGTGCTGCGAGCACCGGGTCATCCCACCGGATGGCATGTATCCTGGCGAGGACCTCGAGCACAGCGGCCATGTCGCCGGCACCGAGCGGGGAGTCGAATGCGCCGAATCGAATTCCCTCGCGGTTGTTGAGATCCTCGAGGACGATCACGGCGTCATGGCCCGCGACGTCGGCGTGATGGCACCGCGGGCACCGATCACCGAGCGACGCCGACTGTGTCGTGTACCAGGCACTCTCGGTCTCGTGCATCATCGCCATCAGCGGAATCCACGCCCGGGCGAGGTCGTCGTCACCCAGGCCGGATGTGAATGCGGCCTTGACCAACACGGAATCCGGCGCGGCGGGATGTCCCTGCGCATCGATCCGGATCCGCACTCGTGCCGCCGATCCGGTCGTCTGCTCGTCGATCTCGGCCCGTGTGACGGTGATTCCCGGGAAGTCCGATTGCAGAACCCGGGTCAGCCATGGTGCGTCCAGTCCGATGACGTCGGTGGGGATGGTGGATGTCATGGGTTGGTCTCCTCCTGATATTCGGTGGTCGGGACATGCTGTGCCGGAATCTCGTTCGATGCGCCGGGATGTCATGCGAGGACGGTGACCTCACCGGTGTCGCCGTCGACACGGATAAGCGATCCGTCGGCGATCCGTCGGCTTCCGGTGGCCGTGCCACACACGCACGGAATACCGAGTTCACGGGCGACGATCGGGCCGTGGCTGAGCATCCCACCGAAGTCGGTGACCACCGCCCCGGCCACGAGGAACAGCGACACCCAGCTCGGATCGGTGGTCTCGCACACGAGGATGTCGCCGTCGTCGAGTTCCACCACGGTGGGGTCGCCGACGACCCGGGCGACGCCTTCGATCCGTCCGCCGCTCGCCGCGACACCGGTGATCATCCCGCCGGGAACGAGCGGCTTCGCCCGGACCTCCATGGCCCTGGTGACCTCCGGAGAACCGGCCCACGCCTGTGGTATCCGCAGTTCGCGGTGGCGGGCGAACTCGCCGATCCGCTCGACGACGCGAGTGCTGTGGTCTCCCGAGATACCGTCGGTCACCTCCCGGTACCCGAGGTGGAAGACATGTTCGGGATCGGTGATGACGCCGCGGCGCACGAGATGCACGCCGAGCCGTCGCGCGGCGGCGCGGGCGACGTCGTAGGTGATCAGAACACGCCCTGCGATCGGCGCGGGTGGCCGGACGTGCCAGGATCGGGATCACGCTGCGCCTGGCCCGCCGGTTCATCCCGTTGCGCGGCGTCGGCAAGGTGAGCTATCTGCAGGGCCTCGACGTCATCCGGGCATGTGCCCGCCGGCTCGGCGCCGACGCCGTGGCGGCCGGCCGGTTCGCCGAGGTGGACGACGCGTTCTATCTCACCGCCGACGAGCTCCGCGCTCCGCTGCCCCACGACGTCGGCACCGTCGTCGCCGAGCGCCGGGCACGTCGGATCGAGTACCAGGCTCTCCGGCTACCGTCGACCTGGCGAGGTCAACCCGTCGCGGTCACCGCCGAGACGGGCAGCGCCGGTGGCGTCGGTACCCGACGGACCGGCGTGGGCGCCTCCCCTGGCGTGGTGCGTGGACGCGCCGTGGTCGTCGACGATCCCACCGAGACCGACCTCGACGACGGCGACATCCTGATCGCACACACCACCGACCCGTCATGGGTGTCGTTGATGTTCCTGGCTTCGGCGCTGGTCGTCGACATCGGCGGAATGATGAGTCACGCCGCCGTCGTCGCCCGCGAGATGGGTGTGCCCGCTGTGATGAACACCGGTGACGGCACCACCGTCATCGAGACCGGCGACCTGATCGTCGTCGACGGGGCCGCCGGAACAGTCGAGATCGAGGCCAAGCACGCCAGTCGGGCCAACTGTTGATGGTCGATTAGAATCTGCACCATGGCACAACGCAGGATCCGTACCGATGCACTACCCGACACCGAGACCGGATCGTCGACGAAGTCCGCACGCACCCGTGCCCGGATTCTCGACGCCGCCGCCACCGTGCTCAGTCAAAAGGGTTATGCGGGTATGCGACTGAGCGATGTGGCCGAGGTAGCCGAACTGCAGGCACCGGCGATCTACTACTACTTCGACTCCCGCGAGGACCTCATCGAGGAGGTCATGTGGGTCGGGCTGGCCGATATGCGCCGCCACGTCACCGAGGTGCTCGACAAGCTCCCGGCAGGAACCGACGCACTCGATCGCCTGATGGCGGCCGTCGAGGCCCACCTGCGCCACGAACTCGAGATCTCGGCATACACCACCGCGTCGATCCGCAACTCCGGGCAGATCCCGGAGAAGATCCGCAAGCGCAAGGTCGCCGAGGAGACGAAGTACGGCAAGGTCTGGCGCGACCTGATCCGTGACGCCCACGACGATGGGGTGATCCGGCAGGACCTCGATCTCTACATCCTGCAGATGCTCATCCTCGGTTCGCTCAACTGGGCGGCGGAATGGTGGAGTCCACGCCGCGGCAGCGTCGACAAGGTGGTCGAGAACGCACAGGGCTTCGTCCGGAGCGCGATCAGCGCCTGATCCGACACCGCCGGCCGTCGGGGATCACCCCGCGGCCGCCTTCGCCTTGCGTGCCTCGGCGAAGGCCAGGGCGTCGTCCCAGGAGGTCCCCTGGGAGATCTTGACCCGGTACTTCATGATCACGGCCTGACCGTTGACGGTCAGCGCCCCGATCAGCCGATCACCCCGCCGGTAGAGCGCCACCCAGCGCCCGCCGGAATCGGGATCGCCGTCGACGACGAGGACTTCGTCGGCGTCCGGCGAACCGACGAACTGGATCCGCACGTCGTACCAGTCAGACCAGAAATACGGCACGGTGCCATACGGTTTCGCGTTCTGTGGGTCGAGGGCGTTGCGGACCGCGGCCGCCCCCTGCTCCGCCGCGGCGGTCCAGTTCTCCATCCGTTGCCGTTCCCCGAGAACCGGATTGAACCAGTTCGCCACGTCTCCGGCGGCGTACACCCCGGGGACCCCCGTCCAGAGGGTCTCGTCGCAGATGATGCCGTTGTCGAGGCGGATCCCGGCGCCCTCGAGCCAGGCGGTGGCCGGGACCACGCCGATACCCACGACCACCAGATCGGCGTCGAGCACCGAGCCGTCGGCGAGCACCACCCGCTCGACCCGCCCGTCCCCCTCGATCGCCGACACCCCGACCCCACAACGTAATTCGGTGCCGTTGCGCTCGTGGAGTGCCGCGATCGCGTGACCCATCCGCTCTCCCGTGGCGCGCACCAGCGGGGTGGGCAACGCCTCGACGATCGTGACGTCCACGCCCCGTTTGTTTGCGCCGGAGGCCACCTCCGACCCGATGAAGCCGGCGCCGATCACCACGGTCCGCGCCCCCTCGGCCAGCGCCTGCCGGACCACCCGCGCATCGTCGAGGGTGCGCAGCGCATGCACCCCGGCGAGTGTCTCGGTGCCCGGGATTCCGCGCGGGGTGGACCCGGTCGCGATGATCAGGGCGTCGTAGGGATATCGCATCTCCCCGACGAGCACCTCCCGGGCCTCGGTGTCGAGACCGGTGGCGGCATGCCCGAGGACGAGTTGCACGCCGAGTTCGTCGGCCAGCGTCTCCTCGGTGCGAAAAGTCGGCGTCTGCGGCTCCTCCCCGTCGGGTTCGAGGAACGCCTTGGACAACGGCGGGCGGTCGTACGGCAGGTGTCTCTCCGCGCCGATCAGGGTGATGGTGCCGGCGAACCCGGTGCGGCGCGCGGCCTCCACCGCCCGCAGCCCGGCCAGCGACGCCCCGACGACGACGAGCTTCTCCACGGTCATCGACGATCCTCTCAGGATTGCGCGACGCGCGCGGTGTCCCGCACGATCCGCAAGGCCTCGGTGGGGCAGCCGGCCACGGCCTCCTCGACCGCCTGCAGCTGGTCGGGATCGATGTCCTCGCGGAGCAGGACGAGATCGCCGTCGTCGTCGACCTCGAAGAACTCCGGTGCCAGCGACTCGCAGATGCCGAGTCCGGTGCACTTGGTGAAATCGACTGTCACCTTCATGGTTGTCACCTTCTCTGATGGTTGGGGTGCCGGCCCGGTCACGGTTCCGGCGGGTCAGGAACGGCCGAGTGGGAACTCTGCGACGATCTCCGCGGTCACGATCTCCGCGGTCTCCGCACAGGCGGTGGTACCGCCGTTGGCATACTCCTTGACCGCGTCGCCGACGTTCCAGAGACCGGCGACATCGGTGGTGTGCGGGAGATCGAATCCGGCGACCGCACGCTGCGGCGGCCAGCCGTCGCGGGTGATGGTGGTGCTGAGAATCCTTGCCTTCTGGTCGAATCCGGGGATGTTCTCCCTCAGGTCGTCGAACAGCAGAGCGGTCTCGGCCGCCTCGTCGAAGTCGCCGACAGCAGGCTCGGGCACCGATGTCCCGACGTACAGGTGCCACCCGTCGGGTGCCATCTCCGGACAGGTCTCGGTGAAGTTGGCGACATACGCGAGACGTTTCGAGGTCGCAAAGCTCAGCATGCCGGGGGCGGCCATGAGGGGTTCCCGGCCGGCGAAGTTCACCGCGATCATCGCGCAGGGACGATGACGCTCCTCCACCAGGTCGACGTACCCGGCCGGGAATGCATCGCGGCCGGCGAGGTCGAGCGTGGCGTGCGGACCGATGTCGCTCACCACGATCGGGGCGGTGACGGTCTGCTCGACGCCGCCGGATCGGACGCTCACCCCGGTGACGGCGCCGTCGACGATGTGGATACGCGTGGCCTCGGTGGAGGTACGCAACTCACCGCCGAGGCCGATGAACGCCTCCGCCAACGCATTCCACAGTCCGATCGATCCCTCCGGATGGAATCCGAAGCGTTTGAAGGCACTCTTGCGGGTGAAGTAGGTCAGGAACACCCGCGCCGGCAGATCCTCGGAGCTCACCGCGAACACCGAGGCACACATGTTGCGGAAGATCCCCTGCACGCCTTCGTTCTTGGTGTACTTGCGTACCCAGTCGGCGGTGGACAACTCGTCCTCGGGCAGTCCGGAATCGTTGCGTGCGGCGCCGATTCCCTTGACCAGCTTTGCTCCCTGCCGGGTGAGCTTGCCCAGCAGGAAGCCCCAGCCACCGCCGGTGACATCGACGTCCTTGCCCGCGATGCGGTAGAGGATGGGCGGGGTCGGTTCCCGGATCTCGAACTTCGCCCCCACCTCCGCACAGGTCCGTTCGGTGATCCCGCCGACCTCGATGACGATGGCACCGTCGTTCACCTTGAAGCCGTCGATCTCGGTGGTGGACGCACGTCCGCCCACCTTGTCGAGGCTCTCCACCACCAGGGTGCGGTATCCGTGCTTGGCCAGACGCGCGGCGGTGAAGAGCCCGCCCGCGCCGGCGCCGATCACGATGGCGTCGAAGTCGGTGGTTGTCGTGGTCACTGTGTTCCTCCGGGATGGGCTGGGATGGACGGTGTCTGGCGCGCGTTCAGTACGAGCGCGGGAGATCGAGTGAGGTCTGCGCGACGAAGTTGAGGACCATCTCACGGCTGACCGGTGCGGTGCGCATCAGCCGGGTGACGAACCACAGGTCCGACAAGCCGTACTCCTGGGCGAGGCCGTTGCCGCCGTGCACCTGGATGGCCTGATCGAGTGCCGCCAGCGCGGCCTCCGACGCGGTGAACTTCGCGATGTTGGCGGCCTCGCCCACGGCCGGCGAGTTCGCATCGGCCAGTTCGGCGGCGTGCCGCGTCGCCAGGCGGGACACCTCGACGTTCATGTGGGCCTCCGCGAGCGGGTGCGACACCCCCTGGTGTGCTCCGATCGGCGTGGACCACACCTTGCGGTTGCGCGCATAGTCGGCGCCACGTTCGACGGCGTAGCGGCCGACGCCTCCGCAGATCGCGCCCACCAGGATCCGCTCGGGATTCAGCCCGGCGAACACCTGCCGCAGTCCCTTGCCCGCCTCACCGACGAGGGCCTCGGGTCCCACCCGTACCTCGTCGAGGAAGACGGTGTTCTGCTTGTCGGTGGACACGATCGAGGTGGGGATCTGCTGGAATGTCAGGCCGGGCGTGTCGGTCGGGACCACGAAGATCGACAGGGCCTTGCGCTCGTCGGTGGACAGGTCGGCGTCACGGGTGATCAGCAGCACGGCGTCACTCTGCTCGATGGCCGAGATGTAGTACTTCTGGCCGGAGATCACCCAGCCGTCCCCGTCACGCCGGGCGGTGGTGGTGAGGTTGTGGCTGTTGGATCCGGCGTCGGGTTCGGTGAGCCCGAAGGCCATCTTCCGGGTGCCGTCGGCGAGTCCCGGCAGCCATTCCTGCTTCATCTCCGGACTGGCGTGCGCCGCCAGGATGCTGCCGCAGATCGCGGGTGAGATCACCCAGACGAGCATCGGCATTCCGTGGGCGGAGAGTTCTTCGACGACGACGACCGCCTCGGCCGTACCACCGCCGCCACCACCGTATTCCTCGGGTAGGTGGACGCCGAGCAGACCCGCCTTGCCGAGTTCGGCCCAGAGTTCGTCGATGTCGCCGCCGGTGCGGGCACGGTCCAGGAAGTACTGGGGCCCGAAGTGTTTGGCGATGGCTCCGACGCTCTCGCGGATGGCGCGATGGTCGTCGGAATCCTGGATGAGACCGGACACGCAGGTCACCTGCCTTCGAATCGTGGACGTGTTCTGTCGAGGAATGCGCGCACCGCGTGGTGCGCGTCGTCGGTGTTGCCGGTGTCACGGATGCCCTCGGACTCGGCGCGGAGCTGATCGGCGAGGGTGGTGCCCCACGACTCGCGCAGGAGGCGGCGCTGCCGGGCGTACCCGCGTGTCGGCCCCTGGGCGAATCGCTGTGCGCGGGTGAGTGCTTCGGCCCGCAGCTCATCGGCCGGGACGATCTCGGCGACCAGGCCCCAGTCGAGTGCGGTCGGTGCGTCGACGCGCAGGTTCTCCAGGTACATCCGGCGGGCGCGGGCGGCGCCGACGATCCGCGGCAGATGCCAGGTGCCGCCGCCGTCGCCGGAGAGTCCGATACCGCTGAAGGCGGTGGTGAACACGGCGTCCGGGGCGGCGAGGACGACGTCGGCGGCGTAGACGAAGCCGAGTCCGCCACCGGCGACCGCTCCGTGGGCGGCGGTGACGATCGGGGCGTCGATGCGCTCGAGAATGCGGAACGCCTCGTGGAACGGCGCGGTCATGCGCTCGGCGAGGGTGCCGAGTGTTCCGGGGCCGCGGTGACGAATTCGTCGATGTCGCCGCCGACGGTCAGATCCGGACCGTTCCCGCCGATGAACACCGCGCGGACCGCGGGGTCCGCGGCGATGGCGCGGGCGACCGCGAGGGATTCCTCGGCCAGGGTGAGATCGATGGCGTTGCGGTGCGCGGGTCGGTCGAGGAGGACCTGCGCGACGCCGTCGGTGACCGAATAGTCGATCGTCTCCAGCTGCGTCACATCGGGTCCCGGGTGGACCGGCGCCGTCGCGCGCTCGGCACCGTCGAGGGCCGCATGCCAGACGGCAGTGTCGGTGAGCTGGTGCAGCTCGGAGATCCGGTCGCCGTCGAAGCTCAGGGTGTGGGTGAACGCGGCGTCGACGCGGCGTCCGGTCCCCCGGCAGGTGCCGCGGTAGGTACCGGTCACGAGAAGCCGGTCGTCGGCGAGCGTGTCGATGTGGCCGGCGTGGGCGCGGACGGCGAAGACCTTGCCGAGCGGCCACCAGAACTTCCCCATCATGGCATCCGGGCCGTGGTAGGTGCCGCCGAGGCCGAGCGGGAGCCCGGCCGCGGTGATCCCGACGAAGCCGGGGGTCAGCAGGCCCCGGATCCCATCGGCGTCGCCGGCGGCCAGCGCGTCGTACAACGCGTGGGCGGTGCGGGCAGGAGTGCGGATCTCGATCACGTTTTTAATTTAACCTCAATTCAGAAATGGGTGCAAGAAGCTCCCGCGGGCAGATCGTCGACCGGGAGCGGCGACGACGGGGATCAGGGCCGTTCGTGGCCGACGATGGACACGAACGAGACGCATGCCCCGGGACGGCCCCCGAGATTGTGGGTCAGGGCGGTGTGCGGTTCGGCGAGTTGCCGCTCCCCGGCCTCACCCCGCAACTGCAGCCACGCCTCGTAGAGCATGCGCAGCCCGCTGGCACCGACCGGATGACCGAACGACTTCAGCCCGCCGTCCACGTTGACCGGTAGCCGGCCGCCGGCGTCGAACGCCCCCGACAACGACTCCTTCCACGCCTGCCCGGACTCGGCGAAGCCGAGGTCCTCCATCAGGACCAGCTCGGTGGGCGTGAAACAGTCGTGCACCTCGGCCAGGGAGATGTCGTGGCGGGGATCCTCGATTCCCGCCTGCGCGTAGGCATCACGTGCCGAGTGCACCACCTCTGGAAAGGTGGTGTAGTCATACGCCGGGTCCATCGAACCGCGACCGGGAGCCGCGGCCAGGGCCAGCGCATGGACGAACACGGGGCGGTCGGTATACCGGTAGGCGTCCTCCGCGCGCACCAGAAGCGCGCATGCGGCGCCGTCGGACACCCCGGAACAGTCGAACACGCCGAGACGGCCGGCGACCGTGGGAGCGTTGGCGATCGTCGTCTTGGACACCTCGGACCGGAACTGCGCCTTGGGGTTCCGACTTCCGTTGACGTGGTTCTTCCACGCCACATGCGTCATGGCGTCGCGCATCGCGCCGGGGTCGACACCGTACCGGGCGCAATAGGCCGGGTCGAGCAGCGAGAACGCCGCCGGCGCGGTCACCGACAGTTCCGGTGCGGTACCGTCACCGGGTGGATCCGCTCGCAGCAACCCGGAGAACCCGGAGTCCTTGAGCTTCTCGACCCCCACCGCCATCACGCGGTCATACGCTCCGGATGCCACCGCGTAGCAGGCATTCCGAAACGATTCGGACCCGGTGGCGCAATAGTTCTCGACGCGGGTAACCGGCTGGTGATCGGTGCCGAGCGCTCGACTCAGCGTCAGACCCGACTGTCCCGAACCGAGGGTGCCGAGCCAGAACGCGTCGACGTCGGCGACGGTCAGCGCCACACTGCCCAGCGCCTCACCGACGGCATCGATCAGCATGTCGTCGGTGGATCGGTCCCACAGTTCGCCGAACCGGGTGCAGCCCATGGCCACGATGGCGACCTGTCCCGCGATTCCTCTGCTGCCCATCAGATGTCCTCGTCTGTGGTCGGCGACGTCTGCCGCGCCTTCCAGAAATAGTTGTGCACGCCGCCCGCGGTGAACATCCGGCGGAACACCATGTCCACCTGGGTGCCCACTGCGAGCAGGTCGGGGCGGGCGTCGGCGACCTCGACCGTGGTCCGGCCGCCACCGTCGAAGTCCACCACCACGTCGACCACCGGTGGCGACGGCGAATAGGCGAGGTGATCGACGGTGAACGTGGCCACCGTGCCGCGCGCCGACGCCATCGGCAACGCGGTCATCTCGTCGATCGCACCGCATCCGCGACACACCCGCACCGGCGGGAGGTGCACGAAGCCACATGCCGTGCAGCGTGTCCCGTGAAAACCGAACTTCCAGTCCGCGGAACGGGCCGACGGCGGCGCGGCCGGCCGGTCCGGCTCCGGTCGACGCGGCATCTCGACGTCGAGCAGACCGCGCCACGACAGGTAGGTCGGGTAGGGCACGACCTGGCCACCGCCGAGCCGATCGGCGAGCGCCACCGGAGGACGTCGAGCGGGCAACGCCGCGGTGGTGCGCAGCACCATCGCATCGACACCGTCGCACGCCGAGATGAGCAGCACCGTCTCGTCCGGGCCGGCCGAGTCGAGTGCATGTGCCAGACCCAGCAGCGGATCCGCGGCCCCGACGAATCCGACCGGCGAGCCGCACGTCGAGCGGGCGCCGGCGACCAGCGTCCGGGCCCGTGTGGCGACCGCGGTGTTCGGGCAGGTCAGCACCACGTGATCGGCACACTCGAGTCCGGCCGCCGCGAGCACGCGGGCGGTGGCATCGACGATCAGCGGGCGATACCGCTCGAAGCCGAAACGCTCCTCCCAGGTGGTCGCGAACACCTGGGTCGGCGGTCGCCACCGGTCGAGGAATTCCTCGGTCACCGACACATCGGCGAGTACGTTCGCCAGGGCCGGGAACCCACCGGTCGGTGCACCGAGCAGCACCGCCACCGCGGCATCGGCACCGGCACGCTCGTCGGCCGAACCGGGCAGGCCGGTGCGAACATCCGCCGCGACGAGCAGGGTCGGGACGCCGCCGAGCGCTCCCCGCAGCCCGGCCATCGTCGACCGCGCGGTACCGATCGCGTCGGATGCCGCCACGGTCCGGTCACATCCCAGGGCTGCATGGATCGAGGTGGCGTTGGTCTTGTCCAGGTAGGGCGGCGAACTCGTCACGAAGGTCAGCGCGCCCACCCCGAATCCGCCGGGGCCGGACGCCAGGGCGGTACGGGCGGCGGCCACACCCATGGTCACCGCGTCCTCGTCGAAGGCGGCCGTGATCCGGGTGGCCGTACCCGTTCCACGCGGGTCCACACGCCAGTCCGGGAAGTACCCGCCATAGGCGAGGACGGCCGACCGAGGAGATCCCGCGAGTATCTGTGTCCCGGTCAACTGCGGTCCCGCCATCGGTCCGCAGAGGGGTCGAGGAGTTCGGTCAGGTGCCCGTCCTCGAGCCAGATGATGGTCTCCAGTTCCAGCGGATCGAGGTACCGGACGCGTCCGGTCCTCAGATCCTCGAGCCGCAACCGGGTGGAGTTGCCGGTGGTGTCCACGTTCACCGACACCTCGGCGAACTCGCCACCCACCACCGGACCGACCCCCGGGATGTCATAGGGGCCACGATCATTCATCTCGATCGCCACGATTCACCGTCCCTTCAGATCAGGAAGGCCATGGTGGGGATGGGCTTGTCGCAGTCCACCAGCACGACCTTCTTGTAGACCAACCGGATCTCACCGTCGACGCGGCGCAACCGATAGGTCGTGCGCCCACCCCAGAGCTGGTTGTCCCGCAGCCGCGACTCGAACGCCAGGAAGTTGGCGCCGACCTCCAGATCAACTTCACCCGAGGCATTCTCACGCCCACCGAGGAGTTCGATGTTGCCGATGATGCGCCGCAGGTCCGACGGCGGGGCCTGGGCATAGCGCTTGCCGGTCCTGACCTGCTTCATCCGGGTGGAGATCCGGCTGCGGTTGTCGTAGATCACCGCGACGTGGGTCTGCGGATCGACATCCGCACCACCGGAGGGCACCCAGTACAGGGCGTCATCGGTCCAGAGCGCTTCCCAGTTGTCGTAGTCGTTCTCGTCGGCGAGCCTGGCCTCACGGTAGAGGAACCCGGCGACCTCGTCGCGCGTCCAGCCCTCCGGGACCGGACCCGGTTCTGCGGTACCCGAATCGGTTCGGTCGGTGGTCGTCGTCATCTCACGCCTCCATCAGGGTCTGGTAGTGCTTCCAGAAACCGCGCATGCCGGTCTCGTCGGTGGCCGCACCGATCGTGAAACCGTTGTCGTCGGTGCGTTCACGGGTCAGGCCGCGCCGCACGTCGAGCCATTCGGGATCGAGCATCGACACCCCGCGCTGATTGCGCTCGTACATCTCGGTGTCATCGGCCAGCAGCATCCCGGCCGGACCCACCGAACCGATGGACTGCGAGATCATCCGGCGGTTGAGTTCCTCCCCACCCCGCAGCTGCACGGCGGTGGCGTACTGGATGCACTCGCCGACCGCGACCGGCTGGATGTTGAACACCTGGATCTCGGCGATGAACAGGTTGGGGAAGATCATCACATGCGGTGCGCCCTCGATCATCCGACGTTGCGCGTCGTCGCCGTAGGCCTGCTGCATCGCCGCGACGTAGCGCGGCACGCGGTCGGGCGTGGTGCCGAACCAGCGCATCGGTTCGGCGAACCCGCGGAACTCCGGACGCAGGTCGTTCTCGCTGTGCCCGTTACCCAGTTCCCGGGTGACCGCCGTCGAGGCGTCGCTGTAGAGGGCGCCGATCGGCGATCCGGTGACCCCGAAGATCGACCCGTGCACGAACTGGGGATGGTAACCATCGGTCTCGTTCTCCGCCAGGAACTTCCAGTTGGATCTTGTCTTGTGGGCGAGCCAGCCGGCGTCGAGGGCCACCTCACCCCTGGGCGAGAGTCCGACCAGCCGGTCGATCTCGCCGGCGGCGGCCCCGAGATGCTCGATCAGCGAGGGGCCGTCCTCGGCCATCGATCCGAACACGAACCCGTGATAGCTCGCGACCCGGGGCACCCGGCCCATGCCGAGTTCGAGTTTGCCCTTGCCGCCATAGCCCTTGTTGTACGGGTAGCCGAGCAGTTCACCGGTGTTGCGGTAGGTCCACCCGTGGTACGGGCACCGGAACGAACTCGAATTGCCCTGGGCGTCATCGCAGACCTGCAGTCCGCGGTGCGCGCACCGGTTGATCAGCAGGTGGATCTCGCCGTCCCGGTCACGGGTCATCACGATGTCCTGGGTGGCCAGTCGTTTGCGGACGTAGTCGTTGGGTTCGGGCACCTCGCTCTCGTGACCGATGAACACCCAGGTGGTGAACCAGACCTTCTTCAGCTCCTCGCTGAAGATCTGTGGGTCGGTGTAGAGCGAGCCGTGCACCTGATCACGTCGGATCAGATGGGCGACGCGACTTTCCGGCGTCGTGTCGGGGCCGACGAGTGCGGTCATGACGCGTCCTTTCGGGTTGTCGACTGGTCACCGGCGGTCGTGGACTTGGCCACGAGGTCGGTCAGTCGGAATTTCTGGATCTTGCCCGTCGGAGTGGTCGGCAGGTGGTCGGCGTCGCAGAACACCACCTTCTTGGGCACCTTGAACCGGGCGAGATGGCCTTTGCAGTGCGCGATGACCTCGTCACCGGTGATGGTGGCGCCGGGTGCCCGGACCACCACCAGACAACCGATCTCGCCCCACCGGTCGTCGAGAAGGCCGATGGCGAACACCTGGCTCACCGCATCGAGGGCGGCGACGACGTCCTCCACCTCCTTCGGCATCACGAGCTCTCCACCGCTCTTGTAGAGCTCTTTGCTGCGGCCGGTGACCTCGAGATAGCCGTCGGGCCGGACCCGGCCCAGATCGCCGGAGCGCAGCACCCGATCGGTGCCGAGCGCGGCCGCGGTCTCCTCCGGTTTGCCCCAGTAGCCGACCATGGTGGTGGGTCCGTGGGAGACGAGCTCCCCGGTGTCACCTGCGGGCAGGGCCTCACCGGTGAGGGGGTCGGCGGTGGAATAGACGCACAGTTCGTCGGTCCCCGGAACACCGGCGGCACCTGCGAGTTTCGGTCGGCCCACCGTGGTCGAGGTCAGCACGAGCGGGTCCTCCGGACGGGTCAGGGTCATCGCACCACCACATTCGGTCATGCCGTACCCGGTGACGATCTCGCTGACACCGAAGAGTTCTTCGACCTTCTCCCACAACCAGATCGGCGCAGGCGCCGAGCCGCAGAGGATGGCCGACAGCGAACCGAGGTCGTAGCGGTCGCGTGCCGGGCTCTCGACCATGGCCACCGCCATGGTGGGCACGCACAGGATGTCGTCGGCGCGATGCCGGGCGATCCCGGCGAGGTAGCCCTCCGCCGAGAAGGAGGTCTGCGGGATCACCGCTCCGCCCACCATCATCGCCGACAGGATTCCCTCGACGTAGCCGAACATGTGGTAGCAGGGCAGGGAGAACAGGATTCGTCGTCCATCCCCATAGGCGCGGGTCAATGCCGACGCGTAGGCGGTGCGCAGGACGGCATCGTGGGTGACGATCACGCCCTTGGGCGATCCGGTGCTGCCCGAGGTGTAGAGCATGTCGCCGACGTCGGTGGGTCGGTGATCGGCCCCCGACGCCGCCCCCGGGTGGGCACGACCGTGGGCGAACAGGTCGGTGAGGGTGAGCGCGCCGTCCCGGTGGCGTCCGTCGGTGGACAGCGTGATGACCTGCCGCAGTTCACCGATCGCCGGTGCTCCCTCCCACCCCGGGCTCAGGGTGTCGAGCATCGTGAGCTGATCGAGTCCGGCGAAACCGGTCATCGTGAACAGCACCGAACAGCCGGACTGCTCGAGCACGTAGCCGAGTTCCTCGGTGCGGTAGAGGAAGTTGAACGGGATCGCGATGGCGCCGGTACGGGCGATGGCGAACTTGACCGGGACGAACTCGGGATGGTTGGCCATCAGCATGCCGACCCGGTCGCCCGGGCGGACACCGAGAGCGGCGAGACCGTCGGCGAGCACCCGGGACTGCTCGGCCACCTCCCGGTAGTTCAGGGTGAGATCGTCGGTGATGACGAACGGCCGGTCGCCGTACTCGGCGGCGCAGTCGTCGAGCAGGCCGTCGAGGGTTCGGGGCGTCCACTCACCGAACCGTTCGCGCAGCGCCTCACGTCGCTGGTCGATGGTGCTCATCTCGCCTCCGGGGTGATCTCACGAAGCTGGGCCGACCCGATCTGGTCACGGACCGCGAACTTCCGGATCTTTCCGGTCGGGGTGGTCGGGAAGACATCGGCGACAAACCACCTGGAGGGCACCATGTGCGGTGAGATCCTCTCCCGTGCAAACACTCTCAGTGTGTCTGCGAGGTCGTCGGGAGCATCGTCGCCGACCAGGAGCACCGCTGCGACGATCTCGCCGAGCCGATCGTCGGGCAGGCCGATCACGGTCACCCCGGCCACCGTGGGGTGCTCGGCGAGTGCGGTCTCCACCGCGACCGGCGAGATGTTCTCGCCGCCACGGATGATCATCTCCTTGAGCCGGCCGGTGACGGTGAGGTGGCCACGGGCATCCATGCTGCCCAGATCACCGGTGTGCACGAACCCGTCACCGTCGACGGCCGCCGCGGTGGCCTCGGGATTGTGGAGGTACTCCACGAACTGCTGGTACCCGCGCGCGCAGATCTCGCCGATCTCGCCGACGGGCACCACCTGACCGGTCAGCGGGTCGGTGACCTTGCAGTCGACCTGCGGCAGTGGCCGCCCCACGGTGTGCAACTGGTCGGCCCGGGAGTCGTCGGGTCGGGTGGCGCTGAGTACCGGCGCCAGCTCGGTCTGACCGAACAGATTGATGACGGTGGCACCGAAGGTCTGCTCGGCACTCTCGATCATGCTCGCGGGCACGTTGGACGCACCGCCCATCACGATGTCCAGGTTGGGCGCGAGGGCGTCGGAGCCCTCCTGCACCGACAAGAGGGCCCCGAGGATCGCGGGGACGTAGAACAGGATCGTCGCATGTTCGGCCCGCAGGATGTCGAGCACGGGTGCGGGGCTGAACCGTTCGATCAGGATCTCGGTGCCGCCCAACCAGAGTGGGCCGAGGGTGCCGATCACGCACGCCGCGGTGTGGAACATCGGCAGCGGGTTGACCGCGACGGCGCCGGACTCGGCATCGACGGCCTCCATCGTGAGCTTGGCGACATTGACCAGCGACCGGTGGCGCAGCAGAACACCTTTCGGACTCCCGGTGGTGCCGGAGGTGTACTGCAGCATGACCGGCGCATCGGGATCGGTAGGCGCCGCGGCGATCACGTCCGGGTCGGCGACATCGGGGAACCAGCGGTCCCGCTCGGACAGGCTGACCGTGATCAGGCCCGGCCGCGTCTGCGACAACCGGCGCACCACATCGGCGAGGTCGTACTCGCCGCTCCGATCGGCGTGCAACAGCACCGTGCTCCCGGAATGACCGATGGCATAGTCGAGTTCGTCGAGACGGAGCACCGGGTTGAGCGCCACCAGGGTCACCCCGGCCAGCGCCGCACCGTACTCGATGATCGGCCATTCCACGACGTTCGGCGCCCAGAGCGCCACGAAGTCACCGGGCCGTGCCAGGCGGGCGAGGCCGGTGGCCACGCGGGATGCCTCGTCGAGCAGGTCGGTGTAGGTCAGGCGGGCAGGTTCTCCGGTGCCGTGCCGGGTGCCGATGAGGGCCAGACGGTCGCCGAATTCGCCGGCCCGACGGGTCAGCAGCGCCCCGACCGTGGACTCGACGAGCGGAACGGAGGTGTCGGCGGGACGATACGATTCGGTCAGTGATGTTGTTGCGGAGGATGTTTCGGCGAGTGGGGTGGTGGCCATGGCGCGGGTCCTTCGATCGGGGACGGGGACGGAGCTCGGCGGGGCGGGATCGGTGTCCGGGTCGAGGTCACCCGGTGGTCAGGTCAGGGGGTCCGACCGAATCGCGGTCGGCGTCTCTCGGCGAAGGCGGCCACCCCCTCGGCGAAGTCGTCGGTGTCGAACAGCCGCACCTGGTGCTCGATCTCGAGGTCGAGGACGCGTGGGGTGGTCGGCGCGGGGTCGGCGAGCATCGATTTGATGACGCCGTACGCCTGTGCCGGACCGGCGGCCAGGACGGTGGCGTCGGCCAGCGCGGTGTGCAGGGCGTCCCCGGCGGGAACCACCTGGTCGACGAGCCCGAGCTCCAGCGCCTCGTCGGCGTCGAGCACGCGGGGCAGCATCAGCAGCTGGCGGGCACGCGCGGGACCCACCCGGGCCGGGAGACTCGCGAAGATGCCCATGTCGCCGGCCAGACCGACGCCGGTGAAGGCCATCGACATCCTGGTGGTGTCGCCGGCGATCACGCGGTCGCACGCCAGTGCCAGGGAGGCACCGGCCCCGTACGCCGCGCCCTCGACTGCGGCAACCACCGGTTTCGGTGTGTCCCACAGTGCCCGGATGACGCGCTGGGCAGCCTCCGCCCGCGGACGCGACTCAGCGGGTGACATACGGCGCATGGTGGAGACGTCACCGCCGGCACAGAACACACGGCCTGCACCAGACAGGACGATCGACCGGACCACGGGATCGGCGGCCGCCTCCTCGAGGACCTCGGCCAGGGCGATCCGCAACGGGATGTCGATCGCGTTGCGGCGATCGGGGCGGTTGAGGGTGATCACCCGGACCGCCCCGTCGTCGTGGCGGAGCACCGTGTCGGGGGCGGCGACGGCGTCGGGAGAATCGCTGTCGGGGGTGACGCTGTCGGGGGTGACGCTGTCGGGGGTGACGCTGTCGGCAGTGGTCATGATCCGGTGAACCCCGGTATGCGGCGTTCGAGGACTGCGGCGAGTCCTTCGCGGGAGTCGGCGGTCCCCGACAGTGCCGAGACCACCCGGGCCTCCTCCCCCAGCCGCGATTCGATGGACGCGCCGACGCCGTCCCAGACGAGCCGCTTGGTGGCCGAGAGGGCCAGCGGTGCCATCGAGGCGAGCTGTGCGGCCACCTCGTCGACGCGCGCGCCGAGCTTCTCGTCGTCGACCACCTCGCTGATCAGGCCCGCGGTGAGCGCGTCGGCGGCGGTGAGCGTGGGATTGAGCAGCAGGATCTCGAGCGCCTTGCGCAGTCCGACCAGCTGGGTCAGCGTGACGGTCGCACCCCCGTCCGGGGCCATGCCGACGCGAACGGCGCCGGAGAAGATGCGGGTGGATGCCGCCGCGATGACGATGTCGGCGGCGCACACCAGCCCGAGTCCGCCCCCACCTGCGGCGAAGCCGTGGATACCGGCCACCACGGGCACTTTGAGCCGTAGCAGCGACGCGGTCGCGATCTGCAGCCACGCAGTGGCCTCTCGCAGGTAGTCGGGCAGGGCCTCGCCCTTGGCGGCGAAGGTCTTGACGTCGCCGCCGGCACAGAAGTTCTTGCCCTCACCGGTGAGCACCACGACGCGGACCTCGGGTGAGCCGTGGCAGGCGAGGACGGCGTCGTTGAGCGCTCGGAGCAATTCGACGTCCATCCCGTTCGCGGCCTGCGGCCGGTTGAGACGGATGCGGCCGATGCCGTCGGTGATGTCGCAGAGGACCGGCGCCGACGACGCGTCGGGATCGCCTGTCGTCGGTGCTGTCGTCGTCGGTGCTGTCGTCGTCGTCGGGGATGCTGCTGTCGGTGTCATCGTCGTACCTACCTCCGTGCGCTGAATGCGTCGACGCCGTCTGCTCCGGCGACGCCGCCGATGTGGTCGACCACGGCGTCGATCTCGAGGTCGAGACCACGATCGAGGCCGGTGGACAATCCTTGCTGGACAAGTCGTTTGATGCCGACCACCGCGTCGCGGCGGCGGCCCGCCAGGGTGGCCAGAAAGCTGCCCACCTCGGCGTCGAATGTCTCCTCCGGCCAGCTCGCGTAGGCGAGGCCGAGGTCCACCGCGTCGAGTCCGGACAGCCGCCGCCCGCTCAGCAACAGCCCGAGGGCCTGCTGACGTCCGACCAGCCGGGGCAGGCGCTGGCTGCTGCCCCCGCCGGGGATCTGACCGAAGCGGATGTGGTTGTCGGCGATGCGGGCGTCGTCGCGGACCAGGCACAGATCGGCTGCCTGCATCAGTTCGAACCCGCCCGCCATCGCGACCCCCTCGACGACGGCGACCACCGGCACCGGGCATACCGCGATGGCGCGACAGGCCCGCGAGAAGTTCTCGAACAACGCGCGCAATCCCGCCGGACCATCGGCCCGGAGTTGCTCCACCTCACCGAAATCACCTCCGGCGCAGAAGTTCCCGCCGCTCCCCCGGATGGCGATCACGGTGACCGCCGGGTCGGCACCGAGATCGGCGATGGCGCGTTCGAGAGCGGTGCCGAGTTCGACGGTGATGGCGTTCATCTGCTCGGGACGATTGAGCTGTATGGTCCCGACTCCGTCGCGTACCCGCGCTTCGACCTGGTTCATGGGCTGCTCCAGACACTGGACGACTTTCTGAATCGAAGCTAGATTAAAGAAACTGATTGGTCAACGGATGGGGATGAAGATGGACCTCGAACTCGAGAACGCCCGGGTGGTGATCACCGGCGGCGCCTCCAACATCGGCCGCGGGATCGTCCACGCGTTCGCCACCGAGGGAGCCCGGATCGCCCTCTGCGACATCGACGCCGAACAGGCGGAGAAGGTGCGCCTCGAGGCGATCGAACGCGGTGCCGCACAGGTCGAGGTGATCGCGGGCGACCTCGCGACCGAGGGGGCCGGAGAGGCTGCGATCGCCACGGCGGTGGCGGCGTTCGGCGGACTCGACGTGTTGGTGAACAACGCCGGGTGGAGCATCGGCGAGTTCCTCGCCCGCGACGACGACCGCGCACGGTGGCGCAAGCTCGTCGACATCAACCTGTTCGCCACCATCGAGACCACCCGGGCCGCCGTCGAGGCCATGCGCGCCGACGACACCACCGACGGCGGATCGATCGTCTTCATCGCCAGCGAGGCCGCATTCGGCCAGATCAGGCAGGGCGTGTACGGCGCCACGAAGGCCGCCGTGGTCGCGCTGGCCCGGACCACCGCCCGTGAACACGGCCGCCACGGCATCCGCTCCAACGTGGTCTGCCCGGGCCTGGTGATGCCCGCCGGGCCCGAGGCGGTGGGCACCGCCAGTCTGTGGTCGGGCGGCACCGATGCCGTGTTCGACGACAACCAGATCGACTACCTGCTCAAGGACACGCCCCTGAGGCGACTCACCCTGGCCTCCGACGTCGCCGATGCGGTGGTGTGGTTCGCCTCCGCGGCGGCCCGGCAGGTCACCGGGCAGCTGATCTCGGTGAGCGGCGGATACACGATGCCATGATGTCCACCACCGGAACCTCCCCCACCGGTACCTCCCCCGCTCCCACCCGCCGGACCCGCGACACCCGGGAACGTCTACTCCGTAGCGCTGCCGCGGTGCTGGCGACCAACGGTTACGGACAGGCCCGGCTCGACGACATCGCCGAGCTGGCCGGGGTGCGCAGTCCGGCGGTGTACTACCACTTCGCCTCCCGCGACGACCTCGTCGCCGCCACCCTGATGGTGGGCCAGCAACGCGTGCGGGAGCACGTCGGCACCGCGATCGACGATCCGGCGCTCGCCTGGCCGCAGCGACTGACCGCCGCGGTCACCGCACATCTGAGCATCCAGCTGGAGTTGTCGGATTTCGCGAAGGCGGTCAGCCGCAATGCCGGTCACGTCCCGCCGCCGATCCGGGAGCAGATGCACGCCGAGAGCGAGGCCTACCACGATGTGTGGCGCCGGCTGCTGGCCGAGGGCCGCGACGACGGCCACATCAGCGCAGCCCTCGACCTGTCGATCGCCCGCATGCTGGTGATCGGCGCGCTGAACTGGGCCGCGGAGTGGTGGACCCCCGGACAGCCGATCGACGACCTGGTACGGACGGCGTGTTCGATGATCTCGGCCGGGCTCACCGGCCCCGTCACGTAGTCCGGTACCACGATTCCCATACGCCCACAGACCCTGTCCACCTTCTGATTTCCCCTTCGATTCCATCCACCGACCCGAGGAGTAACCCATGCCCGAGGCCTATATCGTCGACGCGGTCCGGACCGCCGTCGGCCGACGCAACGGCGGATTCGCCGACAGCCATCCCGCCGACATGGCGGCCCATGTCATCTCGACCGTCGTCGGCAGGCACGGGTTCGATCCCGCCGAGATCGACGACGTGATCCTCGGCTGCCTCGACAACATCGGCTCGCAGGCCGGCGACATCGCCCGGACCGCCGCCCTGGCAGCCGGTCTCCCCGAGAGCGTGCCGGGGGTGACCATCGACCGTCAGTGCGGGTCCTCGCAGCAGGCCGTGTCCTTCGCCGCACAGGCGGTGATGAGCGGCACGTCGGATCTGATCGTGGCCGGCGGCGTCCAGAAGATGAGCCAGTACCCGATCCTGTCGGCGTTCGGGGCCGGGGCACCGTTCGGTGCCACCGATCCCTGGACCGACTGCCGCGGCTGGGAGGCCCGGTACGGCACCCAGGAGATCTCCCAGTTCCGGGGCGCGGAGATGATCGCCGAGCAGTGGAAGCTCTCCCGCGAGGACAACGAGCGTTTCGCGTACGAGAGCCATCAGCGGGCCCTGCATGCGATCGCCGACGGCCGCTTCGACCGCGAGATCACCGAATTCGCCGGCGTCAGCACCGACGAGGGCCCCCGCGCGGACACCAGTCCGGAGAAGATGGCCGCACTCAAGCCCCTCACTCCCGGCGGCGTCCTGACCGCCGGTGTGGCCAGCCAGATCTCCGATGGCGCCGCGGCCCTGCTGATCGCCTCCGAGGATGCCGTCGCGCGCCACGGCCTCACCCCGCGCGCCCGGGTACACCACATCTCGGTGCGCGGCGCCGACCCGGTGATGATGCTGTCGGCACCCATCCCGGCCACACAGCACGCACTCAAACGAGCCGGGATGTCCATCGACGACATCGACGCGGTGGAGATCAACGAGGCCTTCGCCCCGGTCGTGCTGTCCTGGCTCACCGAGACCGGGGCCGATCCGGCCAAGGTCAACATCAACGGCGGTGCCATCGCACTCGGTCATCCGATCGGGGCCACCGGCGCCCGGCTGATGACCTCGCTGCTGCACGAGCTCGAACGCACCGGCGGGCGCTACGGCCTGCAGACCATGTGCGAGGGCGGCGGACAGGCCAACGTCACCATCATCGAGAGGCTCTGAATCAGCATGGACCGCAACCTGTATGACGCCGACCACGAGATGTACCGCGAGTCGGTCCGGGAGTTCCTGGCCCGCGAGGTGGTGCCGTTCAAGGACCAGTGGGACGACGACAAGTGGATCGACCGGTCGGTGTTCGCCCGGGCCGCCAAGACCGGGCTCTACGGCCTCCAGATCCCGGAGGAGTACGGCGGGTCCGGGGAGACCGACTACCGCTACCGGATGGTGGTGTGCGAGGAGGTCGCCCGGATCAACGCGATCTCGTTCGCCACCACCGTGAGTCTGCAGGACGACCTGGTCCTGCACTATCTCCTGGACCTGACGAACGACGAGCAGCGACGCCGGTGGCTGCCGGGGTTCGCAGCCGGTGAGATCATCGGCGCCCTCGCGATGACCGAACCGGGCGCGGGCAGCGATCTCCGCGGTATCCGGACCACCGCGGTCCTCGAGGGTGATCACTGGATTCTCAACGGCCAGAAGACCTTCATCTCCAGCGGCATCATGGCCGATGTGATCGTGGTGGCGGTGTGCACCGATCCCGACGCCGGGTCACGGGGTTTCAGCCTGATCGTCGTCGAGCGCGACACCCCGGGATTCGAGCGGGGCCGCAAACTCGACAAGATCGGCCTTCCGGCGCAGGACACCGCCGAGCTGTTCTTCGAGGACGCCCGCGTTCCCGCCGCGAACCTGCTCGGTGAGCAGGGGCGTGGTCTGCAGTACCTGATGAGTCATCTCCCCCGAGAGCGCCTCGGGGTGTCGGCCAAGGCGATGGCCACCACACGCGCCATCTTCGATCAGACCGTGGACTACTGCAAGGAGCGGAAGATGTTCGGGCAGGGGCTGATCGATTTCCAGAACACCCGGTTCGAACTCGCCGAACTCGAGACGGAGATCGACATCGCCGAGGCCTACGTGGACCGCAGCGTCCTCGCCTACAACACCGGTCGGCTCTCGCCGGTGGACGCCGCGAAGGGCAAGTGGTACGTCAGCGAACTGCAGAAGCGGGTCATCGACCGATGCCTGCAGTTGCACGGCGGATACGGATTCATGCGGGAGTACGCAGTCGGAAAGGCATACGTGGACACCCGAATCCAGACGATCTACGGCGGCACCACCGAGGTGATGAAGGAGATCATCGGCCGTGACATCGCCAACCGTCGGTAGAGGAGCCGAGGTGACCCACACCATCGCAGACCGGGTGCGCCGCGCCCATGACGCCACCTCCGACGAGGCCCGGCGGGCCGACATCCGCCGACAACACGAGCGCGGCAAGGCCACTGCCCGCGAGCGGATCTCGATGCTCGTCGGCGGCGGACGGTTCGTCGAGTTCGGCGCCCTCGTCACCCCCGATGCGGCGACGACGACACTCGACGGGGACCGCCAACCGACCGGGGACGGTGTGGTCACCGGGGTCGGTCACATCGACGGCCGCCCCGCCGCCATCGCGTCGTTCGACTTCACCGTCCTGGGCGGCAGCAACGGCGCGGTCGGCATGGCCAAGATCGAGCGCTGCACACAGATCGCCCTGCACGACCGGATTCCGTTGATCCTGCTGTGCGACGGCGGCGGACACCGCATCCAGGAGGGACTGGACTCGCGGCTCGCGGCCCAGGGCTCACCGATGCTGGCACGCCTGGTGGATCTGTCCGGTCTGGTCCCCACGGTGGCGGTGATGATGGGCCCGGGATTCGGTCTGGCCACCAATCTCGCCGCGCTGTGCGACTTCGTGGTGATGGTCCGCGGGACCTCGACGCTCGGGATGTCGGCGGCGCCGTTCGTCAAGGCCGGCACCGGCGAGGACCTCACCAACGAGCAGATCGGCGGCGCCGACACCCAGGCCCGCAACGGGATCGCCGACCTCGCCGCCGATGACGAGCAGGAGGCGATCGACGCGGTTCGGCTCTATCTCAGCTACTTCCCGCCGACCGCCGACGGGCCGATCCCGACCGGTAGTGGGCGTGCACCCGAGATCGACGTCGACGGTCTCATGCCGGAGTCGACGCGCACCGCCTACGACGTCGTGGAGGTGATCACCGGGATCGCCGACGACGACTCGGTGTTCGAGCTCCGTGCCGCCGCCGCACCCAATCTGGTGACCTGCCTCGCCCGGGTCGACGGGCGTGCGGTCGGGGTGGTGGCCAATGCACCGCGACATCTCGGCGGTGCACTGGACAGCGGTGCGTGCGAGAAGGCCGCGCACTTCGTCGCGGTGTGTGATGCCTTCGGTCTCCCGCTGGTGATCCTCGTCGACATCCCCGGCTTCCTGATCGGGTCGGCGGCCGAATCGTCACAGCTCGGGCGACGCAGCGGCCGGCTGATGTACGAGCTCGCGCGGGCCACGGTGCCGCGGATGGTGGTGGTGATGCGCAAGGCCTACGGTGCGGCCTATGTCGCGATGGGCGGCGGCCGCAGCATCGACGCCGATCTCGTCGTCGCCTGGCACACCGCCGAGATCTGTGCAATGCCGATCGAGAGCGCCGTCGACATCGCCTATCGCCGCCACATCGAGGCCGCCACCGACCCGCTGTCCCATCGCGATGAGCTGATCACGCGGCTGCGCAGCGAGGTGGACCCGTTGCGGGCGGCGTCGGGCTTCGGCATCGACGATGTCATCCTGCCGTCGCAGACGCGGGAGTTGTTGGGGGTCACCCTCGATCGGTGTCGTCGACGGCGGGGCGAACGGGTGCCGGGCAAGCGCCGCTCGATCTCACCGATCTGAGCGGCGCCCGCACCGGGCCGCGATCGGCGATCAGCCCAGCGGATTGCGGCCCGGTACCGCCGCCGTCATGTCGATGATCTCCGACCACCGCGCCGCGAGTTCGGCGGCATCCGGGGCGCCGTCGAACCGGACCGGGGTGTTGGCGAACTGCTGGACCCGCTGCACGGTGCCACCGCCGACGACGAAGACCGACGCGGTGTCGGTGCACTCGGGCGTCAGCAGGTGTCCGACGACCGGCGCGACGAAGGCGGCCGGCAGGGTGGCCAGGACGTCGGCGGGTGCGATGTCCTCGGTCATCCGGGTGGCGGCCATCGGGGCGACCGCGTTGGCGGTGATGTCGTGCTTGGCACCCTCGATGGCGAGGGTGTTGATCAATCCGACCAGCCCGAGCTTGGCCGCACCGTAGTTGGCCTGCCCGAAGTTCCCGTACAGGCCGCTGGTGGAGGTGGCCACGACGATGCGGCCGAAACCCTGTTCCCGCATGTGCGGCCAGACCGCGCGGGTCATGTGGTACCCACCGTGGAGGTGGACCTGCAGCACGGCATCCCACTGGTCGTCGGCCATCTTCGCAAAGGTGGTGTCGCGCAGGATGCCGGCGTTGCTGACCAGTCCGTGCACGCCGCCGAAGGTCTCGAGCGCCGTCTGCACGATCGACGCGGCACCCTCTGCGGTGGCCACCGAATCGTAGTTGGCGACCGCCCGGCCTCCGGCGTCGACGATCTCGGCGACCACCCCGTCGGCCATCGCCGAGCCCCCACCGGAACCGTCCCGCGTCCCACCGAGATCGTTGACCACCACCTTCGCCCCTTGTGCTGCAAGGAACTTCGCATACTCGCGGCCCAGTCCACCACCCGCGCCGGTGACGATGACCACCCGGTTGTCCACTCCACCCACTGCCATCTCCGCTCTTCTCTACGTACGATTAAAATCAAACTCAGATTAAACACACGACCGCGGTGTCGTCCACACCGCACCTCGACGCCTCGGCCAGGGGGATGCACCATGACACGCACCACGACGGTGACCACCGAACGGATCGGCCATCGGGTCATCCGGATTCCGCTCCCGATTCCCCTGCGCGATCTGCGCGAGGTCAATTGCTATGCGATTGTCGATGATTCGGGTATCACGCTGATCGACCCCGGCTGGCATGATGCTGCGAGCGAGGCCGTCCTCGGCGCCGCGCTCGCCGACCTCGGGGCCGCTCCCACGGACGTGACGGCCCTGTTCGTCACCCACGCGCACTGGGACCACTACACGCGGGCACTGGATTGGCAGCAACGCCATGGCATCCCGGTCCACCTCGGCATCGAGGAGCGGCACACGATCGACGGATTCGACCTCACAGGCGGGCCGTATCCGCAGCAGGCCCGCCTGCTGCGGCGCGCCGGTGCGCCCGACCTCGCCGACGCCGTCGACGCCCTCGACCTCGAGGACTTCGAGCGGGACCAGCCGTTCGGTCCACCGTCGCAGTGGGTCACCGACGGCGAGACCTTCGGGCTCGGCGCGCAGACACTCCACGCCCACTGGACCCCGGGGCACACCCGCGGCCACACCGTCTTCGAACTGCCCGAGGCGGGACTGCTGTTCACCGGCGACCATCTGCTCCCCCGGATCACACCGTCGCTCGGCTTCGAACACACACCCGAGGACTCACCCCTGACGTCCTATCTCGGCTCGCTCACGCGCTTCGCCGACCGCACCGGGATGCGCATGCTGCCCGCACACGGTGAGGCGTCCCATCGAGCCGACGTCCGCGCCCGGGAACTGCTCGACCATCACGAGCGGCGCCTCGGCGAGATTCGGCAGCTGGTCGCCGACGGCCACCACGACGCCGCCACGATCGCCGCGGCGATGACCTGGACGCGCCATGAACGACGCCTTGCAGAGCTCGGGACGGTGCACGCGATGACCGCGATCCTCGAGGTCAGAGCCCATCTGGAACACCTGGTCCGGCTCGGCTTCCTGGTGTGCGACGGCACCGGACCCGAGTCGTATCGGGCAGCGGAATAACCTCCGACGACCCTCGGTTACAGTCCATGTAGCTCAAATTTGAGCTAACTGGCCCGAACGAGACCGTCCGACCGAGGAGGCACCCATGCCCGCCGTCACCGCCGACACCACCACCCTGCCCCGGCTGACGCCGGCACCCTTGGAGGCCACCGAACGCACCGTCCGTTCGGTCACGCGAGGCCCGCGCGGCCACGAGGGCGAGGGCTTCCCCGTGGTCCGTGCCTTCGCCGGGGTGTCGTCGGCCGCCCTCGACCCGTTCATCCACATGGACCAGATGGGTGAGGTCGACTACGAGCCCGGCGAACCGCGCGGCACCGACTGGCACCCGCACCGCGGGTTCGAGACCGTCACCTACATCATCGACGGCAGGTTCCAGCACCAGGATTCCGCCGGTGGCGGCGGCATGATCGAGAACGGCGCCACCCAGTGGATGACCGCGGGGGCGGGAATCCTGCACATCGAGACCCCGCCGGCCGAGCTGGTCGAGTCGGGCGGACTGTTCCACGGCATCCAGCTGTGGGTGAACCTGCCCGCCGCCGACAAGTTCCTGGCACCGCGATATCAGAATCTGGAGGGTGGCCAGGTCGCCCTCGTCGCCTCCCCCGACGGCGGGGCGCTGATCCGGATCATCGCCGGTGAGCTCGACGGCCACGCCGGCCCCGGCGCCACCCACACCCCGATCACCGTGGCCCACGCGACGATCGCTCCGGGCGCATCGGTGTCGGTGCCGTGGCGCGAGGACTTCAACGCCCTGGTCTACGTCCTGTCCGGGCGCGGCACCGTGGGCACCGAGGCCCGTCCGATCGAATCCGGACAGCTCGCGGTACTCGGCGCCGGGGAACGCCTGACCGTGGCCGCGCAGACCGGGGCCGACAGCAATCACCCCGCGATGGAGGTGCTGCTGTTGGGTGGCCGACCGATCCGTGAACCGGTCGTCCAGTACGGTCCGTTCGTGATGAACACCCGCCAGCAGCTCGTGGAGGCCGTCGAGGACTTCCAGGCCGGACGGCTCGGCACCGTCCCGGCCGACGCGATCATGCCGCACACCCGCAACCGGTGATCGACGCCGACCCGGTGGGCTCGGCGTGGCGGCTGTTCATCGAGACCAGCACTCGCGTCCACACCCGACTCGACGAGGATCTGCGCAAGCACTGCGGCATGTCGTTGTCCGACTACCACGTTCTGCTGATCCTGCACGAATGCCCCGACGGCCGGGCCCGGATGCGGGAGTTGTCGCGGCGCATGGTGTTCTCCACCTCGCGTCTCTCCTATCAGATCGACGTCATGGTCAAGAAGGGCTGGCTGCGACGGGAGAGCGTCGCCGAGGACCGCCGCGGCAGCTACGCGGCGCTCACCGGTGACGGCCGCGCGACCTTCGCCGCTGCGGCCCGCGACCACGGCGCCGTGGTCGACCGCTTGTTCTCCACCGCCGTGGACGCCGACGACGCCGCGGCGCTGTCCCGGGTGATGCGCACGCTCACAACACATCTCGACCGTCTTGACAGGGACGGTCCCGACCCCCTCGGGGAGAGATCATGACCACCTCGACAGGCCCCACGACACCCGGCATCCGGGTGATCCGCTCGGACGACCGGCACCGATGGGACGACTCCTGGCTCACCTCGCGGCAGTCGTTTCCGGCCACCGGCAGTTTCGACCTGCGCGCCAACGCGCATGGACTGCTGATGGTGAACAACGACGACGTCGTCGATCCGGCCGAGGGGTTCGACACCCATGAGCACGTGGACGTCGAGATCGTCACGTGGGTGGTCGACGGTGCGCTGGCGCATCGTGACTCGCGCGGCAACACCGGGGTCCTGACCCCGGGGGTGGTCCAGCGGATGACGGCGGGCACCGGCATCACGCACTCCGAACGCAATGCGTCCTCACGCGCCGATGCCCATCGCCTCCGGGTGGTCCAGATGTGGTTGGCCACCGAATACGCCGGGCGCGAGCCGGGTTACGCCGAACGCGATGTGACCGGCCCCCTCGCCGCCGGCGAGCTGGTCCCGGTGATCTCCGGGCTGGCCCGTCATCGCGACACCGACGCCCTGGACATCGCGAACCCCCATGTCGCGCTGCATGCTGCCCGCCCGGCGGCCGGGACGACGCTGACGTTGCCCGCAGCCCGATTCGGACACCTCTACGTGGTGCGCGGCACCGTCGACCTCGCGGGCAGCGGCGCACTGACCGAAGGGGATGCCGCACGCACCACCGATCAGGGGCAGTTGCGACTGACCGCGATCACCGACGCGGAGATCCTGTTCTGGGAGATGGCACGCGGATTCGCCTGACCTCGCGGTTTCCGACCCTCGCGCCACCAGGCCCTCAGGGCACCAACGAGGGTTCATCGGCGGTGGACAGGGTGAGCACCGCCTCGACGATCGCGTCATGGCCTTCGAGCTGCGCCTCGATCTGCCGCAGGAGCACTGCCACATCGGATTCGCGGAGATCGCCGCGCACATCGACCGCGGCCACCAGGTAGAACTGCGTGGGCCCGACGTACTCGACATGCAGGTAGGTCACGCGGTCGATGTCCGGATGGTCGAGCAGTCGACGCAACAGCGCCGACCGGGTGGACGGCATCGCCCGCCGGCCGAGCAGGAACTCACTGTTGCGCTGGATCAGGAAGATCGCGATCACCCCGAGCAACACACCGACGAGAATCGAACCGATCGCGTCGTACACCGGCTCTCCGGTGATCTGATGTGACGCCATACCGGCCGCCGCGATCACCAGACCGACGAGTGCCGCGGCGTCCTCGAAGAACACCGCACGCAGCGTCGAGTCCGAGGTGCGGCTGATGAATCGCAGGGGGTGCATCGACAAACGCCGGCCGCCGGCGTTCGCCTGGCGCACCGACTGCAGGAACGAGATCCCCTCCAGCACAGCCGACACCGCGAGCACGATGTAGCCGACGAGATAGTCGGCCTCCGCTTCCGGCGCGGTCAGCGAGGTGATGCCGTGCATCACCGACACCGCCGCCCCCACCGCGAACAGGCCGAAGGCCGCGAACATCGACCAGATGTAGGTCTCGCGGCCATGACCGAAGGGATGCGCCCGGTCGCGCCCGATCGCACCCCGGCGTTCGGCGATCAGCAGGAACACCTCGTTGCCGGCGTCGGCCCACGAGTGCACTGCCTCGGCCACCATCGATGCCGAACCGGTGATCACCGCCGCCACCGATTTGGCCACCGCCACAAGGATGTTCATCGCGAAGGCCAGAACGACCGTCAACGACGACGCAGACCCGCCGTTCGGCTGCTTCTTCTGTTCGTCCGGACGCACCCGGCGATCGTCTCACAGTTGCGGACACGTCGCGGCGCCCGCACAGGACGCCGAGAGCGGCAACGCGACACCTCCGGCGAGGAGGTGCCGCGCGCCGTCAGGGTCCAGACGCGGGTGTGAGAGGGTCACCCGAGGCTGAACGGCTTTCCGTAGAACGTCATGACCTGCTCGGCATTCGAGGTCACCACGGTCACGTTGGCGAACGACCGCGCCTGGGCGTATCCGGCACAGCCGTTGATCTGGATGGTCTCGTTCACGTAGCCGAGCCGAGCCGAGTCGACGCCCTTGTAGGTCACCTTGGAGGAGTGCTTGTCGGCACCGAAGTCGTCGGCGGACTCGACGTCGTTGATGTAGTAGTTGACCGCCTGACCGGGGCCGATCGAGATCGAGCCGCCACCGTTGACCGTGGCCGCGGTGGGCGTCCCGCTGCTGTTGACGGTACCGCTGCCGCCACCGGTACCCGACCCGCCCGAGATGTTGACCTGGCAGCCGACGATGTAGCCCGCCTGAACCTTGATCTTCTTGGCCTTGGTGCTGGTGTGCACCGCATACTTGCCCGACACCCAGGCATTGCGGTGAAGTGGGGTACCGCCGAGCGACGGGCTGATCGTGGCCGATTCCCCGGAGCGGGTCACCGAGACGACGGTACCGTCACCCATCCGCTGCTGGTCGGTCTGCGACGGCAGGTTGACGTGGACATCGGCCGCCGCGACGCCGGCCACCGACAGGATCGCTGCGGCCGCGGCGGCGATCGGACCGCCGATGAGTGCGGCCCGCTGGAATGTGGATTTCATGGTCTCCCTCGAAAAATGGTTTCGCACCGGATGTTTCCGGTCGGCAATGGTGGATCCGGGTCAGCCGATGGAGAACGGCTTGCCGTAGAGGTTGACCTTCTGGTGGTCGCCACCGGTGGTCTCGACGGTCACGAACGATCGGGCCTGGGCGTAGCCGGCACAGTTCTGCACCTGCAGTTGCACACGGTCGTAGTCGAAGTAGTAGGTGCCCGACTTCTCGATGTCCTTGTAGTCGATCTGCGCGAAGGTCACCTGACCCGGGGTGACCGGGATGCTGACGGTGCCGGTGCCGGTCGGCGCCGAGGTGATCGCGTTGACGCTGCCGGTGAAGCCTGCCGAGGCACTGCCGATGTTCACCTGGCAGCCGACGATGTAGCCGACGGACAGGGTGGCCGCGGCGCCGTCGGTGGAGGTGCCGTTGGTACCGGGCGCGGCCGACTCGCCGGACGGTCCGTTGTTGGGACCAGCCGGAGATGCCTTGAGCCCCTGCGCCTTCAGCACGATATGTGCGCTGACCCAAGCGGTACGGCCGAGTCCGTTGGCGGCGAGGGACGGCGAGATCTGCGCGGACTCGGCGGTGCGCGTCAGGGTCAGTCCGTCGCCATGTGCGGAACCGGCGGGAAGCTTGACGACGGCGTCGGCATGCGCCGGAGCGGCGACCGCGAGTGCGACGCCGATCGCCGCGGCGCCCGCGAGACCCGCCCGTACGGCGGTCGGGCGGAGCCGGGACGTGTTGGTGCTCATGTGTTCCCCTCAGGAGAGTTCGACGTCGCTGGGATCGGCGACCACGCGAGCGTAGGGGGCCGACGGCGACAAACGGGTGTACCGAACGTGACCGGCAGACGTCGATCAACACCCCACAGACCAAACCGCGACGTCGCCGAAATATCTTGTGCGCCAGTAATATCCGCAATGTCCGATCTGCATGTGGGCAAGGTCCGGGCAAGTGTGCCGATCGGCCCGAGTCCGGCGATCGGCACGCACGGCGCGATGCGGTCATCCGATCGCACCACGCCGGCACCCGATGACAAACGTCATGGCCGATCGATGACATCCGCTCTGGGTACCCGCGGCCCCACCGACAGGATGAGAACCATGGACATCGCACCTGCCATCCGAGCCCAGAGCCTGCTCAAGACGTTCCGAGGCACCGACGGGACCGTGGTCAGAGCCGTCGACCACCTGGATCTGACGATCGCGCCCGGCGAGGTCGTCGCCGTCCTCGGCCCCAACGGGGCGGGCAAGACGACCACCCTCGACATGATGCTCGGTCTGAGCCGACCCGATTCCGGGGAGATGACCGTCTTCGGCATGTCTCCCCGCCAGGCCGCCCGCGCCGGCGCGGAGAGCGCGTTGCGCGCGGCCGGCATCGAGGCATCCCTGCCCGACCCGCATCGCGACACCGACCACGGCACGCTGTTCGCCTGGGTCCTCCGCGAGGCCGTCACCAACGTGGTGCGCCACTCCGGCGCCACCCGCTGCGAGGTCATCCTCGGCGAGGACTCGATCACGGTGCACGACAACGGCACCGGCATGGACCCGGCCTTCCTCGGCAACGGTCTGCGCGGACTGGCCGAGCGGGTGGAGGCCGGCGGCGGAACGCTGCACATCGACTCGGACCCCCACGGCACCACGCTCGTCGCACGGATCGGGCGCACCGCACAGACCAGATCGGACGACACACGATGACCGCCACCATCCGACTGCTGCTCGCCGACGACCAGGCCCTCGTCCGTGGGGCACTGGCCGCGCTCCTCGACCTCGAACCCGATCTCGAGGTGGTGGCCCAGGTGGGGCGCGGTGACGAAGTGGTCGCTGCCGCACGCGAATCCGATACCCAGGTATGCCTTCTCGACATCGAGATTCCGGGCGCGGACGGGATCGAGGCCGCCGCGGCACTCCACCGCGAACTACCCGGTGTGCGGTCGCTGATCGTCACCACTTTCGGCCGCCCCGGCTACCTGCGGCGTGCAATCGACGCCGGCGCATCGGGTTTCGTGGTCAAGGACACCCCGGCCGACGAACTGGCCGACGCCGTACGACGGGTGCACGCCGGGCTGCGGGTGATCGATCCGACGCTGGCCACCGAGAGCCTCACCAGCGGCGACAATCCGCTCACCCCAAGGGAATCGGAGGTGTTGCGGGCGGCGCTGTCGGGCGCGACGGTCGCGGCGATCGCCGCGCAGGTCCATCTGTCGGCGGGCACGGTCCGCAATCATCTGTCGTCGGCGATCGGTAAGACCAACGCGTCCACCCGCGCCGAGGCGGCGTGGGTCGCACGCGAACGCGGGTGGATCTGACCGCTGCACCGGCCGGCAGCGCGGACCCTAGCGGTGCAGTCCGCGCAGATAGGCCGCCTGCCCGATGTGTTGCGCGTCGTCGTCGACGACACTGACCAGCCGCACCCCGAGCGTGACCGGCGGATCCCACCGGGTGTCGACGACCCGGTCGAGATCGTCGTCGGACAGCCCACCGAGGTAGTCGAGGGTGGCCGCATGCGTCTCGTCGTAGTAGCCGAGCAGCAACTCCGGTGGGCCCACCACCCGGATGACCTCGTCGGGATGGTGGCCGTAGCCGGTGGCGTCGGCGGCGAACGGCAGGGCGAATCGGTCGTACCAGCCACCGGTGCGCCACACCTGGTCGGTGCCGGCGACGTCGGCGACCTGCGCATCCTGCACCCGCGCCACGTGCCACACCAGCCACGCGATGCTGTTGGCGCCCGGCGCCGGCTGCCAGACCAGGCGTTCCTCGTCGATGCCGTCGAGGACGGCGTGGACATTCTCCTGCACCCGACTCAGTCCGTCGGCGAGCACATCGATGCTTCGCATGCCTACTTCCCTACGCCTTTATCTCGCCGCGCGCAGAAGTCTGGCCGATCCCATACCGACCGCCCAGGATGGGCCTGGTGTCCCACTCGCACTCCGCACCCGCCCGCCGTCGGATCCGCTTCAACGCCTTCGACATGAACTGTGTCGCCCACCAGTCGCCTGGCCTGTGGCGCCATCCCGAAGACCGTTCGTGGGACTACAACACCCTCGACTACTGGGTGGATCTGGCGAAGCTGCTGGAGACCGGAGGATTCGACGGGCTGTTCATCGCCGACGTCCTCGGCACCTACGACGTGTACGGCGGGACCGACGAGGCCGCAATCCGGCAGGGTGCACAGATCCCGGTCAACGATCCGTTGCTGCTGGTGTCGGCGATGGCCCATGCCACCGAACATCTCGGCTTCGGCATCACCACCGGCACGGGGTTCGAGCATCCCTATCCGTTCGCCCGACGCCTGTCGACGCTCGATCACCTCACCAAGGGGCGGATCGGCTGGAACGTCGTCACCGGGTACCTGCCGTCGGCGGCGCGCAACATGGGCAGCGACGACCAGCTCGAACACGACAGCCGCTACGACCACGCCGACGAGTACCTCACCGTGCTGTACAAGCTGTGGGAGGGCTCCTGGGAGCGGGATGCGGTGCACCGGGACCGGGCCGCCGGTGTCTTCGCCGATCCGGAGAAGGTGCATCACATCGGGCACCACGGACAGCATTTCAGCGTTCCCGGCATCCATCTGTCGGAGCCGTCACCGCAGGGTTCACCGGTGATCTACCAGGCCGGGGCCTCACCGCGCGGGCGACGGTTCGCCGCCGCAAACGCGGAGGCGATCTTCGTCGGCGCTCCGACGAAAGCCATTCTGCGCGACACGGTGTCGAAGATCCGCGACGAACTCGTCGCGGCCGGGCGCGACCCCTACGACGCCCGCATCTACACCCTGCTCACGATCATCACCGACGAGACCTCCGACGCCGCCCGGGCCAAGGCCGCCGAGTACCAGCGATACGCCAGCGAGGAGGGGTCGCTGGTGTTCATGTCCGGATGGATGGGTCTGGACCTGTCCACCTACGACATCGACGAGCCGATCGGCAACGTGGAGAGCAACGCGATCCAGTCCGCGGTGGCCGCCTTCCAGCAGGCCGCCGAGTCCGGCGAGGAATGGCGTGTCCGCGACATCGCGGCCTGGGGCGGGATCGGCGGTATGGGGCCGGTGCTGATCGGGTCGGGCGACGAGGTCGCCGACGCGCTGCAGGGCTGGGTCGACGAGACCGACGTCGACGGGTTCAACCTCGCCTACGCGGTGACGCCCGGATCCTTCGCCGATGTCATCACCCATGTGGTGCCGGCCCTGGAACGACGCGGACTCTACGACCGCACCTATGTCCCGGGGACTCTGCGCCACAAGCTGTTCGGCCACGGTGATCTGCTGCCGGACAGCCATCGGGGCGCGAGCTTCCGTCCCGGTGGCAGCGGATCGACCATCGACGACTCGGTGCGGGATCGGTCTCGCACCGCGGTGCTGACCTCCTGACCGCAGCTCCGCATAGGGTGGCGGGGTGAGCAACACCGGCACCGGACACGGCCCCGAACATCCCCACGGCCATTCGCATTCGCTGTCGCAGATCAGCGTGGATCTGCCCCCGCTGGCCCGGCGGATCGTCATCGCGACCCTGACGATCGCCGGGCTGGCGGTGATCGTCGGCGCAGTGCTGCTGTGGCCGTCGGGAGGCGACCATCCGATCCCCGCGCAGTTCCGCGGTGCCGACGGCGGTGCGATCCACGCGGTCGACGGCGAGATCGTCGCACAGACCCGCGCGGAATGCCTGAACCAGCTGGTCGGCGCCGTGCAGGACACCGCCGACATCCCGATCTCCGGCGCCGGATCGGGACCGTGCATCGAGAACACGGTGCGCATCACCTCCGGCGAGCACGAGGGCAAGTACACGTTGCTCGAGATCCCGACCAACCGGGCGCAGTCGGGCACGGGCCCGGACTCGTCGGCGCAGACCCTCGGCGCACCCGACGATCCGCAACCGGGCCAGCCCACGCTGCACGTCGGTGACAGCATCCGGATGAGCACCAGTCCGGGACCCGACGGTGCGCCGCGCTATGCGTTCTTCGACTTCGGTCGGTCCACGTCGACCCTCGTGTGGGCGATCCTGTTCGCCGCCGCGGTCATCCTCGTCGCGGCCTGGCGCGGTCTGCGCTCGCTCATCGGCCTCGTCTTCGCGTTCGTCGTCCTCGCCGTGTTCACCCTGCCTGCCATCCTCGACGGCAAGTCCCCGGTGGCCGTCGCCGTGGTGAGTTCGGCGGCCATCCTGTTCGTCGTGTTGTATCTGGCGCATGGGGTCAGCATGCGCACCAGCTCGGCGCTACTCGGCACGCTCACCTCGCTGCTCGCGGCGGGACTGCTGAGCTGGCTGGCGATCGAGACGATGAATCTGACCGGCCTTTCCGGCGATCAGACGACGAGCCTGCAGGTCTATCAGGGCACCATCTCCGTCGGTGGTCTGCTGCTCGCCGGGTTCATCATCGGCACCCTGGGTGTGCTCAACGACGTGACCATCACCCAGGCGTCGGCGGCGTTCGAGCTCGCCGCCGCCGGGGAGCCGACCCGGCTGGCCACGTTCCGGGCGGCGATGCGCGTCGGCCGAGACCACATCGCCAGCACCGTCTACACCCTCGTCTTCGCCTACGCGGGCAGCGCCCTTCCGCTGCTGCTGTTGTTCTCGGTGGCCCAGCAGCCACTCGGAGCGCTGCTCACCAGCGACACCGTCGCCGTGGAGTTGGCGCGGTCGTTCGTCGGCGGCATCGCGATCTGTCTGTCGGTGCCGCTCACCACCGCCATCGCGGCCTCGCTCGCGCGCCCATCGGGTGCGCGCGCGGAGACCCGACATGAGCAACCGCAGCCGCAGGCACGACCGCAGCCGCGCACCGGCCGTCATTCGATGCCGGACTCCCCCTCACCATGAGCAGCGGCCGACCGGCACTCTGGTGATGTTGCGGCCCAACCACTCTCCCATCGCGGTCAGCATGGCGGCGCCGTCGGCGAAGCTGTTGCTCGCGGGAACGGCGGCCAGTGACACGGCGAACTGGCCCCGCGGCGTGCTGATCACGCCGATCTGGCGGACGAAGAACGCCGACGACAGGCCGGTCCCGGGTCCCCAGCCGCCCTTGACGGCCGTACCCGTCACCGTCCGGCTGGAGCGGGCGAGATCGGCGACACCCCACCGCTGGTTGGGGCCCACCGCCCCCATCAGGTCGAGCACCCGGGCCGAACCCGGCATACACGGCAGGTGTGCGCCGAACCTCGCCTGATCGGCCAGCGACCACATGCTGTATCCGGGGAACGACGACGGTGTGTCGAGTTCCGAACTGACCCGGGTCTTCACGTCGTGGCCCTCACGTAGGACCGCGGTGACCGCATCCACCGACTGTCGGGTGCTGCCCAGCGACGCCCAGAGGTCCTCGGCGGCATCGTTGTCGGAGAAGGTGATCGCCTCGACCTCACGCGAGACGACGGCGGAACCGAGACGCCGTTCGGCGGCCAGCGACACCGGCACCTTCAACGTCGACCAGGCACGTCCGGTCGACACCTTGCCGAGGGTGATCGCGGAGTCCGAACCCACCGGGACGATCGCGATGCCGACCGACCCCGGATGGGTCGTGGACAGCGACTTCTGGAACGGCTCGAACGACTTCGCCAGCACCTTCTGCGGGGGCTCCGGGGGCGTGAGCCACGTACGCAGTGGTTCGGGGAGGGGTGGCAGGGTGGGCCCCGCCGACGCCAGTGCCGTCGGTGTGACAACCATGACCACGAGAGCGAGCACCATCCCCACCATCAGCCGCTTCACATTGGTCACACACGCCTCCTGGATCACGTCCGTACCAGGAGAACCTTAGGTGGGCCTCTGCGGTGACCGCGAACCGACAGTCGTTCGGCCATACAACCGAGACCTGGCCGTGCACGAGTCGTGATCGTGTGCCCGGAATGCCGCTATCCGCAGGTACCGCGAGGCAATCCGGTGATGTTCTGGTTGAGCCAGTTGGCCATTGCGTTGAGCGCGGCGATCCCACCGGACATCGATCCGCCGACCGCGCTCATCGCCACCGCGCTCCGAGCACCGTCGCGGTAGGTGATCAGACCGATCTGCCGGACCAGGTAGTCGCCGGCCGCCCCGGGACCCCATCCGCCCTTGACCGCAGTCGACCTGGGCAGCCGCATGATCTCGACCCCCCACTGCTGATTTCCGGCGACCTGACCCATCAGCGACACCACGTGCCCGGTTCCCGGCATGCAGGGCAGGTGACCGGTGAACGTCGCCGCATCCGGCAACGACCACACGGTCTGCCCGAAGACGGTGAAGCCTGCCCGCAACTGCTGCGACGGCACCCTCACGTCCGGATTGCCGCCCTCACGCAGCACCGCGGTCACTTTGGCCGAGGCCTCCTGGGAGGTCCCGAGCGAGGCCCACAACTCTTCGGCGGAAGCATTGTCGGAGTCGATGATCGCAGCGGTCTCGGCCGCCGACCGACCGTTCTCGCGTTCGGCGGCCACCGCGAGGGGCACCTTGATCGTCGACCAGGCGACACCCGGGTCACGATCACCGAACATCAGGGTGGCCGTCGCCTTCTCCCCGACCGGCGCCACCGCGATCCCGACTCGTAGGCCTGTCGCGGACGCCACCTTCTGGAAGCTCGCCGCCAATGCCGGACTCGGTGTCGTCGCCGACGACACCACGGCACCGGATCCCGGCGGAGCGGACGGCGATCCCGACGGCGAGGAACTCGACAGCGAGGCGTACACGGTCACCGTGGACGTGGGACCAGACGCGGAATCCCCACTCGCACAACCGGACAACCCCATCGTGGCCGCCACGATCGTCGTCACACCGGCAGCCCAGAACCTACGCACGTGTGCCACTCCCCTTCTCACGGCAGAACGTAGACGACGGCGTCGTTGCCCCCGCGACACGTCACCGCCGACCCCTCAGGCGTACAGGCCATCTGATAGGGCAACCCGGTGACCGGACTGTACGCCTGGACCGTACGCGCCTCACCATAGGTGCCGGATCCCCGGTAGGCGTCCCGAACCGCCTGCGCGAAAGGACAACTCGTCACCGTGGTCCCGATTGCCGAGGTCGCGTCACAGGGCACCGCGCCGGCCGGGAACGCCGGCGTCACGGTCTCGGTGGTCCGTTCGGTGATCGGGGGTGCCTGGGTCACCGTCGTCGTCGGCGACGCCGTGGTACCGCCGGAGTCCTTGCTGAACAACCAGTACGCACCGACGGCCAGCAGTCCGAGCACCGCGACCGCGATCACACCGATCAGGACGTAGGCCACCGAACGGTCACGCTCGGGCGGCGGCTGATATCCCGGGGCCGGGTAGGCCGCGGCACCGTAGGCGGGTGTCCCCGGATACTGCTGCGGGCCCGAATGGTACTGGGGACCAGAAGGATACTGGGGCCCAGAAGGATATTGCGGTCCCGAATCGCCGACCGGCCGCAGTTGGGTGGCGCGGGCGGCCTCATCACCGGGCGGCGAGCCGATCACCGTCGGGGGTGCCGGCGACTCGGCGCCCTCGGACTTGATCAGGTCGATCCGCACCGGTCCGCCCGGGGTCACCGTGGGCGGTGCCGCGGGCCCGGCGTCCGGCTCGGCCTCGCCGTGCAACGCCGCACGGGCCGCAGCGGCGAGCTCCGTGGCCGTGGCATAGCGGCGGTCGGGGTCGGGATCGAGTCCCCGGGCGATCACCGAATCCATCGCCGACGGCACCGCGGTGTTGACCGCGCTCGGCGCCGGCGGAGCGGACATCACCGCGGCCTTGATCGCGGAACTGATCGTGTCGGCCGGATGCGGCACGCGCCCGGTGAGGCATTCGAACAGCACACACGCCAGCGCGTAGATGTCGCTGGACGTGCTCACCGGGATCGCGTCGAACAGTTCCGGCGCCATGTAGGCGATCGATCCGATCGCCGAGCCGGCCTGGGTGAGATGGGTGTCGTCGGCGCCGTGCGCGATACCGAAGTCCACCAGGTAGGCGAAGTCGTTCTGCCCGATCAGGATGTTCTCGGGCTTGATGTCGCGATGCACCAACCCGTCGGCGTGCGCGGCGTCGAGTGCGGCCGCCACCTGCGCGATGATGGCCACAGCGCGACCGGCTTCCAGCGACCGCTCACGACGCAGCAGCGCGCGGAGATCCTCGCCGTCGACGAGCCGCATGTCGATGAACAGCACGCCGTCGATCTCGCCCCAGTCGTGGATCGGGATGACATGGGGTTCGCCGAGGCGCGCCGCCGCATGCGACTCGCGTCTGAACCGTTCCTGATATGTCGCATCGCCGGCCAGGCCCGGGTGGAGGAGCTTGACCGCGACCACCCGGTCCTTGACCGTGTCATAGGCGCGATAGACCTCGCCCATTCCACCGCGACCCAACAACTCGTCCAGGCGGTATGGCCCGAATCGTGTGTTCACCCGGCTTCCCGACATGCTGGGAGCATAACCGGCGCACCGGACCTCCCCGGCCGCGATGTCCGGGTGCGGTCGTCCGGGGAACCGACGCGGCCTGCGTCGTTCATCGGTTCGGATGACACCGCGACCGACGTCACGTCACCGCACCGGGTGTCAGATGACGCCGTGGATCGGCGGGTTCTCACCGCGCAGCACGTGGCGGCCGATGTGCTGCACCTTCCACCGCACCGGATCGTGCAGGGTGTGCGTACGGGCGTTGCGCCAGAACCGGTCGAGACCCGTGCCCGCGGCGGCACTGCGCGTACCGCCGACCTCGAACACCGCCGCGGTGATCGAGTTGGCCACCCGATCGGCCACGACCTTCGCCGCGGCCACCGCCAGCGATGCCTCCGCCACGGCCGCCTGCACGGTGTCGGCGGGGGCGCCACCGTATCCGGTCGCCCGGTCGACGGCCCGCCCGGCGGCATCGAGGGTGGCCTCGGCGGTGACCAGTTCCACCCCGAGTTCACCGAACCGCTGCACCAGCAGCTCGTCGTCGACGGCGCGGCTCACCCCGGCCTCGAACCAGGCCCGCGACCTGGTGCGGACGAACTCGACCGCGGCGTCGAGGGCACCCCGTGCGATACCCACGTCGATCGCCACATGCAGCAACTGCGCGAACGCGCCGTAGCCGGTCGGCTGCGACACCGCCGCCGCACGCTCGACGAGATCGCCGATCAGCACCGAGGCGCCGGTCAGCTTCACCGTTCCCGAGCCGGTTGTCCGCTGCCCCAACGCATCCCAGTCGTCGATCACCTCCACGCCGGGGGTGTCGGCGGCAATGAACGCGATGTACTCGCCCGCGGCGAGCTCGTCGTCACCGGCGTGGCGGGCCAGGATCGCGAGGGTGTCGGCGTACAACGACCCGGTGGCATAGAACTTCTCGCCGTCGATCCGGAACCGCCCCGGTCCCACCGTGGTCAGGGTGGTGGAGATGTCGGCGATGGTGGCACCACCCCGCTCGGATTGCGCGTTGGCAACCCGCCCACCGGCGAGGACGGCCTCGAACTGCTTGCGCGCCAGCTCTTCCGGAGCGGCAAGTCGCAGCAGGTTGAGGTACACGAAGTGACTGTGCGGGATCTGGGCGATGTTCGGGTCGGCTGCGGCGAGGATCGCGATGACGTCCGCGATCACGCTGGGGGCCAGATCGGCACCGCCGAACGACCCCGGCACCGAGATCGCCAGCAGGCCACTGGCCGACAGCGCATCGATCTCGGCGAACGGCAGTCGCCGGTCGAGGTCACGGGCGGCAGCCTCGGCCGCGAACCGCTCGGCCAGCCCCTGCGCGACCAGACGCGCCTGGGCAGCCGACTCGATCTGTGCCGCAGTCGGTCTCGAACTGTTCTCGGGTGTGGAGGTCACGCTCATCAGACTAGACCGCGGCGACCTGCTCGGCGGCCTCGAGTTCACGGACCAGCGGCAGCACCTTCTCACCGAAGTACTCGATCTCCTCCTGGAAGTGCAGGAAGCCACCGAGGACGAGGTCGACGCCGAGTCGTTTGTAGGCGACGATCCGCTCGGCCACCTGTTCGGGGGTGCCGATCAGCTGGGTGCGGAATCCGTCGTTGTACTGCACCAGGTCCTCGAAGCTGGAGTCCGCCCACATCCCCTTCTTGTCACCGGTGGCACTGCCCGCCTGCTGCACCGCGCCACGGAATCCCTCCACCGCAGGACGATTGGCCTTCTCGATGATCTCGCGGAGGGTGTCGCGGGCCTCGGCCTCGGTGTCGCGGGCGATGATGAACCCGTTGAGCCCGAACTTGACCTCGCGCTCGTGGGCCCGGGCCACCGACCGCAGATCGTCGAGCTGCTCGGTGACGCCGTCGAAGTCCTTGCCGTTGGAGAAGTACCAGTCGGCGAAGCGGCCACCGTTGCTGCGGGCCGCTGTCGAGTTGCCGCCCTGGAACAGTTCCGGATTGGGGCGGTCGGGGGTGTTCAAGGGCTTGGGCTTGAGGGTGAAGTCGTGGATGCGGTAGAAGTCGCCGCGGTAGTCGACGTTGTCCTCGGTCCAGATCTTGCGGATCACCTCGAGGAACTCGCCACTGCGCCGGTACCGTTCGTCGTGTTCGAGCCACTGCTCTCCGAGGTGGATGAACTCGTCCTTGAACCAGCCGCTCACCACGTTGATGCTGAACCGTCCGCCGGACAGGATGTCGGCGGTGGCGCCGAACTTGGCGAGCACGGCCGGATGCCACAGCCCCGGGTGCACCGCCGCGATCAGCTTCAGCTTCTGTGTGGCCAGAAGCAGCGCGAGGCTGAAACTCGTTGATTCATGCTGGAATTCGGCGCCGTAGCTGGCCTCGTACCGAACCTGGGAAAGCGCGTACTCGAATCCGTTGTTCTCGGCGGTCTGCGCGAGCTTGACGTTGTACTCGTAGTCCCAGCTGGTGCGCTGCTCGATGTCACTGGTGACCAGGCCACCCGACACGTTGGGCACCCAGTAGGCGAACTTGATCTGATCGGCGATCTTCTCGGTGGACACGGGACTCCTGACATCGGTGAACTGCTCGGTCCGTCACGTCGGTGCCCACGTGGGCGATCGACGACGCGACAACGCGGGTCAGTGTCACCCGGGAAGCGCGTGCGGCCCACCCTTGAAATCGGAGTGAGGCAAACCCCGCACGACGAGCGGAGGGTCAGTCGCCGGACGGGCGCCACCGACCCATGCCGAGGAAGAGCATCACCAGCTGCCGCTGCGTGCGCTCGACGATCTCCTGCTCGGCTTGTCGGCCGCGGTACTCACCGTCGAGCAGGTCGGCCACGGCGGTCAGCATGATCGTCACGATCAGGTCGGCGGCGAGTTCGAGATCCTCGGCACGCCAGTCCGCGAGTGCCGGCAGCCGCGACAGATCGATGGCGAGCTCACGGGAGAACAGCCGCAGTTCGGTGTCGATGGCCCGCCGGATCTCGGCGACACCGCCGTGCTGCTCGCGGACCAGGAACCGGAAGGCGGCGCGATGCTCGTCGACGTGGGTCAGCAGGATGTCCAGCGATGCCTTGGCGGTGGGAAGGGCCTGGCGGGCCGCGAGGTCGCGCCGGCCGTCGCGCAGCGTGCGGCGCAGGATGCGCATCGAGTCCTCGACCAGGGTGACGCCGAGGTCTTCCATCGAGGCGAAATGCCGGTAGAACGCAGTGGGCACGATGCCCGCACCGCGGGCGACCTCGCGTAGGGAGATGCTCGCGAAACTGCGGTCACCCACCAGCTCCAGGGTGGTGTCGAGCAGCGCCTGCCGGGTGCGGTTCTTCTTGTCGGCCCGCGATTCCGGCTCCGCCGCCCCCGCGGTACGCGAGGCGGGGCGGCGGGTCCGGGTCACCGTTCGAGTCTATCGCGGGCCGATGTGCCGCCGATCAGGGCACGAACACCACACGGCCGACGGTGCTGCCCTCGCCGAGGCGGGCCACGCCGTCGGCGACGTCGGTCAGCGCGAGCCGCTCGGAGATCAGCGGCCGCAGGCGGCCCTCCTCGGCGAGTTCGGTGAGCGCGGTGTGGCACTCGTCGATGACCGCCGGGTTCTTGAGCTGGTAGAGACCCCAGTGCAATCCGACGATCGAGTAGTTCTTGATCAGCGCGTGGTTGAGCGCCGGCTGCGGGATGGTGCCGCCGGCGAAGCCGATCACCACGATGCGCCCCTCGAAGGCGATGCACTTGGTCGATCCGGCGTAGGCGTCGCCACCCACCGGGTCGAAGACGATGTCGGCGCCGTGGCCACCGGTGAACTCCTTGACCGCGGCGACGAAGTCGTCGGTGTACCGGTCGACGACGAGATCGGCACCGAGTTCGGTGGCGTACCGCACCTTGTCGGGCCCACCGACGACGCCGATCACCGTCGCTCCGGCCGCCTTGCCGAGCTGCACCGCCGCACTGCCGACACCGCCTGCTGCGGCGTGCACCAACAGCACGTCGCCTGCGGTGATCTGCGTGCGCCGATGCAGCGCGAACCACGCCGTCTGGTAACCGATCGTCAGGGCCGCGGCCTCGGCGTCGTCGAGTGCCGGCGGAGCGGCGAAGACCGCCTGCTGCTCCATCAGCGCGTACTCGGCGAAGGCGCCGCCCGGCAGGGTCGGGGTACCGACGACGCGGTCACCGACCGCGGCCCGGGTGACCGCGGAGCCGACCGCCTCGACCTCGCCGCACAGTTCGACTCCGGGGGTGAACGGTAGCGGCGGCTTGACCTGGTACTCCCCGCGACACAGCAGGACGTCGGGGAAGTTGGCCGGTGCGGCAAGCACTTTCACGAGGACCTGATTGTCGCCGGGGGTGGGGTCGGCGACCTCCTCGTAGCGCAGGGCCTCCCGGGGCTGTCCGAGTTCGTGGACGCGCCATGCCTTCATCTGATGCTCCTTCGATGCGATGGGTGGGTGATGCCGTCGGTTCGCGGAGCGCGTCAGTTCCCGGGGCGGTAGCCGCGGGCGTCCCCGAGATGCATGCCGCCGTCGATCACCATGACCTCTCCGGTCATCCAGGACGACTGGTCGGAGGCGAGGAAGGTGATCGCCGAGGCGATGTCGGAAGGCTCACCGATCCGGCCGAGTGCGGTCGTCCCGGCGACGAGTTCCTCGTGCTCACGCCAGAGCGCCTCGGCGAGCTTGGTCCGCACCACGCCCGGGGCGACGGCGTTGACCCGCACCTGTGGCGACAGTTCCAGCGCGAGCTGTCCGGTCAGGTAGATCAGGGCGGCCTTGGACGCGTTGTAGAGGCCGATGTTGGCCTCGTGTGCGAGTCCGCCGATCGAGGCGGTGTTGATCACCGATCCCCCGCCGTTCGCCCCGAGGCCGGCCTCGACGGCGAGCGAGGTCCACATCAGCGGCGCCCACAGGTTGACGTCCATCACCTTGGCGAACCGGGCGTGGTCCTGGGTGATCAGCGGACCGAAGGCCGGGTTGGTCCCGGCGTTGTTGACCAGGATGTCGATGCCGCCGAACCGCTCCACGGTCTGCTCGACGCAGGCGCGGGCCTGGTCCTCCTCGGCGGCATGCGCGGCGATCCCCAGGGCCCGCTCGCCGATCTGGGCGGCCGCGGCATCGGCGGCCTCCTGCTTGCGGGAGGTCACCACCACGGTGGCACCGGCGTCGGCCAGGGCCTGCGCGGCGGCGAGGCCGATTCCGCGGGAGGCACCGGTGACGATGGCGGTCTTACCGGCCAGGTCGGGAGCTGCCATGGGTTTCCACCTTTCGTCGGACGGTGTGTCCGGTACGTGATTCAGGTCTCCGGGTATTTCTAGTTGAATCCGGCGTCATGTTCAAGATCGTCGCCGTGCCAACCGCCGGATCCAGGATCGTGACGTCGCCGGGTCGATCACGTCGTCGAGTTCGAACGTGGTGGCCGCACGCAGTGCACGACCCTGCTCATAGGCCTTGGCCACGAGGTCGGTGAACAGTGCCTCGCGGGCCGCCGGATCGGTCTGGGCCTCCAGCTCCTTGCGGAAACCCAGCCGCACCGATCCCTCGAGACCCATCGGACCGATCTCGCCGGTCGGCCAGGCGACGGTGAACTCGGGGGCGTGGAACGAGCCACCGGCCATCGCCATCGCACCCAGGCCGTATCCCTTACGCAGGATGATCGTTCCGAACGGCACCGTGAGCCGAGCCCCGGCGACGAAGAACCGCCCGAACCGACGCACCGTCGCCTCGGTCTCCGAATCCGGGCCGACCATGAACCCGGGGGTATCGCAGAGACTGACCACCGGAAGACCATGCGCCTGGCACAGTGTCAGGAACTCGGTGGCCTTGTCGGCCGCCTCGGCATCGATCGCACCACCGAGATGGGCACTCGAATTGGCGATCACGCCGTAGGCGACGCCCTCGACCCGGATGAGTGCGGTGACGATCCCTGCCCCGTATCGGGGCTGCAGTTCGAGGACCGAGTCGACATCGGCGATGCTCTCGACGGCAGCCCGGACGTCGTAGGCACGCAGCCGGTTCTCCGGGACGACGTGCCGGGCCATCCGCTCGTCGGGCGCCTCCCAGTCGTCGACGTCGCCCTGGAAGTACGCGAGGAAACGCCGTGCGGTGTCCACCGCGTCTGCCTCGTCGCGGGCGGTCACGTGGACCACCCCGTTGCGTTCCTGGACGTCGATCGGCCCGATCTGTTCGGGCCGGAACACCCCGAGTCCGCCGCCCTCGACCATCGCCGGGCCGCCCATCCCGATGCTGGCGTCCGGCGTCGCGATCAGGACGTCGCAGGCGCCCGCGAGGGCCGCGTTGCCGGCGAAGCACCGACCCGAGACCACCGCGACGGTCGGAACCACGCCCCGCAGCGCCGCCATCGCGCGGAAGGTGCCCAGTTCGAGCCCCGACGCGCCCAGCGCATCGGTGTCGCCGGGACGACCACCGCCGCCCTCGGCGAACAGGATGAACGGAACCCGTTTGCGCCGAGCCACTTCCATGATCCGGTCGGTCTTGACGTGGTTGCGCATGCCCTGGGTACCGGCGAGCACGGTGTAGTCATAGGACACCACCGCGACCTCCGCCGCGGCGGCACCGAAACGGTCGGCACCGACGGTGGCCAGGCCCATGACGAGCCCGTCGGCGGGGGTGTTGGCGATCAGGTCCGCTTCGCTGCGCCGGGTGCGTTGCGCGGCGAGCGCGAGCCCGCCGTACTCGGTGAGACTGCCCGGGTCGATCAGGTCCTCGATGTTCTCCCGGGCGGTGCGCCGGCCGATCCGATGCCGCTTGGCCACCGCGTCCGGCCGGGCGGCGTCGAGGGTGACGTCATGCCGGGCGAACACCTCGGCGAGATCCGCACGGATGTGGTCGGGATCGATGACGGAGTCCTCCGAGCCGCGGTCGGCGGTCTCCGCGGACGCGATCACCGCCAGCGGCGTCCCCGCGGCGACGGCCTGACCGCCCTCGACGAGTACCCGCATCACCCGACACGAGAACGGTGCGGGCACCACGTGTTCCATCTTCATGGCCTCGAGCACGGCGAGTCCTCGGTCGGCGCCGAGTTCGGTTCCGGCGTCGGCGACCTGGACCACCACACCGGCCATCGGCGCCGTCACGAGCTGCTCACCGTCGGCCACCGCGACGCTCCCGGGTCCGGCACCGGCGATGTCCGCGGACCGGTCCGCGACGGACGGTCGACCGGGTTCCACTGCCGCAACCGACAACTCGCCGATCCGGGTGGTGAGGTAGTCGGTGGTGACCGCTCCCCCCACGAAGTCGCCGTCGGTGAGGATCGCGCGCAGCAGCCCGATGTTGGTCGACACACCCTCGACGACGAACTCGCCGAGCGCCGCAGCGGTCTTCGCCGCGGCCACGGCGAGGTCCCCGCCACGGGTGTGTCCGATCACCTTGGCGAGGAGCGAATCGTAACGGGGACTGATCGTCAGACCGGGACGACCGTGGGTGTCCACCCTGATACCCGGCCCGGTCGGTGCCGAGAACACCGACAGCACACCGGAATCCGGGACGGTCTGACCGTCAGCGGTGACGGATTCGGTGTTGACCCGCGCCTCGATGGCGACGCCGTCGGCGCGGACGGGGATACCGTCGGTGATCCCGGCGTGGGCGCTGACCCCCCGCGGGAGGCCGAGTTCGGCACACCGCGCGCCGCAGGCCACCGCCAGCCCGACGGCCACCAGGTCCACGCCGGTCACCTCCTCGGTGATGGTGTGCTCCACCTGGATCCGTGGATTGACCTCGAGGAAGAAGAACCCGCCGTCGGCCACCAGGAACTCCACCGTGGCCAGGCCACGGTAGGGCTGGTCGGCGATCAGGGTGACGGCTGCCCGATGCAGCGCGGTCCGCGTGGCGTCGTCGAGATGCGGTGCGGGAGCGATCTCGATCATCTTCTGGTGTCGCCGTTGCACACTGCAGTCACGATCACCGAGGGCCACGGAACGGGTACTGCCCTCGTCGTCGGCGGCGACCACCTGCACCTCGATGTGGCGGGCCCCGGCACACAGCTGCTCGGCGAACAACGCCGGATTGCCGAAGCCCAGTTCGGCTTCCGACGTACACGCCCGGAATGCCTCGGCGAGGTCGTCACCGGCGCGGACCACGCGCATCCCGCGTCCGCCACCGCCGGCGACGGCCTTGAGCATGATGCCCGACGGATGCGCATCCAGGAACCGTCCGGCCGCCGTCGCGTCGATCCCACCCGCGGTCGCGGCCAGTACCGGCACCCCGGACGACTCGGCGGCCTTGCGTGCCGCGGCCTTGTCGCCGAAGGTCTCGAGGACCCCGGCCGTCGGCCCGACGAAGCGTAATCCGGCGTCGGCGCATGCCCGGGCGAACTGTGGGTCCTCACTGAGGAATCCGTATCCGGGATGGACGAGCGTGGCCCCCGCATCGAGGGCGGCGGCGACGATCGCGCCTCGATCGAGATAGGCACCGGCCCCGGCCGACCCGAGTGCCACCGCGGTGGTGGCCGCGGACACATGCGGCGCGTCGGCGTCGTCGGTGGCGTGGACGGCGACCGTACGGTGGCCGAGTTCGGTTGCGGTGCGGATGATCCGGAGCGCGATCTCGCCACGGTTGGCCACCAGAACGGTCTGCTGGGTCGTCACTGTCACACCTCCGCCGTTGCCGCCGGGGCGTCGACCTTGCCGAACAGGTCACCCTTGCGGACCTTGCCGGTCGCCGTCATCGGCAGCGTGTCCAGGATCTCGATCTCGGGGACCTTGTAGCCGGCCATGTTGTCCCGTGCCCATGCGACGATCTCGTCGGCGGTGGCGGCCGAGTCGGCGGTCAGTTCGACGAAGGCGAAGGCCACCTGGCCGCGGCCGGGATCGGGCTTCGGCACCACCGCGGCCCGCTCCACCGCCGGGTGCAGCATCAGCAGCGCCTCGACCTCGGACGGGAACACGCTCATGCCGTTGGTCTTGATCATCTCCTTGTTGCGCGCGAGGTAGTGCACCGCCCCCTCCTCGCTGAACTTCCCCACGTCACCGGTGTACAGCCATCCGCCACGGAGGGTCTCGGCGGTCGCCTCGGGATTGCGGTGATATCCGGTCATCACCGACGGGCTGCGCAGGATGATCTCGCCCTCCTCACCCAGCGGGACCGGCGCACCGTCGGCGTCGACGACGAGGATGTCGGTGCCGGGGACGGGCAGTCCGCAGAAGACGGGTTCCTTGTCGAGGTCGCGGTCGTCGTCGGCGAAGCCGAGGGTGATGGTGTCGGCGGTGTGCGTCTCGGTCATGCCGTAGGCGCCCTCGCGCAGCGTCGCGCCGGTCGCCTCTCGCCATCGTGCGCGAATCCCCTTGTCCAGCTTGAGGACGAAGGACACGGCCAACGGCGAGGTGAGCGAACCGAGATCATGGTCGGCGAAGTCGTCGCGGTCCATCAGTTCGACGTAGTTGTCGACGGTGCCGATCATGGCGCCGACCCGATGCCGGGGCACCGCATCGAGCACCACGTCGGCGTCCCAGCGGGTCAGCAGCACTGCGGTGCCCCCGTTGATCAGCGGGATCAGGATCCCGAAGTCCTCGCCGGCGATCCAGAACACCGGCAGGAACACCAGGACCGTGAGCGGGTCCTGGCCCACCTGGTGGCCCATCGCGACGGTGGCGGTGGCGGCGGTGTAGACCATGTGGCGCTGGGTGTGCTCGCACCCCTTGGGCATTCCCGTGGTGCCACCGGTGTAGTTCAGCGCGGCGAGTGCGTCGGGATCGGTCACCACGGCAGCCGCGCGCGGCGCGGACAGGATGGTGTGCCAGTCACTGGCCGTCGGATCGGCGATCGGGAACGGCGCGCCGGCCGCATCCGGGGCGAGCATGTCGGACATGTCGGTGGTGGCCACCACCCGCAGCGGCGTGCGCTCGCGCACCGCCGAGATGAGCGGTGCGAGCGCGGGCATCGTGAGGATCACGGTGACGTCGCCATCGGTGAGTTCGTGGATCAGCTCGTGTTCGCGCAGCATCGGATTCACCGGGACGTGGACGGCACCGACCTTCAGGATGCCGAGCATGGCGATGGAGAACTGCGGGCAGTTGCCGAGATGGACACCCACCCGGTCACCCGCGCCGACACCGTTGTCCTGCAACCACCCGGCGAAACGGTCGGAGTACTCGTCGAACTCCGCATAGCTGATCTCGCGCCCGTAGAAGGCGATCGCGGTGCGATCGGCCGCGAGTGCGGCCCAGTGCCGCAGGTGATCGACCAGGCCCATCGTCTCGATCGGGTACTGCACGTCCTTCGGCACCTGAGACGGCCAGTTCCGTTGCTGCACCTCACGGACCTCCACCAGTGCGTCCTCGAGTCGCTGCAGCGCCGCGTCGGTTGTCATCTGCTCCCATCCCTTTCGGTTCCCACAGATCCGCAACGCCCATCTCGCGTCACGGCCGGGCCGTATTCGTGAGCCACCTTACACACGAACTTGAACATGAGTTCAGCTCCATACCGAGCCCGGCGGCGACCCCGATCTCAACGTGGCCCCCCTCACACCCGACCTCCTGCGTGACACGCCTGGCGTCGTCCGCACCCTTGACAGCAGTCCACGACCCCGTGGCACACTGTCGGAGTACACCTGTACACCGAATCACGCCCAACGAACGGAGCCAGCCCATGAGCATCCGCCTGCCGGACGTCGTGACGTCCTTGGTCGAGGCGACCATGTCGCCGCATCCGGTCGACCGCTACCTCGAGCTGATCGACCCGCGGCTCACCTGGCGCGAACTGCGTGCCACCGTCACCCGCGTCGAACACCCCACCCCCCGCACCATCCGCCTCACCCTGACCCCCACCCGACGGTGGCGCGGTCACGAGGCCGGACAATTCGTGCAGCTCAGCATCGTGGTCGACGGAGTTCGTCAGACCCGCTGCTTCTCTCCCGCCAACGCGACCGCCGGCGCCGACGGCACCATCGAACTCACCGTCACCGCCAATCAGGGCGGCGGGGTGTCCGACCACCTGCGCAACCATGCCCGGGTCGGCGACGTCTACGGACTGTCCCAGGCCACCGGCGAGTTCGTCCTGCCCGACGACGGTGTCCGTACCCCCGTGTTCGTCAGCGGCGGTAGTGGGATCACACCTGCACTGGCAATGGTGAGAACACTTGTATCGAGTCGGTACGGCGAGCCGATCACATTCATCCACTACGCACGGACGCCCGCCGACGTGGCCTATCGGGCCGAACTGACCGACCTCGCCGCGAGGAACCCGGGAATCGACCTACGGATCCACTACACCCGCAGCACCGCCCGTGGGATCGGAGGGGCGTCCACCATCGGCGGGCACTTCACCCCCGAGCACCTCGACGGCATCACCGCCGCCGCCGACGCGGACGTGTTCATCTGCGGACCGCAGACACTGATGGACGCCATCGGCGCCCACATCGAATCCACCCGTCCGCAGGCCCGCATCCACACCGAGGCGTTCACCCTCGCCACCGCGGCACCGATCGATCCCGACCTGCCGGTGTCCGGCGAGATGGCGTTCACCCGGTCCGGGCGCACCGTCGCCAACGACGGCCGCACGATCCTCGACCAGGCCGAGTCGGCCGGGCTGCACCCGGAATCGGGCTGCCGCATGGGGATCTGCTTCTCCTGCACCGCCGTCAAGAAGTCCGGTATCACCCGCAACATCCTGACCGGCGAGACCCATTCCGAACCCGACTGCCGAATCCAGTTGTGCATCAACGCACCGGTCGGCGACATCGACATCGAGGTATGACATGACCACGAAGACCCTGAGCCCCCTGACCCCGGCCGCGCTGACGTCGGGCACCGACAACGCCGATCCCAACACCGTCGTCCTCTCCTACGAGCAGGTCGAACAGCTCGGCCGCGACCTCGACGAGATCCGGGCGCGCGTCGTCGCCGATCTCGGCACCCGCGACCGCGAATACCTCTATTCGGTGATCCGCGCCCAGCGCGGACTCGAGGTGGCCGGCCGCGCGCTGCTGTTCGTCGGGTTCTTCCCGCCCGCATGGCTCGCCGGTGTCGGCGCGCTGTCGGTGTCGAAGATCCTCGACAACATGGAGATCGGCCACAACGTCATGCACGGCCAGTACGACTGGATGCGCGAGGACACCTACAACTCGCGCGAATTCGAGTGGGACACGGTCTGTCCCGCCGATCAGTGGAAGCACTCCCACAACTATCTCCACCACACCTTCACCAACATCATCGGCGAAGACCGCGACATCGGCTACGGCATCCTGCGCATGGCCCGCGACCAGAAATGGAACCCCTACTACCTCGGGAACCTCGCCTATGCGACCGGTCTGATGCTGCTGTTCGAGTGGGGTGTGATGCTGCACGACCTGGAGGCCGAGAACATCGTCGCCGGCAAGCGACGCTGGACCGACATCAAGGGACTCGTGAAGGGCATGTGGCGCAAGGCCAGTCGGCAGGTCCTCAAGGACTACATCGTCTTCCCCGCGCTGAGCGGACCGATGTTCCTGCCCACCCTGCTGGGCAACGCCACCGCCAACCTGGTCCGCAACGTGTGGGCGTACTCGATCATCTTCTGCGGCCACTTCCCCACCGGTGCACAGACATTCACGTCCGAGGAATGTGCCGACGAAACCCGCGGCCAGTGGTACCTGCGGCAGATGCTGGGTTCGGCCAACATCACCGGCAGCCGCTTGTTCCACATCATGAGCGGCAACCTGTCACACCAGATCGAACACCACCTGTTCCCCGACATCCCGGCCGCCCGCTATCCCGAGATGGCCGAGGAGGTCCGGCAGGTGTGCGACCGCTACGGACTGCCTTACAACACCGGGCCGCTGCACACCCAGCTGGCCTCCACCTGGACCAAGATCGCCAAACTCTCCCTACCCAATTCGATGACCCGCGACGACGACGACCTCACCGTCATCGTCGAACGCAGCCCGTCGGCCCGCACGGCGTGAACCGATGACCGCGCGAGGGGTGTCGAAGCCTTCGTCGGGTTACGTCGGAAGGCAACCACCTCCGATGTGGTCACCACCCGACCTCGGCCGACAGAGGTTTCGACACGCCTCGTCGCTCCGCTCCTCCACGGCTCAACCACCATGCCGCAGGCGCCGTTCACGTACAGCGCCCCATCCACCACCGATGGTCGAGCCGAGACCGAGCACCGCGAGGACCCCCGAACGCTGATTGAGCCGGGACCGAGCGAAGCGAGGACCCCCCGAACGCTGATTGAGCCGGGACCGAGCGAAGCGAGGACCCGAGTCGAAATCTCCGCAACCAACATCGAGTGGCAATCACCTCTGAGGTGGTCACGTCGACGAACTCGGCCGACAGAGGTTTCGACACGCCTCGCCGCTCCTCCACGGCTCAACCACCATGCCGCAGTCGCCGTTCACGTACAGCGCCCCATCCACCATCGACGGTCGAGCCGAGACCGAGCACCGCGAGGACCCGAGTCGAGACCCAGCACAGCGAGAATGTCCGCAAGTACCGCCAACCGACACCACCCGGGCCGAGGCCCTATCCTGGGTACCGCCCGCACTGTCCCCTTCTCGCAGGACAAGGAAGCTGATCGGACATGGTCGATCGCATCGAACGCAACAAGGACATCATCCAGGAGCTCGTGGAGTCGACGGCCACCCACGTGGGTCAGATCGCCTCGATCATCACGACGGCGGTCGGCGACGTCGCCCGCGAGATCGGTGAGATCATCACCGACGGTTTCGAGATGCGTGAGGCGGCCCGACGCGCCGGTGCCGACACCCCCACCGTGATCGACGCCGAACTGGTGCCCGACGACGTCGACGAGATCGAGCCGGAGGTCGATGAACCCGACCTCGACGAGCTCGCCGACACCGAGGCCGAGGCGCTCTCGGAGATCAACCTCGAGGCCATGATGGAGGCCCCGGTCACGCCCGCCGACACCGAGTGACCTGGGGGACGGTGCGCACCGGGCACGCGGCGTAGCCAGACTTTCACCCGCGGTGAGCCCAATCTTTGCCGTACCCAGGATCGGCGCGTAGGTTCGTCCTGATCTGGACACGACTGCAGGAGGACTCACGTGTCGGCGAACTCACTGTTCACCTTTCCCAATCCCGTGAACGACTACGCCGCCCGTTCGACGGCAGGCCTGGTCGTGGCGTTGGCGATCGTCACCATCGTGGTGAACCACTGGGCGCTGTACGCCCTGGTTGCGATCGGGTTTCTGCTGCGCGTCCTGGCCGGGCCCCGGTTCTCGCCGTTCGGTCAGCTGTCGGTGCGGGTGATCGCACCGAGGATCTGGCGGAAGACGAAGCTGGTGCCCGGGCCGCCGAAGCGATTCGCACAAGGCATCGGGCTGGTGGTCTCCAGCACCGCGCTGGTCCTCAGCGTGCTCGGCTTCGGGCTGGCCGCGCAGATCGTCCTCGGCGTACTCGTCGTCGCCGCAACCCTCGAGTTCGCGCTCGGATTCTGCCTGGGCTGCACCATCTTCGGGTTCCTGCAGCGCCGGGGCGTCATCCCCGACACGGTGTGTGAGGCCTGCAACAACATCTCGCTGCGCAGCCCCGCACCCACCGCCTGAGTCAGTCGAGCAGGCCCAGCGCGATCCCGTCCAGGATGTCGTGCTCACTGACCACGAGTTCGGTGATGCCCGACCGCTCGGCGAACTCCCGGGCCAGTTCCATCGCGACCAGCGATCCGCCGCCGATCACGTCCACCCGGCCCGGGTGCATCGGGCCGAGGCCGGCGCGCTCGGCGCGGGTCATCCGCACCAGACGCCACCCGATGTCGTCGAGATCGGAATGCGAGATCCGCGACAGGTGGATCACCTCCGAGCGGTACTCGTCGAGCCCTGCGGCCAGCGCCGACAACGTGGTCAGGGTGCCCGCCACCCCCACCCAGGTTCGTGCCCCGGACACCGGCACCACCGCGAACGCCTGCGCCAGCCGTCCCCGGATGAAGTCCTGCGCGTCGGCGATCTCGGCATCGGTGGGCGGGTCGGACGGCAGGGCACGTTCGGTGACCCGCACACAGCCGACGTCGGCGGAGTACGCCGCCGACACCCCCGTCGTATCTCCGACGACGACCTCGGTGGAGCCACCGCCGAGGTCGGTCACCACGAACGGTCCGGCGTCCGCGTCGAGCTCACCGACGGCGCCACGGAACGACAGTCGCGCCTCCTCGTCGCCGGTGATCACCTCGGCCACGGCACCGGTCACCACCTTGCCGAGCAGGGTCGCCGTCATCTCGAAGAACTCGTCACGGTTGGAGGCATCGCGGGTGGCCGAGGTGGCGACCATCCGGACTCGTTCCACCCCGGCGTCGACCATCACGTCGACATAGTCGGCGAGGGCGGCGCGGGTGCGCTCGATCGCCTCGTCGGCGAAACGCCCGGTCGCGTCGACGCCCTGTCCGAGCCGCACGATCCGCATCTCGCGGTGGATCTCGGCGAGCGGTCCGTGCTCAGCGTCGATCCCACGGGCGATGAGCAGCCGGATCGAGTTGGTGCCGCAGTCGACCGCGGCGACCACGCTCACTGCCCGGCCTCGCCGGTGACGTCCCGGCCGCCCTGATCGGCGCTCGGGGGGAGCCGGTCTGGCCAGTCGGCCGGCACCGCGATGCCGCGCAGGCCCGACGCCGCGGCCAGCGCGACGGCCTCGTCACCGAACGGGTTGAGTCCCGGCCCCTTGGCCAGCGAGTGCGCGATCAGCACGTGCAGGCACTTCACCCGGTCGGGCATGCCCCCACCGGTGAAGTCGGTGTCCAGGGATTCGATCGCGTTGCGCTCGGCGAGGTAGTCCTCGTGCGCGCGGCGGTAGTCGGCGGCCAGTTCCGGGTTGTCGGCCAGGCGCGCAGTCATCTCCTTCATCACCCCGGCGGATTCCTGCCGGCTCGCCTCGGCGGTCAACCGCGGGTCGGTGAGGTAGTACAGCGTGGGGAACGGGGTGCCGTCCGGCAGCCGGGGGCGGGTCTTGATGACCGCGGGAAGCCCGTCGGGGGTGCGGTAGCTGACCTCGATCACACCGCGGGGCTCACGCCCGAGCTGGGCGGTCACCACTGCCAGATCGTCGTCGGAGATGCTCACGGGTGCACAACACTAGTCGGTGCCGTCATCGCGGTCACGTCGGTCCGCCCCTCACTCGGGCGGGGTGGCGACGGTCTCCCACAGATTGGTGTACCAGGGGTTGTGCGCATGCTCCTCGGCGCGCTTCTGCGCGGCCACCCGCTCGGCATCGCCGGGGTACATCATCACCAGCGGGGTCTCCCCCGGCCGGACGAACTGCAGCCGTTCGCGGGCCTGGGCCTCGACGTAGGCGGGATCGCCCTGCTCGTTGACCTTCTGCTGGTAGTGGGCGACCTGCTCGCGCAGCTTCGCATTCGACGCGGCGAGCTGCTCGGCCTCCGAGTGGCCCGCATAGTAATTGCGCAGCGGCACCGCGAGGGTGACCGCGACGAAGGCCACCACCACGACGGTCACGACGAGGACCAGGACCAATGGTCGTTTGCTGTCGAGTCCGCGGACCCGGTCGACCAGCGAGGGGCGTCGGCGGCGGGCACGCGATGCGGCGGTGCGTGTCCGCGGCGGCCGCGGTTCGACGACCTCGTCCGGGTCGATGCCGTCGACGACGTCGAGGTCGGACTCGTGGATCTCCTGCTCGCCGGTCTCGATCACCGAGACGGTGGGGCGGCGGGCGGGTTCGGTATGACGACGAGGGGCGCGGCGGGCACGCTCGGTGGATCGTGTGTCACGAACCGACCCGCCTGCCCGTCGTCGCCCCTCGCGTTGTGCCATGGGTTCTAGCTAATCACGAACCAAACGAGAAGCGCGGGAAGGCGAGGTCACCGGCGTAGCGTGCCGCATCGCCGAGGCCTTCCTCGATGCGCAGCAGCTGGTTGTACTTGGCGACGCGCTCGCTGCGGGCGGGGGCACCGGTCTTGATCTGACCGCAACCACAGGCGACGGCCAGGTCGGCGATGGTGGTGTCCTCGGTCTCGCCGGACCGGTGGCTCATCATCGTCTTGTAGCTGTTGTTGTGTGCCAGGGCCACGGCGTCCAGGGTTTCGGTGAGGGTGCCGATCTGGTTCACCTTCACCAGCAGTGCATTGGCGATGCCCTTGGAGATGCCCTCTTCGAGCCGCTCCGGGTTGGTGACGAACAGGTCGTCGCCGACGAGCTGCACCTTGTCTCCGATGGCTTCGGTCAGCTTTGCCCACCCGGCCCAGTCGTCCTCGGACAGACCGTCCTCGATCGAGACGATGGGGAAGTCGGCGATCAGCTTCTCGTAGAACGGCACCATCTCGTCGGAGCTGAACTCCTTGCCCTCGAGCTTGTAGACACCGTTGGAGAAGAACTCGGTGGACGCGGCGTCGAGCGCGATGACGACGTCGCGGCCGAAGGTGTAGCCCGCCTTCTCGACGGCCTCACCGATCACCGAGATGGCGGCTTCGGTGTGCGGCAGGTCGGGGGCGAAGCCGCCCTCGTCGCCCAGCGCGGTGTTCAGGCCCTGCTTGTGCAGCACGGACTTCAGGTTGTGGTAGACCTCGGCGCCGCAGCGCAGGGCTTCCTTGAAGGTGGGGGCGCCGACCGGGGCGATCATGAACTCCTGGAAGTCGATCCCGTTGTCGGCGTGCTCGCCACCGTTGATGATGTTCATCATCGGCACCGGCAGGATGTGCGCATTGGGTCCGCCGATGTAGCGGAACAGCGGGAGATTGGCCGCCTCCGCAGCACCCTTGGCGACGGCCAGGGAGACGCCGAGGATGGCGTTGGCGCCGATCCGGCTCTTGTCCGAGGTACCGTCGCAGTCCAGCAGGGCCTGGTCGACGAGTCGCTGCTCTTCGGCGTCGAGACCGATCACCGCGGGAGCCAGCTCACCGAGGACACCCTCGACGGCGTTGGTGACGCCCTTGCCGAGGTACCGCTCGCCACCGTCGCGCAGCTCCACGGCCTCGTGCTCACCGGTGGAGGCACCCGACGGCACTGCGGCCCGGGTGAACGTACCGTCGTCGAGCACGACCTCCACCTCGACCGTCGGGTTGCCCCGCGAGTCGAGGATCTCGCGTGCGCCAACCTGTTCGATGATTGCCACGATGAAGCCCCTTCGATGGACGGGTCGGCGTATCTGCGCGCCGACAGGTACGGGTCAAAGCCTAGGGCATGACGGCGCGACGGTCCCGTCGGCATGTGACCCGATGGTCACCGCCCGCCGCCGACACGCCGTCCGGTGCGCCGACCGGCCGTCGGGGCAGTTCAGAATCGGACGTTCACCGAGTATGCGTTGGCGTGATCACGCACGTCGAGAACGTAGGACATCGAGTTGTTGTAGACCATGACGGCCTTCTCCCACCCTTGCGCGGTGGTCATGTCCCCGCCGGAGGAGACGCACAGGTAGCGGGCCGCCGAGAGGGCGGCGTCGTCGATGTTGTCGGGATCGGCCCTGCCGTCACCGTTGGCGTCGACGCCGTACCGCTGCCAGGTCTCCGGAATGAACTGGAATGGACCCATCGCCCGGTCATGGGTGGTGTCCCCGTCGAGCTTGCCGCGGTCGGTGTCGGGGATCTCCAGGTTGCCGCGGGTCCCGTCGAGGGGGACGCCGCGGATCGACGGCGCCACGTCACCGTTGTCGGCGACCTTGGCACCGCGATATGTCCCGTGTTTGCTCTCCACCCCGGCGATCCCGGCGAGGGTGGTCCAGCCGATCCCACATTCGGGGTGCTGCTGGCGTTGGATCTCGGCGGCGTTGCCGTAGGCCTCCAGGGACACCAGCGGAATGCCGGTGCCCTCGGAGATCGGTTCGGCCCAGGCCCGCATCAGTTCCGAGGTGCGGCCCGGGGCGTTGATGTCGATGTAGGGCTGCGGGGTACCCATCGCGGGTGGGATGCCGTCGGGGATGGCGGGCCGGTCGTTGGACGGCAGGTCCAGGCAGCTGGTCAGGGCGATCGATGCGACCACCGCGGTCACCACTCCCAGGACCACCCGTCGGACCCGACGCTCTCCCCTGCCCGAACGCACCCCGTATCACCTTTCCACTCCGCGACCCGGACACCCGGAACGCGCCACCCGTCCTCGGAGTATCCGCCGGTCCGTCCGTGGACCGGCACAGCGACATACCTTCGCACATCCGAGGTGCCGGATCCCATTTCGCACGGCTCGGCGCACAGACAACTCCCCGACCCCACCTCACGGTTCCCGATGCGCGGGACTATCGTGATCGGTTAGCCTCACCACACTTACCGGCCGCAGCGCCGGATGTGGATGCAGGCCCACAACCGAGAGAGCGCACATGGACACGGCCGAAACGGGCGTCACGCCCCCGGTGTCCGCGACCGAGACCGCGGAACCAGCGATGCTCCACACCCCGGTCCATTCGGAAATTCCCGTCAATTCGGACAGGCCGTCTCCTGGCCGCCGATCCGCCACCCATCTGCAGGAGAAGCGGTGAACGCCTGATGCTGGCCACCTTCATCATCGGACTGCGCGAAGGTCTCGAGGCCGCGCTGATCGTCGGCATCATCGCCGCCTTCCTCCGCCGCCAGAACCGCACCGACGCGCTGCGCTGGATGTGGATCGGCGTGGGTGCCGCGATCACGATCTGTGTCGCCGTCGCGATCGGACTCGAGGTCCTGTCCAAGGACCTCCCCCAACGCCAGCAGGAGATGCTGGAGACGGTGATAGGCGTGGTGGCCGTCGCGATGGTCACGTACATGATCGTCTGGATGCGCAGGCACGCACGCGATCTCAAGGGCGAACTCGAATCCGCGGCGTCGGAGGCGATGGATGACGGGTCCGCCATCGCGTTCGCCGTGATGGCGTTCCTGGCGGTCCTGCGCGAGGGCCTGGAGACCTCGGTGTTCCTGGTGGCCGCCTTCAACTCGTCGCAGAACGCGCTGCCCTCGGCGGCGGGCGCGGTCCTCGGCATCGCGGTGTCGGTGGCCCTCGGCTACGGCATCTACCGCGGCGGCGTACGGATCAACCTGTCGCGCTTCTTCACCGTGACCGGCGCGCTGCTCGCCCTGGTCGCCGCCGGACTCGTGATGACCGCGTTGCGCACCGCGCACGAGGCGGGTTGGCTCAACGTGGGCCAGCAGCAGGTCGTCGACCTCACCTGGCTGATCCGCCCCGGCACCGTGCAGGCATCGCTGATCACCGGTGTCCTGGGCATTCCCACCAAGCCCGTCCTGATCGAGGTCCTGGGGTGGGCGGTCTACCTCGTCGTGGTCGGCACCGTGGTGCTCTGGCCTGCGAGCCGGACGTTTCCGCGACGCGCGGTGGGTCTCGGCACCGCCGCGCTGGCCGGGCTGTCGGCGATCGCCGCCCTCATCACCGTCCTGACCGCACCCGCGGCCCCCACCGCCGGCAGCCGGACCGCCGACGCGGCGATCACCCCGGCCCCGCAGACCAGCGGCATCCTCACCGGTCAGACCGTCCACACCCCCGGCGACGTGACCGTGACCGTCGACTCGACCACCGCGAACACCGCGACCGGGGCGCTGACCACCGACGGCGCGACCACCGCGCTGCCCTCGATGACCGGTGGTGCCACCGTCACCGTCGGCGACATCGCCGCGCCCACCTATCAGCAGGTGGTCAGCCCCGACCTGCCGATCGGGCAGATCATCCCCGGGGCCCCCCACCGCGTGACACTGCCGCAGATCACCGCCGCCAACGGCGGCCGGATCCCGGTGGGGCTCGATCCCCGCAAGTTCGGCGACACCGCGCCGGTGAACTATGCGGTCACCGCCACCGTCACCGTGTCGGTGGACCCGGACTTCGCCACCCCCCTGGCCACCGAGGTGTCGTATGCGGTGACCGCAACGGTCACCCCGGCCAGCGGGGCGGCCGCCGTGCTCGGCAAGGTCGCCACGTTCACCGCCGCACATCAGGCCACCGCCGCCGACCTCGCAACCGTCGAGGATGCCAAAGACCAACAGCAGGCCCACGACTCCCGGACCGTGACCATCCCGGTCACGCTCCTGGCGCTTGCCGCCCTGCTCGCTGTGGCCGCAGCGATCCTGCTGTGGCCGCGACGTCGTCCGGACGTACCGGTCGATCCGGGGACACCGGTCCCCGAACCAGAACCCGCCGTCACCGAACGGCCGTTGGAGAAGAAGGAGAACACCCGATGAGGGCACGCCGAGTTGTCGCCGTAGGGGCGACCGCAGTGGCCATCGTAGGTATCGCCGCGTGTGGCAGTGACGACGACAGCTCGTCGTCCGGCGACACCAAGACCGTCAAGGTCGAGATGACCAACGACGGCTGCAAGGTGACCCCGGACAAGATCGACGCCGGAGCCATCACCTTCGAGATCTCCAACACCGACGCCGCCGCCGTCAGCGAAGTGGAGTTGCTCAAGGACGGCAAGATCCTCGCCGAACGTGAGAACATCGCCCCCGGCATGACCGCCACCTCCTTCTCCCACAAGCTCGACGGTGGCGAATACCAGATCTACTGCCCCGGCGCGACCAACGAGAAGACCACGTTCACCGTGTCCGGCCAGGCCGTTCAGGCCACCGGCACCGTCGCAGACCAGCTCAACGCCGCGGCCGAGGAGTACAAGCAGTACGTCATCACCCAGGTCAACGGCCTGACCGACGCGACCACCACGCTCGTCGACGCGGTCAGGGCGGGCGACGTCGAGGCCGCCAAGGCCGCCTACATCAAGACCCGCCCGTTCTACGAGCGCATCGAGCCGATCGCCGGCGCCTTCTGCGCCAACGGCGCCGAGGACTGCTCGGAGAACAACGCCGTCAACCTCGACGTCGCGCTCGACGCCCGCCCCGACGCCCTCGGGCCCACAGACAAGTGGACCGGCTTCCACGTGCTCGAGAAGCAGCTCTGGGAGGCGGGCAACCTGGACGGGATGACCCCGGTCGCCGAGCAGGTCCTGACCAATGTCAAGGAACTGCAGCAGCTGGTCAACGAGCCGGCCTTCGAGGTCAAGCCCGCCGACATCATCAACGGTGCAGGTGATCTCCTCGACGAGGTGTCCACCAGCAAGCTCACCGGCGAGGAGGAGGCGTACTCGCACATCGACTTCGTCGACATGTACGCCAACATCGAGGGCAGCCAGCAGGCGTTCGCGATCGTCAAGCCCGCGCTCAACCAGATCGATCCGCAGCTGACCACCACCATCCAGCAGGCCTTCGACAAGGTCACCGAGCTCATCGACTCCTTCCGGGATCCCAACGGCCCCGGCGGATTCAAGACCTTCGATCAGGTGTCGCCGGAACAGAAGCGTGAGATGGCCGCGGCCATCATCGCCGTCAAGGACCCGCTCTCGCAGGCCGGCGGCAAGATCGCGGCCGCGAGCTGACCGACACACACCCCTTCGCCGAGAGAACTCCCATGAGCACCACCGACACGCCCGAAACCCACCCCGACCCGGACGGCCCACGGGTCAATCGTCGCCGGTTCCTCACCGGCGCCGGCCTCGCCGGGGCGGGTCTGGCCGTCGGTGGTGCCGCGGGGGCCGGGATCGGATATGCCGCAGCCTCCGGCGGCACCGACCCCGACTCCGAGGTGGAGCCGTTCTACGGCGACCATCAGGCCGGAATCATCACCCGCCAACAGAATTCACTGGTGTTCGCCTCCTTCGACCTGAAGGACTCGGCCACCGTGCAGTCGGTCCAGACGATGCTCGCGCGGTGGGCGGCGGCGGCCAGCCTCCTCACACAGGGCAAGCCGGTCGGTCCCGTCGAGAGCCGTCCGATGACCCCGCCCGCCGACACCGGCGAGGCCTTCGATCTCGGCGCGCACCGGCTCACCGTCACCGTCGGATTCGGTCCGACGTTCTTCGACGACCGACTCGGCCTGCAGGACAAGCGTCCCGCCGCCCTGCAGCCATTGGGACAGCTGGCCACCGACACCACCATCGACCCGTCGATCAGCGGCGGCGACCTGTGTGTGCAGGCCTGCTCCGAGGATCCGCAGGTCGCCTTCCACGCGGTTCGCAACCTCGCCCGGATCGGCCGCAACGTGGTGACGCTTCGGTGGATGCAGGAGGGATTCGGACGCGCCTCGGCGACCAGCACCTCTCAGGTCACACCGCGAAACCTGTTCGGATTCAAGGACGGAACCGCCAACATCAAGGCCGAGGAGCCGGCCGTCGCCGACGAGTGGGTGTGGGTCGGCGACGAGACCGACCAAGACTGGATGCGGGGCGGCAGCTACCTCGTCACCCGCAAGATCCGGATGCACATCGAGGCCTGGGACTCTGACGACATCACCGACCAGGAACGGATCTTCGGCCGGGTCAAGGATTCCGGCGCACCGCTGTCGGGGGGCGACGAGTTCGCCACCCTCGACTTCGGCGCCAGGACCGATGGCGAACCCGACATCCACCCGTTCTCGCATGTACGGCTCGCACACCCCGACAACAACGGCGGGGCCCAGATCCTGCGCCGCGGCTACAACTACACCGACGGAATCGACACCCGTACCGGAACTCTCGCGGCCGGCCTGTTCTTCATGGCGTACCAGAAGAATGCGCACGAACAGTTCGTCCGAATCCAGAACAACCTCGCGCAGGACGCGATGAACGAGTACGTCTCCCCGATCTCGAGCTCCCTGTGGGCGATCGGCCCGGGGCTGTCGAAGATCGGCGACTGGTACGGCAAGTCGATGCTGGGGAACACCGGCTAGCACTCACGGACCGGAGATCGCTGCGGCCGTGCGGAATCCGATGTTGCCCGCCGAGGCATCCGGACCGTTGTGGGAGCGTGCGGCCACCCGGTAGCGGAAACAGTAGGAGTCGTGGCACAGGTGGCTGCCCCCGCGCAGCACCCGCGCACCACCCCGCCGCGGACCGATCGGATTCGCCACCGGCCCGGCCTCGGAGTCGGTCCGGTACGTGCGCACGCCGAACCGGTCGGCGCACCATTCCCAGACGTTGCCGACCGCCTGGAACAGGCCATACCCGTTGGGGGTGAACGACCTCACCGGCAGCGTCCCCACCACATCGTCCGGGGCGTCCGGAAAGGTCCCGCGAAAGATGTTGCACCGCGGATCGGCTGCTGCGTTCGGGTGCTCGTCGCCCCACGGGTAGCGGGCACCGTCGAGCCCACCGCGAGCCGCGTACTCCCATTCCGCCTCGGTGGGCAGCCGCCGGCCCGCCCACGCACAGTAGGCCTGCGCATCGTGATGGGAGACATGGACGACCGGGTGATCGTCGAGGCCGTCGAGTACGCTCGCCGGCCCGAACGGCCGATCCCATCGTGCGCCGGGCACCTCGGCCCACCACGGGGTACCCGGGACGCGGATCGATTGCACGTCGGGGCGATCGGCCTCGAGTGCGGCGGCGAACACCGCGGACGACCCGAAGCGCTCGGCGTCGGTGATGTGGCCCGTAGCGGCGACGAATGCGGCGAACGCGGCATTGGTCACCGTCGTGACGTCGATGTCGAAACCCGACACCGTGACCTCGTGGACAGGGACCTCGCCGTCGGTGCGGTACCCCTCGTCGAAGGCGTCCCCCATGCGGAACCGTCCCGCGGGAATCCTCACCGAGGCGATCGGGTGCGAGCCGGCGTGGGTGCCGGCCCGGGACCGATCGGCCGCGGCGGGACCGCCCGCGGGATCACGCTCCGGATGGCAACAGTTCACCCCTCGATGATGCCCCGTTCGGCCAGCAGCGCGAGCACCCGCCCGGCCAGGTCGCCGATGTCGGCTCCGGTGGTGTCGAACCGGAGATCCGGTGCCGTGGGCTTCTCATACGGTGCGTCGATCCCGGTCAATCCCTTCAGCTCCCCGCGACGCGCCCGCGCGTAGAGGCCTTTGGGGTCACGACGTTCACACTCGGAGACCGGGGTGGACACGTGGACCTCGATGAAGTCGAGGTCGGCCGCCTCATGCAGTTCGCGGGCGATCGCCCGGTCGGAGTGGAGCGGCGACACCATCGAGGCGATGGCGATCACCCCGGCGTCGGCGAACAGTCGCGCCAGATGGCCGACACGACGGATGTTCTCGGCCCGGTCGCCCGGCGAGAACCCGAGATCGTCGGAGATGCCGTGGCGGATGTTGTCCCCGTCCACCAGGTAGGCCACCCGAGTCCGATTGACCAGCTCTCGTTCCAGGGCGACGGCCACCGTCGACTTACCCGAGGCGGGAAGACCGGTGAGCCACACCGTCGCACCGCGCTGCCCGGTCTTGGCCCAGCGTTCGGTGCGGTTCAGCGAACTCGGATGCCACTTGATGTCGTTGCGCGTGGCCTTGCCCGGGATCACCTCGCGCGGTTCGAGAATCGTCCCCGCACCGACGGTGTCGTTGGAGGACTCGTCGATCAGGATGAACGCGCCGGTGTCCCGGTTCTCGGTATAGCGATCGGCCACCACGACCGACGATGTCCGCAGCGTGATGGTGCCGATGTCGTTGAGTCCCAACTCCGTCGGGCCGACCACCTCGAGCAGCGACTCCGGATCGAGCCGGCGTTCCAGGGACTGCACGGTGGCCCGCACCGTGCGTGTCCCCTGCTTGAGCGCCACCCGGTCGCCCGCGTGCAGCGGCGCCTGCGCCAGCCAGCACACCGTCGCCGACAGTTCCCGGGCCGGGACGGGCCGGTGTGCGTCGTCGGCGCCGCTGATGATCACGTCGCCGCGGCCGATGTCGATCTCGTCGGCCAGCTGCACCGAGATCGACAGTCCGGCCACCGCCACGTCCCGGGTGTCGTCGAGCGCGTCGAGGGCGGTCACCACACTGCGCGACCCCGACGGCAGCACCTGCACCGGATCGCCGACACGCACCGTGCCCGCGGCGACCCGGCCGGTGTAGTTGCGTTTGCCGTCCGGTCCCGGCCGCGACACCCACTGCACCGGTAGACGCAGTTCGCGGGCCTGCGGCGAGGGTGCCTGCAGTTCCACCGATTCCAGGTATTCCAGCAGCGTCGGCCCGACGTACCACGGGGTGTTCGCCGACCGGTGCACCACGTTGTCGCCGTGCTTCGCGGCGACCGGGATGGCGAGGATGTCCCCGATACCCAGCTGGACGGCCAGTTCGTTCAGCTCGGCCTGCAACTCGGCGAACCGCTCGGCGGAGAAGTCCACCAGGTCGATCTTGTTGACCGCCGCGATCACATGCGGCACCCCCACCAGGGTGGCGATCCGGGCGTGCCGACGGGTCTGGCGCTGCAGCCCTTTCCGCGCATCCACCAGCAGCACCGCGACGTGGGCGTTGGACGCCCCGGTGAAGGTGTTGCGGGTGTAGCGCTCGTGGCCCGGGGTGTCGGCGAGGACGTAGTTGCGGGTGTCACTGGCGAAGAAGCGGTAGGCGACGTCGATGGTGATGCCCTGCTCCCGCTCGGCACGCAGTCCGTCGGAGAGGGCGGCGAGATCGACGTCGCCGTCGTCGGAGGTCACCCCGGCCAGGTGATCGGTGGGCAGGCTGCCGGTGTCGTGGAGGAGACGGCCGATCAGGGTGGACTTCCCGTCGTCGACGCTGCCGGCCGTCGCCAGTCGCAGGATCTGACGCCGCGGCGCCACGGCGCCCGCCGGTGCGGTCGCCGGTGAGATCGTTTCCTGTGTCATCAGAAGTAGCCCTCTCGCTTGCGATCCTCCATCGCGGCCGACGACGTCCGGTCGTCGGCCCGCGTCTCGCCCCGTTCGCTGACCGTCGCCACGCTGATCTCGCCGATGATCTCGTCGAGGGTGGTGGCCTGCGACCGGACCGCACCGGTGATGGTGAGGTCGCCGACGGTCCGGTACCGCACCCACTCGGTGGACACCTCCGACGGTGAGTCCGGTTGCGAATACTCCGACACCGCAAGCAGAATCCCGTCGCGGTCGAACACCTCACGTTGCGCCGCATAGTAGATCGAGGGGAGTTCGAGGTCCTCGAGTTGGATGTAGCGCCAGATGTCGAGCTCGGTCCAGTTGCTCAGCGGGAACACACGGACCGACTCACCCCGGCGTATCCGGCCGTTGTACAGCGACCACGGTTCGGGACGCTGGGCACGCGGATCCCACTGGCCGAACTCGTCGCGGAAACTGAACACGCGTTCTTTGGCGCGGGCACGGTCCTCGTCGCGCCGGGCACCACCGAAGGCGGCGTCGAATCCGCCCGCCTCGAGGGCCTCCAGCAGTACCGGTGTCTGGAGCCTGTTGCGCGACCCGGACGGATCGGTGGTCTCGGCGATCCGCCCGGCCTCGATGGCATCGGGTACCGATGCAACGATCAGCTTGATCCCGTCGGGGTTGTCGGCGGTCGGCGCGACGCGCCGATCACGGAACTCGATCACCTCGTCGAAGTTGTGGCCGGTGTCGACATGCAGGATCGGGAACGGCAGTGGGCTGGGTCGAAATGCCTTCTCCGCCAATCGGAGCAGGACGATGGAGTCCTTACCTCCGGAGAACAGCAGCACCGGCCGTTCGAGTTCGGCGGCCACCTCTCGGATGATGTGCACCGATTCGGCCTCGAGGATACGCAGCGCCGCGACGTGGTCGACGTCGGCGGGCCCGTCGGTGGTCGACCGGTCGGCGGCGGTGGCCGGCTCGGTCGACGCGGTGAGTTCGGTGGTCATTGGGGATATCCGTTCCTTTCCGCATCGCGGCGATAGCGCTGGGCCCATTCCTTGGAGCGGGCATTGGACTGCGGTTTCAGCGGCGGTGGTGGTGCGAGCACGGGATCGAGTCCCAACGCGGTCAGCACCCGCGCGGTGGTGCCCTGCGGGTCCTTGACGAGCTGCCCGAACTCGACGTCGAACGGTTCGATTCCCTCGTCGGAGAACCACCGCCGCCACTGTCGTTCCTGTTCGAGGAGGATTCCGGCAAGGTGCGCGATGCCGTCCGCGTTGTACTCGGCGCGGGCATCACGGTCGGCGTCGGCGTGTGGGCCGTGGCCGTCCCGCCACACCCGGGTCTGCACGGCCCGCCACATCGATACCGCTTGGGGCACAACATCTTCACGGTAGACGTGAATGTAGAGGGGGTCGGCGCCGAGGAGCGCGCGGATCGCGGTCCGCAAGGATCCGGTACCGGTGCGGGTGCGCGCGACGAGCAACGGCGTCTGATTCCACATCAGCTTTCCGCCCCACACACCGTTCGGGGTCCGGCCGGCGGCGAGGATGTCGGTACGCCAGCTCGCGAAATCACGGGTGTCCACCTCACCCGGGTCGACGGCGTCGAGCAGGTTCAGGATGGTCGGATCGTCGATGCCGGCGAACCACTCCCGTGGTTGCGGCGCCTGTGACGACGAGGTGAAGTATTGGAAGAACTCCTCCGGGGTCCCGGCCACACCGGTCGCTGCGAGGGACTCGACGAGCAGGGTGCTCCCACTCCGCTGGCTCGCGCAGACGAGATAGCTCTCACTGGTTGGCATCGGCACAGTGTAGCCAGCCCGAAACCACCTGCAACCTGGGTTTTTACGGTCAGCGAGCGGTCAAGTATTGACATCGCGAACCGAACGTGCAGTTCGGTCAGCGCCGCGGGGACCCCGCCACCGAGGTGCCCACCGACGCGCCGTCACCGGTGGTGATGTCGCCGTCGAGCTCGCGGCGCGCACCGAGCGGACGACGGGACGGCAACGCCTCTTCATCCGGTTGCGCCTCTTGCGATTTCGCATGGAAGACCGCCATGAACCGCTCCGCGACCGCGGTCCCCTCGTCTTCGGTGGGCAGGGTGTCCCCGGTGCGTCGCCGCCACCGCGCGAGGCGATCGGCGAGATCGGCACGGACGGCGGCGTACGCCGGATCGTCCGCCAGGTTGTTTCGCTCACGAGGATCAGAAGTCAGATCGTAGAGCTCGACGTGCGCGCGTTCGCGGGTTGTGCTCGACGCGTCGATCGACCGGGCCGACGGACTGTCGGCGATGTCGAGCGGCAACAGCAGTTCCGGCCGGTGCGCGTAGTTCTCGATGTAGCTGTGTTCCCTGGTCCGGACGGCGCGGATCGGGTCGTAGGCGTCGTGGTAGTTCTTCTCGGTGAAGACTTCCGCACGCACCGGCGACTCCGACTGAGGCACATCGATTTCCGCTGCGTGGGAATCGCCGTCGACGTCGTCGGGGACGGCGACACCGAGCCAGTCGAGGATCGTCGGGGTGAGGTCGACGCCGGAGAACAGGTCGTCGTAGACACGCGGCGCGATCCCCCGGGCCGCGGGCGGGCGGATGATCAGGGCCACGCCCGTACCCTCGGCGTACAGCGTCGACTTGGCGCGGGGGAAGGCGAGTCCGTGGTCGGTGACGAACACGATCCAGGTGGACTCGACCAGCCCCAGGGCCTCGACGGTGTCGAGGAGCCGGCCGACGGCGGCATCCGCCTTGGTGATGCTGCCGTGCAGGCCCGCCAGATCGTCACGAACATCGGGGGTGTCGGGCAGGAACTCCGGGACGTCGACGGTGTGGGGATCGGCAGGATCGTACTCGTCGGCCGGATAGGGCCGATGGGTCTCGAAGAATCCGGCGGTCAGCAGGAACGGTTGGCCCGACCCGCCCGCGACGTGACGCCGCAACCACTCCTGGGATTCGGCGACGACGTGGTCGCACCGGGAGTCGGAGACGTCGATCGCATCGAATCCGATACTCGTGGGGTCGGTGCTCTCGTGCTGCATCCCGAACAGCACCGATCGATACCCCGCGTCGGACAGGATCGCGGGCAGCGTACGGGTACCGGCCCGGTAGGCGAACCCGTGATGGGCGAGGCCGACCAGACCGTTGTGGTGCGGATACTGCCCGGTGAACAGCGATCCGCGGGCCGGCGAACACAGCGGCGCAGTGGCGTGGGCGTCGGCGAAACGGATGCCGGCGGCGGCCAGCGCGTCGAGATTCGGGCTCGCGACGCCGGTCGCGCCATAACAGGCGAGGTGACGTCCGAGATCGTGCCAGTGCACCAGGATCACGTTCTCCCGGGGTGGTGTCGGGGCACCCGCGGTCTCGTCGGTCGAGCGAACAGCCATCGTTCCATGATGCACTCTCTCGTTTTCCCATGTCGGCCGGGGTGTGTCCGGTTCTCCCCCCGCGCGGCGAGAACCTATCCTGGTTAGATCAACCGTCGCCGCAGGAAAGGTGTATCGATGGCGCGCCCGTCCAAACCACTGATCAGTCGTGCGGCGGCGGTCGAGGCGTCGATCGAGATCATCGACTCCGAGGGACTCGAGGCGTTCAGCCTCCCCCGACTGGCCAAGCACCTCGGTGTTCGTGCACCGTCGCTGTATCACCACTTCGCCGACAAGAACGAGATCCTCACCGAGGTGGCCCGCCACATCGGCGGTACCGCGGTGCGCAGCCCGCGTCGTCGGCCCGGACGCGACTGGCCCGAGTTCTTCGTGACCCTCGCGGTGAACTTCCGTCAGTCGATCCTGCGGCATCGCAACGCCGCCCCCGTTCTGTTGGAACATCTTCCGCGCGAATTGTTCTCCTCGACCTACGAAGAGACGTCACGATTCCTGACCGACTCCGGCGTGCCGAGTCGGCTGCACGTGCAGATCCTCGACGGGATGGAGAAGATCGCGCTCGGGGCGGCGCTGATCGAGGCGACCCGGCCGGCGAGCTCGCGATCGACGATCTTCCCGAACGTCACCGAGGATTCCCAGCCCCAGCTCGCCGCGGCCCTCGCCGCCAACGAACTGACCCAGAAGCAGTTGTTCGAGGCCATGGTCCGCAGCTTTCTGCACGGGATCATCGCCGACAACGACCTCGACGCCACACCGTCGATGGCCGTCTGACCGGTCGGCGGCGGTCAGCCGAAGATCTCGGGCAGCCCGTCGGACACCTGGCCGGGGAACGACGGCTCGCGCTTCTCCAGGAAGGCCTCGACGCCCTCGATGACGTCGGCGGACGAACCCCGGTCGAAGATCGCGATGGATTCAGCATGATGGGCCGTCTGCGGATCGGGTGCACCGAGCATCCGCCACATCATCGCGCGGGTGAGGGCGACCGATACCGCCGACGTACCGGCGGTCATCTCCCGCGCGATCGCGATCGCGCGCTCCCGAACCCTGCCCGCCGGAACCACTTCTCGGACGAGACCGGCCGAGAGGGCCTCGTCCGCGGTGACCATACGTGCGCCGATGGTCCACTCCACCGCGGTCGCGATCCCGACGACCCGGGGTAGGAACCACGACGAGCAGGCCTCGGGGACCAATCCCCGCCTCGTGAAGACGAAGCCGAACTTCGCTGTGTCCGAGGCGATCCGCACGTCAGCGGGCAGCGTCATCGTGACCCCCACACCGGCCGCCGGACCGTTGATGGCCATGATCACCGGCTTGGTGGACCGGAAGATACGCAGGGCCAACCGGCCACCGCTGTCGGGTGGGACCGCACCGGTGTCGGCGTCGGCCGTCGCGGCGAAGGTGTCGCCACCGGATTCGAGGTCGGCGCCGGCGCAGAAGGCACGGCCGGTCCCGGTCACGACCACCGCCCGGATGGTGTCGTCGGCGTCGCAGGTGTCGAACAGCCCGATCAGCGTGTCGATCATCTCGACCGTGCAGGCGTTCAGCCGGTCGGGGCGGTCGAGCCGGAGGACGGCGATCTCGGCGTCGCGTTCGAGCACGACGACGGGTTCGGTATGCGGTTCGCCGTGGAAACGGACCATCAGAGGTCCAGGACCAGTCGCGGTGAGCGGCTGCGGGATACGCAGACCATCATGCAGTCGTTCGCGGCACGTTCGTCGTCGTCGAGCACCGAGTCACGATGTTCTGGCGTCCCGTCGAGCACCGCGGTCTCGCATGTCCCGCACGTGCCCTCCCGGCACGAGAACTCGACGTCGACCCCGCTGCGCTCGAGCGCGTCGAGCACACTCTCGTCGGCGCCGACGGCCACGGCGGTGCCGCTGCGATCGAGCACCACCTCGAACGCGGCGTCCGGCCGAGCATCGTCGATCTGTTTGGGCGTGAAGTGTTCCACGTGGAGTGTCACGTCACGGTCGCGACACCGGTCCTCGACGGCGCGGAGCAACGGGCCCGGACCACAGCAGTAGACGTGGGTACCGGGCGATACCCGATCGAGTGCGGCATCGAGATCGAGGAGTCCGTGGACGTCCTGGGGCCGGGCGGCCACCATCCCCGGATACCGATCCTCGAGCTCGTCGACGAAGGCCATCGCCGTACGGGTCCGGCCTCCGAAGAGCAGTGACCATCGCGCACCGCCGGCAGCGGCACGGGCCATCATCGGAACCAGGGGTGTGATCCCGATCCCCCCGGCGATGAACAGGTACTCAGATCCGTCGACGAGGGGAAAATTGTTGCGCGGTCCGGCAACCGGCAGCACATCGCCTTCTTCGAGCCGGTCGTGCACCTGGCGTGATCCACCACGCCCGTCCTGCTCCCGGAGCACCGCCACACGCAAGGTGTCCGGGTCGGACTCGTCGCCACACAACGAGTACTGCCGAACGGTGTCGTCGTCGAGGACGAGATCGATGTGCGCCCCCGGCTCCCACCGGGGCACCTGTCCCCCGTCGGTGTCGGCGAGGGTGAGCGCAACGACACCGTCGGCCACTGATTCCTTGCCGATCACCCGCATCATCCTGCGGTCGGTCATCTGCTGCAACATGCGGGGTCCGTGCTCACTGTCGGTCGGGTGCTCTGAATAGAATTTATCTTACGTCGTTAGATTAATTGCGGCAAGGACAGGCCCTGCACACCGTCGGCGGGATCAACCACACAAACACCGAGCCGACGCACGCTACAAAGATTCCGGCTCGGTCCCGCCTCAATCACCGAACACCAGAAGACACGTAGCACACGATGGTTGAGCCGACGCGGAGCGCAGCGACACGTCGAGTCGAAACCTCCGTCGGCCGAACACATTACGC